>JBAXTB010000020.1:0-29506 GCA_037130425.1 Bacteroidota bacterium
GAAGTCCAGAATATGCACTTAGAGAAAACCCAACTTGTGGTGCTTTCCGCTTGCCAGACAGCCCAGGGGAAAATCCAGAACGGCGAAGGTGTTTTTGGGTTACAACGGGCTTTGCGCATAGCCGGCGCCCGCCATGTTTTACTCTCCTTGTGGGATATTGATGACAAAGTCGGGAAGGAATTTATGCAAATTTTTTATCAAAACTGGCTTGGCGGAAAATCAAAGACGGATGCATTCCGGGCGGCACAGACATCCATCCGCAAAAAATATCCGCAACCATTTTATTGGGCGGGTTTCGTGTTGATTGGGGGTTGAGGATGTATTTCATTACAAACCAATTTGTGCTCGTTGCCCGAAACAAACCAATTACGATTGCCCTTAAAGGCGTTGAATTGCCCAACTATAAAATGGCCAAAAAATTATCATGAAAGATTTGTCGTAAAGGGGAACAAAAAAACGCAACTATCCAAAACAGATCATTGCGTTTGCAAGTCGGGATGACTGGATTCGAACCAGCGACCTCGTCGTCCCGAACGACGCGCGCTACCGGGCTGCGCTACATCCCGAATCGGGTAAGGTTTTGCCTGGAGCCACTCAAGGGATTTGAACCCTCGACCTGCTGATTACGAATCAGCTGCTCTACCGCTGAGCTAAAGTGGCATTTTAAAAACATTGAAAAAACATCAAAATAGGGTCATTTTTCCAATGAAACTGCTTTTCTTCAAAAGCGGATGCAAAGATACGTCCGCTTTTCAAAATAGCAAACGTAAAATTTAGTTTTGTTGGAGTGAACGTTTCTTATTCGCCTCTTCACCCCACCCCAAAAGTGCAATGTCACGGACTTATGGAAATTGGCAACGTCGAAATCGCAGATGTTCAAAAGATACGCATCTGATAACTTTGAGTCATCTGATGAGTATCTTTTGAACTTCAGCAGGTTAGAACAAATCAATTAATGCGATACACACAAAGGCCACATACGCCCACCCCTTAAAACATATTGTAATACATTTTCAAAGTCGGGTCCGTCTCGTTTGCCTTAATTTCAGACAAGGTTTTTTCAAGCGCAGCCGCTTTTTCGGCATTGCCGTCGGCTTTAAACTTGTTGCGCAAATCCGCAATCGCCTTGGTCGACCCGAAACGACGCCACTGGCTGGTTTTGAGGTTCAGCGCAATGGCTTTCATTTTTTCAACACCTTGATCCGTCAGCGCAGGATCTCCGATGCCGACCAGCATTTTTTGGTAACTATCAAAAAACGAAAAAGCAGCCATTTGATCAACCTTGGCCATTCTGGCATCAAAATAAGGTAAATTTACACGCTCCGGTTTTTGTGCGTATAACTCGGTTAAAGTCTGCGTAATTGCTTCGTTATCATCATTTTGCAGCGACTTTGAGGCTTCAATGGCTGCCTGTGGATCAATTTTAGTCAGAGCCGCTAAGGCCGCACCGACCACACTGTATGCCTGCGCGGGGTCAAGCCCTTTGCGCACCACTGCAATGTATTGAGGATCAGCGGTTTCGCCTAATAATGAAATCGCGGCAGCCCGCGTGCGTGGTTCGGTTTCCGTATCGGCCATCGCAACGACCGCAGCGCGCACGTCGGCATTCTGCATGTCGGCATGTTGCATCGCGAAGTCGCGGATGCCGTAATATTTATCTTTTAAAGCAGCTTTAAACGTCTGTTTTGCCAGGTCAGAAGCGTCGCTTTGCAGCGCTTCAAGCGCTTCGTGCCGGTCGCGGAACAGGGGCGCGTGCGCGTACATGAAGGCCCATTCTTCCGGCGTGTGGTGGTCGTCTTTTACACAAAGCAAGGCTTTTTCAGCATCTACATTGATTAAAGCAGGCTTCGCAGGCGCGTCAAACGTAAAGGTCTGTTTGCGCAAAGTAGTGCGGATTTGCACGCGCCGCGCATGACCGGATGCGTCGTAAATGTCGACGGCTAAAGGCAGGTTGAACACGCGCGCGATATTGGCGCCGTCCTGGCTTTGTTCAATGGTAACGGAGGCTTTTTTCGCGCTTTCGTCCCAGCCGTAAGTAATATCAAGGTTCGGATGGCCTGCGCCGTAAAACCACTGGTTCCAGAACCAATTCAAATCCTGCCCCGTGACGTCTTCAAACGCCAGGCGTAACTCGTGGGCCTCCACATCTGTAAATTCGTTCTTTTTCAAATAGCGGCTGAGTGCGGCAAAAAAGGCATCGTCGCCAACCAAAGTACGGAGCATGTGCAATACCGCGCCGCCTTTGTTGTACGAATGCGCGTCAAACATGTCCTCGCGGTTGTTATACCCGAAGTTGATGAGCGGGTGTCCGCCGCCGGCTGCTGAAAAAATATAGCCTTGTTGCTCCTGCAATTCATGGTCATCAGCGGCATCGCGACCGTGTTTGTATTCCAGCCAGAGGTATTCCGAGTAGTTGGCAAAACCTTCATTGAGGGTCAAATTTGACCAACTTTCGGTCGTCACTAAGTCGCCAAACCAGTGGTGGAACATTTCGTGGGCCACGACTTTTTCGTTGGTCAGGTGGTCGTCAAGCAGTTCGCGGGTGTTTTTTTGAATATAATCGCCGAAAATAACAGCCGTGGTGTTTTCCATGGCGCCACTCACGTAATCGCGCACGATGATTTGGGAAAACTTAGGCCAGGCGTACTGGTAGTTCAATTTATTGGAGAAAAACTCCAGCATTTCCGTCGTATATGGGTAAATTTCACGGGCGTATTGCGCATATTTCGGTTCCACATAATAGTCCACATCAATGCCGCGCCATTTGTCTTTTACCACAGCAAATTCGCCGACGGCAATCATAAACAAGTAAGGCGCGTGCGGTTTGTCCATTTTCCAATAATCGGTGCGGGTGCCATCGGCGTTTTTCTTGGAACTGATTAACAGGCCATTCGACAGGGTTTTGTACTTATCCTCCACCGTAATGTACATTTCCTCGGTGCAGCGCTCATTGGGTTTGTCGATGGTCGGAAACCAGCATGAATTGCTTTCCGTTTCGCCTTGCGACCAGATTTGTTTCGGTTTATCCGGGTCGGCGCCGTCGGCATTGATGAAGTACAAACCTTTGTCGCTGGTAATGGCCGCGCTGCCGCCGATGTTCTCGCGTTCATCGGGTTTGGCGGTGTAAACGATGACTATTTTAAATTCTTCTTTGTTGGTGAACGTTCGGCCCAGGTCAATGACGATTTGCGATTTATCGTACTTATATTTGAGTTGATCCGTTTTGCCTTCAAACGTAACAGATTGAATATCAAAGTTTTTGGCATCTAAGGTCAAAGAATTGGTGGCATAAAACCAAGGGCGCAGCGTCAGGGTCGCTTTACCGTTTGCGTATTTTTTTGCCCAATCGAATGAAATTTCAATTTTGGTGTGAATCAGGTCATGTTCGAAGGTATGCGATGCCTGGTAAGATGTTAACGAATCGGCATTCATGGCGGTTTGCGGTTTTACTTCCGCACCGTCTAAATAATTATATTCAGCCGGTTCTTCGCCTTCCTCCCCTTCGCCGATATCCGGTTTGCCGATGGTATCGTAATTAATTTGTTCTGCCGGTGGCTTCGGCGTCGCGGCGGTTTGGGTGCCGGTCTTAGGCGTACAGGCAATTCCCAGGGTCAGTGCGACAAATATTGCCGCATAAAAGAGGTTCTTCATTCAAGAATGTAAATATGAAAGTGAGTGTTGTTTCAGATTAAGACGCAAAAATCGCAAAACAGTTGAAGCATTTTACCAACCTTTGCGGGTCTTTTCGCCAAACATGCCCGATCAGGCATTTAGTAACACAAATTAACGCTCGTGGAAGCAAAAACGTACATCGACAAACTGATAGATTTCGCCTGGAATTACGGTCCGAAGTTCCTGATGGCCATTATTATCCTCTTTGCGGGCCTTTGGGTGATCCGTCGTATTACACAAGCCTTCGAGTCTTTTTTAAAGGCCCGAAAAGTCGACGACAGCCTGCGCCCATTCTTTGTATCCCTCAACGATGTGGGCATGAAGGTGGTTTTGTTGCTGGTTGTAGCGAGCATGGTGGGACTGGAAACCACTTCCTTCATTGCCATTTTTTCCGCCATTGCGTTTTCCGTTGGCTTAGCCTTACAAGGGAGTTTGGGCAATTTTGCCAGCGGCGTGCTGATTTTATTATTTCGTCCATACAAAGTGGGCGATCGGCTTACGGTGGCGGGTTTATCCGGGGTGGTGGCTGAAATTCAAATTTTCAATACCATTTTACACACCCAACAAGGCAAACGCATCATCATTCCAAACGGAAAAATGACCGAAGGCCCTATCGAAAACATACTTGATAAAGCGGAAATACAAGTAGAGGTTTCGTTGCTGGTAAATAGCCAAACATCCCTTGAGGCTTTGCGCGCAGCCGCGCAAGAGGTCGTTGAAAACTGGCAATATACGTTAAAAGGAACCAGCGCACATGTGACGATAAAAGGCATTACCCGCGACGACATGAAGGCTGAAATCGGCTGTTGGGTTATGGGCGAACATTATGAAGAAACACTGGGTTATATGTTTGAAGCCTTGAAAGCGGCCTGCGATAAACATGGGGTAGAATTGGCGAAGGAACGCCGGAAGGAATTGGTTTAAATTTCATAAAATCTTTCCGCTTCTTCCAGCGCAAAGGCTTGTTCCATTTTTTTCCGGTCAAAAACACCTTCATTGTTGGCCAGCCAAATCGTGGCCACGCCATTGCCGATCAAATTGGTGATGGCCCGCGCT
The DNA here is from genome assembly GCA_037130425.1 of Bacteroidota bacterium. GTDB lineage: Bacteria > Bacteroidota > Bacteroidia > Chitinophagales > Saprospiraceae > M3007. The sequence goes on from JBAXTB010000020.1 coordinate 4,729, forward strand.
TCCGACATAAACCGATCCACACCAAGCAGGAGCGCCAACCCTTCTATCGGAATTGCGTGCAAGGCTTGTAAAGTAGAAGCCAACACGATAAATCCGCTGCCGGTTACGCCCGCCGCGCCCTTGGACGTTACCATCAAAACCCCGCAAATCAGCAAAATCTGATCCCAATTCAGGTGAATCCCGTAAGCCTGGGCCAGGAAAATAACGGCCATTGACAAATAAATCGTCGTGCCGTCTAAGTTAAAAGAGTAACCCGCCGGCACCACTAAGCCCACCACCGTGCGGTCGCAGCCCATACGTTCAAGTTTTTCCATCAAAGAAGGCAAGGCCGCCTCGGAAGATGAAGTTCCAAGCACGATTAAAAGTTCATCGCGAATGTATTTAAGAAAAGCCCAAATTCGGATTTTGTATTGCCGTAAAATAAAGGCCAGTACCACAAAAATAAAAATGGCCATCGTGCAGTAGACCGTCAACATTAGTTTGGCCAGCGACAACAGGGAGGCTAATCCGAATTTGCCAACCGTAAAGGCCATACCGCCAAACGCGCCAAGCGGCGACAGGTACATTACAATATGTAAGCCTTTGAATACATATTTAGAAGCCGTTTCCAGCGCGCGCGAAAGCCGGGTGTTCCGCCCAAATCGACTCATCAAAATGCCGAATATCAGGGAGCAGCCCAGCACTTGAAGCGTCAAATTTTCGGCAAAAAACTTACCCCAACTAAACTGTTCAGCCTTTTGCACATAAGTTCCCACATCCTTCAGGGCAGCGTGTGTGGTATCAACCCCGTCGCCGGGTCGGATCAGGTTGGCCACGACTACCCCGATAATGAGTGCAAGCGTGGTGACGACCTCAAAATAGAGCAGGGCTTTGCCGCCGGTTTCGCCTACTTTGCGCAGGTTTCCGATGCCGCTAATGCCGAGGGTAATGGTTAAAAAAATAATCGGCAGGATAAAAACCTTCACGGCTTGAATAAACCATTTGCCCAAAAAATCCATTTGAACAGCCTTGGCAGGGTCGAATGCGCCCAGCAAAATGCCGAAGGAAATGGCCAATAATACCCAAAAAGTCAGGTTTTTAATGATTTTTTTCACCACAGTTCAATGTATTCTGCATTTTTCAGACAAAACCGATTGTCGCGCCTGCGAATACCGGCCGAAAAATGCAAACAATTTTAGCGTTGTTCTCTTTTTTTGCCTGTCAATTTAAAATACTCAAATCTAATAACGATGAAACACACAATCAATCTCTTCTTTTTGCTGTTCCTTTCAAGCAGTCTTTTTGCCCAAGTAGAACTTCCACAGAAAAGCCCGAAAGCATCGGTAACGTACCGCGTCGGCCTCACGGATGTTACCATTGAATACTCGGCTCCGGCGGTGCGCAAACGCGCCATTTTCGGCGCCTTGGTTCCTTACGACCAGGTTTGGCGCGCAGGTGCAAACAAATGCACCAACATCACTTTCAGCACCGATGTAAAAGTGGGCGATGTGCCGATCTCCCGCGGCCGCTATGCTTTTTTCCTGATCCCGAAAAACGGCGCTACCTGGACGGCCATTTTCAACTCCGACTTTGAACAATGGGGCGCTTACGATTACAAAGAAGATAAAGACGTTGCCCGCGTTGACATCAAAATCGAAGGCCTGGTAAAACCCGCAGAACGCCTTCAATACAGTATTGATGAGCGCGGCATCGACCAAGGCGCAATCGTGTTGGAATGGGAACGCAAACGCATTGTAGTACCATTCAGCATGGAAACGATGAAAATCGCCTTGGCCAACATCGAAAAAGGGCTGGCAACGGCTCCGGAAGATAAAAAATGGGGCATCCACGGCAATGCAGCCGAATTTCTGCTCAACAACAACGGCGATGTTGCAATGGCCCTCAGCCACGCGGAAGAGAGTGTAAAACTCAAACCGGAAGTCTGGAACCTTTGGCTGAATGCACAGGCCTTAGCCAAAAAAGGCGACTATAAAGGCGCCGTAGCCATGTCTGATAAAGTAACGGAAGCCAGCAAAGCCTCTAAGGATGAAACGGATTACTACAAGGAAATCGAAAAGGATATTACGTCGGCTGTGACGGAGTGGAAACGGCATAAGTAATTGATTTTCTGCCGATTGCGAGGAATGGGACGCGGATGACGCAGACCCTTCCAGGGCGCAGATTTGAAAAGGATTTTCCGAGTGCGAGGGATGGGACGCAGATGACGCGGATCCTGTCAGGACACAGATTTTAAAAGGATTTTCCGAATGCGAGGGGAGGGGACGCGAATGACGCGGATCCTGTCAGGACACAGATTAAAAAGGATTTTCCGAGTGCGAGTGCGAGGGGAGGGGAGGCGGATGACGCAGACCCTCGCATTCGGAAAATCCTTTTAAATCTGCGCCCTGGAAGGGTCTGCGTCATCTGCGTCCCATCCCCCTCTAAATCGGGCATCCCATCTTTTTTCCCCCATCCCTTGCATCTTTGAAACAAATGCTCCTATCTTTGCATCATCGTACTGATACACCAATACACTATGCAAGATACTTCACTTCGTTTCAAAGCAGAAATTCAAGAAAGCAAGGGCTATTTCGGTCCTTATGGCGGTTGTTACGTCCCGGAGGTCCTGCTCCCCGGTTTAGGGGCCATAGCCACGGCTTTTGAGGAAATCAAAACCAACGCCGTTTTTTTAGAAGAATTCCACCGCACTTTAAAAGAATTTTCCGGTCGCCCCACTGCTTTTACGCCCCTGCCCCGACTTTCGGCGCAGATCGGTGGCGCGCAGCTGTTTTTGAAAAACGAGGGCTTGAGCCATACCGGCGCGCATAAAATTAATCATTGCATCGGCCAGGCATTATTGGCCAAACGTTTGGGCAAAACACGCATCATTGCCGAAACCGGAGCCGGGCAACACGGATACGCCACAGCGGCCGTGTGTGCCCGGCTCGGCCTGGATTGCACCGTGTACATGGGTAAAAAAGACTACGAACGCCAGCGCCCAAACGTGTATTGGATGGAACTTTTAGGCACCCGCGTAATCGCCGTTGAAGAAGGCAGCCAAACCCTGAACGACGCTGTTATCGCTGCGTTTAAAGACTGGGTGGCCAATCCCGACGAAACCTATTACCTGCTCGGCTCGGCCGTAGGGCCACACCCCTACCCTGCCATGAACACGTTTTTTCAAAAAATCGTGGGCGAAGAAATCCGCAGCCAATGCAAGGCAGTTACCGGTCGTTTACCCGATGTCTGCATCGCCTGCGTGGGCGGCGGCTCCAACGCAATGGGTATGTTTTATGATTTCCTCGATGATGAATCCGTGGAATTGATCGGTGTAGAGGCGGGCGGGCGCGGCACCCAAGTCGGCGAACATGCCGCCAAGATGCTACAAGGCAAACAAGGCATTTTTGAAGGTTATCATGCTTATTTTCTGCAAGATCACGACGGAAACATTGCCGGTACGCACTCGGTTTCGGCTGGATTAGATTATTGCGGCATCAGTCCCATCCTCGCGCATTTAGCCGATGAAGGTAGGGTTCGTTTTGAAATCGCCACCGACCAGGAAGCCCTCGACGCCGTGCAGCGTTTGGCCCGCATGGAAGGCATCATTCCGGCCCTTGAATCGGCGCACGCATTTGCCTATGCTTTTAAATTGGCCGCTGAATTGTCGCCAGAACAGATTGTGGTGGTAAATGCTTCCGGACGCGGGGAAAAAGACTTGTTTATCACCATGCGCCATTTTCAGGAAGACAGCCTGAAAGCCTACGCCCAAAAACTGCTAAACGACTCATTATGAAACAAATAACACCTATCATGGGTCATTTGGTGCTCGGTTATCCCACGCTTCTGGAGAGTATCCAAACGGCCTTTCAATACGTGCAGGCCGGCATCCAAATCCTGGAACTGCAAATCCCGTTTTCGCACCCTACCGCCGACGGACCGGTGATTACCGCCGCCTGCCAGGAAGCAATTGAACGGCAGCATATTTCAGTCGACGATTGTTTAGTGGCTATTAAAACCATTCGGGCCAAGTACCCGCAACAGGAAATTATGGTGATGTCGTACCTGAACCGCGTTTTTGCCTACGGGCCGGAGCATTTTACCGCTGCCATGTCGCAAGTTGGGGTAAAACACCTGATTATACCGGATTTGCCGGTTGACAGTTCCCTGGCGCTGTCCTTCATGGAGGAGGCCGCAAACAAAGGATTCGAGATTAAATTGGTGCCGGTTTTAGCCGCCAACGTGCCCGACGTGCGGCTCGACAAACTGCTCAATTTACCTTATGATTTTTATTACCTGATGTCCGATTTTAAAATTACGGGCGCTTCGTTTAGCCTGCATCCGCGTTTGCAAGCGGTAATCGGGCGAATCAAAGCAGCGAAACCCAGCGCGCGCATCGGCATCGGATTCGGGATTTCCACCCCGGAACAGGCGCGTTTAGTGACGGAAACGGTGGAAATCGCCATTATTGGATCGGCCTTGATAAAAGCGCAGCAAGCGGGTGCGTTGAGCGGGTCTTTGGCGGCGTTTGTTGCGGGGTGATTATTGCAGGCAACTTAGTCCTTCATTATCACTTTAAAGGAATTTTATTTTGTTGGAATGGATGCTTGTGCTTCGGCTGTTCGCCCCAAACCCCTGAAGGGGCCGATCTCAAGGAGTTGATAATCTGTGCATTATGGAACTAATTTGAAATTCATCTTGAATAATTCGTTGACTTGGTATTTCAAAAAAGTGTTTCAAAAACAACCGAGTATCATCCCCTACCCAAACCCTTTAGTCCCATAAAGAATTGATTATTAACCCATTGAGATCGGCCCCTTCAGGGGTTTGGGGTGGCCAAGAAAAACGCTCGAAATTCCTTTACCTGCCCCCCAAAAACCTACTGTAAAAACGCAGCATTCCTGAATAGCAACCTCACAAAAACAAACACCCCCACCCAAACTTAAATCCATTATTTTTGTTCTTTCAGAAAACATTGAAAGTATGCAATTCCAACCGATATTCCCCCACGTTACCCGTCCGATTCTGATTGCAGGCCCTTGTAGCGCCGAAACAGAGGAGCAAGTATTGGCCACCGCGCATCAACTCAACGCCCTACCGGAATTGGAGCGCCCCGATTTGTTCCGCGCTGGCATCTGGAAACCTCGCACGCGTCCGGGCGCATTCGAGGGCGTGGGCGTACCCGGCTTGCGCTGGCTCAAACGGGTGAAGGAGGAAACCGGTATGCACGTCACCACCGAAGTGGCCAACGCTCAACACGTGTACGACTGCCTCAAATACGGCATTGATGTTTTTTGGATCGGCGCGCGCACCACGGTGAACCCGTTTTCGGTGCAGGAAATTGCCGACGCCATGGCCGGTTCCGATATTCCGGTAATTGTAAAAAATCCGGTCAATCCCGATTACAAACTCTGGGTTGGCGCCATTGAACGCTTGTACAAAGCCGGTTTGCGCCGAATTGCCGCCGTCCATCGCGGATTTTCAAGTTATGGCGACTCTAAATACCGCAATGTGCCGCGCTGGCAATTGGCCATCGACCTCAAGCAGGAATTCCCGGATCTGGAATTGATTTGCGACATCAGCCACATTTGCGGCCGCCGCGACATTCTGGCCGAAACCGCCCAAAAAGCCTTCGACCTGAACTTCGACGGCCTCATGGTGGAATCGCACCCCACCCCCGACGAAGCCTGGAGCGATGCTTCCCAACAAATTACGCCCGAACAATTTGGCGCGATGGTCCGCAGCCTCATTCTTCGTCCGCTCAGTTCCGACGATCCCGATTATTTGGCCCAAATTGAAAATTACCGCAGCGAATTAGACGATCTCGACGAGGAAATTATCACCATGATCGCCCGTCGTATGCACTTAGTTCGGGAAATCGGCGCGGTGAAAAAAGTAAAAAATGTAGCGGTGCTTCAACCGGAGCGCTACCGTTCGTTGCGCGAAGCCCTGAGCCGGCGCGGCGCAAAAAATGAGTTAAGCCCGGAGTTTATCTCCATGTTTTTGGAGGCGATTCACCAGGAAAGCATCAACCAGCAGGAGTCGGTGATTAATCCGAAAGGGAAGCAGGTGGTAAAGCCGTTAGAAAATTTGTGGGTGAATGATTAAAAAAACACTGCTTTGCAAGAAAACCGGAATTGGCAGCGTTTTTGTGATACAACAAGTCATCATAACACCATCATTCCGCTATGCCAAAAGCCTTTACCCCTTTTGAATTGTTACTGTTAACAGTCAATTTAATTGCCCAAACGCCCTAATATGACGCTAAAATCCCTTTTACCTGTCGTATTCCTGTTTTGTGTAGCCAGTTTGTGCGCACAAAAAAAATCAGCCACGTTTGAGCCGCAGCGCTGGGGCGATTTTCCCACCGCCGATTTGGCCATGACGATTTATCCCAAAGACTCCAACGCCACAGCGCTCGTTTTGCAGGACATAGGCGAACTCCAACTTTACGCGCGCAAACGCAAAGCCGTGGTGCAACTCAACCGACGCCGCAGGATTAAAGTATTTGATGTTTCCGCTTTCAATCAAGGGAATTTGCGCATTTTTTACCGCGCCAACAAAGAAGAAGAAAAAATGACCGACCTGGATATTCAGGTCGTTTCACCTTCCGGGCGGGTGGAAAAGGTTAAATCTGACAACGTTTTCACCGAAACGGTAACGGATAAATGGCTGGCCAAAAAAATATTCATTCCCAACCTGCAAAAAGGTTCCATCATCGAATACCGTTACGAATTGCGTTCGGCCGATGTTTTCAGCCTGTACGAATGGTATTTTCAGGAGGAAATACCGATCAGATGGAGTGAACTGACGGTTTCCACACCGTCTGATGTCAAATACGTGCATGTCATAAGAACCCCTGAAACAATGGAGGTTAAAGACAGTACCTACGACAAACTGGTCTGGCATGAAGCAGAACAACTCAATTACAATTTCACCAAATACACCCTGGCCGACATCCCGGCCTTCAAACCAGAGCCGTACACCGCTGCGCCCGACGACTACCGCGCACAGATACAATTTCAAATAAAACGCATTAGTACCGCTTTCCTAATTGACGGAAACATCCTCACCGATTGGGATGGTTTGACGCTTTTTTTGACCCAAAATTCGATTTTTGGGCGTTTTTACCTCGATTCTTTGGCCTCCAACCAACTTGAAAAGGCATTTAGGCCACTGCTTTCTCCAGGCGATTCAGGCACTGTTATCGCGGAAAAAGCCCTCCGATTTATCAGTAAAAACATCAAATGGGACGAATCCTTCAGCCTGTTCCCGGCAAGCACGCCCAATGAAGTTTTTAAACAAAAAGCGGGGAGCAGCGCCCAGGTAAACATGAGCCTGACGGCCTTGCTGCGCCGCGTGGGCGTAAAATCATACCCTGTTTTGGTCAGCACGCGCAGCAACGGATTGGTTGTGCAGGAGTTTCCCGTTTTAAAACAATTCAACTCGGTTCTTGCATACGTTCCAACCGACAGCCTGAACGGAATCCTGTTGGATGCCACCAGCCCATACCATTCCTTGAACGAGCTACAGCCTGAACATTGCAACGGCGTAGGGCGTATTGTGCGGATAAAAGGCACAAAATGGGTGCCCCTCGTCGCGCGAGAATTGTCGGAAACCTGGTACGGCAACCTTCAGATGAACGAAGACGGCGACCTGAGCGGCAATTTCAGTTTGTCGGCTGCAGGGGCTTTAGCCGCCGATTGGCGTACAACCTTGGAACATGAAAAAGAAGTCGATTTCTTAAAAAAGACCTTCAGCGCGCAACTGGCTGATATTCAATTTGATTCCATCAAAATCAACCGTGTACAGGAATTGGACAAACCGATTGTGGCACAATTCAAATGCCGGATTACAGGCGCCGCCAATGCGGTCAACGATTACATTTATTTCAAACCTATACTCGACTTTGTTTTTCTGGAAAACCCGTTCAAATCGGCAAGCCGTGCCTATCCGGTCAATTTTCCATGCCCAACCAAAGGGAATTACGTGCTGAGCCTGCAATTGCCGCCCGGCTATCACGTAGAAGAACTGCCCGCTGACGCCACGATTTCATTGCCGGAAAACGCCGGAAAACTATCCTTTTCCTGTACCCGGCACGGCGAAAACAGTTTGCAGATCATTTTTAAGATGCAACTTCAGAAACTGAATTTCGGTCCCGATGAATACGTCGGCTTACAACAATTTTTCCACCTTGCTACGGATAAAATACAATCTCAAATCGTATTGAAAAAGTTATAAATAGTTCATAACCAACCAATTAATCTCACTATGCGTTTCTTGTTTTTTGCGATCTTCTACACAACATTTTCATTTCTTCAAGCCCAAACCGTGTGGAGCGTCGACAACATTCCGCCTGCTTGTATGACCAATGCAGGATCGGTTGTGCGTTCCTCTAGTACCGTGTTTCATGTGACGGCTCCCGGGGAAGCGGTGATGGAACAAATCGTCACGATTACCATTTTAAATGCCAACGGCAAAGCCTTCAATACCTGGACGGAAATGGAAGATAACTTTGTCAAAGTGGAAGAAATAAAAGCCCGCTTATTCGATGCAGCAGGTAATCTTGTGCGGGAAAGCGATAAAAACGACATCCGGAAATACGGCGGCAGCGAGGAATATGAGTTCATGGATATTCATGTAAAAGCCATCGAAATGTCGTACAGCAATTATCCGTACACCGTGGAATTCAGGGCGCGCAAAAGCGTACACGGCTTTTTTCGCATTCCTGATTTTGTGGTCCAACGGCTGGGACAATCCGTACAACAGGCTGATTTTCATATTACTACGCCTAAAGATTACCCGCTTCGCTGGAAAGTAATCAACGCAGGCAACTTGCAACCCACCGAGGCGTCTACCCAGGATGAAATGACGCGCAGTTGGACCTTCCGGGACTTGCCGGCGCAGGAAAACGAGGTGCATAATCCCTATCTGACTGGCGTCTATGCCAGCATTGTGCTTGCGCCCGCACGCGTACGCATCGACGATTTCAGCGGCGATTTCAGCGACTGGGCCGGTATTGGACGTTTCTTTTTCCAGTTGAACCAAAATCGCAACCACCTGTCGGAATCCATGCAGGAAACCATTCGAAAATTGACGCAGGATAAAAAAAGCACAAGGGAAAAAGTGGAGGCGCTTTATCGTTATTTACAGGAAAACTACCGCTACGTAAGCATTCAAATCGGCATCGGCGGCTGGCAGTCATTTGACGCTGATTTTGTGGGAAAAAAGAAATACGGCGATTGTAAAGCGCTCAGCAATTTCATGGTAACAATGTTACAATATGCGGGCATAGATGCTTGTCAGGCAATCATTTATGCCGGAGAAGAGGGCGCGCCGGACTGGTACGACGAGGCGCCAGTCCCGCTCTCCAACCATGTTGTAGTCTACATCCCTTCAGAAAATATGTGGCTGGAATGCACCAGTCAGAGCAGCCCGCCGGGTTATTTGGGCAGTTTCACGGAGGGACGACAGGCATTATTGCTCCAGCGTGATGGAGGCAAGTTGCGCCGTACACCCGAACCTGATCCCGCCCGGAACAGAACCAATACCCGAACAAGCTTGCAAATTGATGAAAATGGCGCCACGGAGCTGGAAAGCAATCTGCTTGCGGCAAACGATCAACACGATTTTTACCGATCTTTAAACCGTTTGAAAGATAAAGCCGAGCAGGAAAAACAATTTACGCAACAAGCAGATTTTAATATTTCCCGGCTGCAAAACCTGCGCATTTCGGTGTCCGCCGCAAAACCGGAGGCCGGCGTGGAATACAAGGCGACCTTGAACAATTACGCCACGCGCTCCGGCAAACGCATGTTTGTCCCCTTGTTCAAAACGAATCCGTTCAAACGCAGTTTGCCCGCCGACGAACAGCGGCAACTTGACCTGCAAATCCGCACTTGTTACACCCTTTCTGATACGGTAGAAATACGGTACCCAGCCGCCTACATTCCGGAAAATACGCCTGCCGACAAAAAAATTGACAGCGAATTCGGTTCGTATGAAACCCGAATCAACCGCGATGAAGCAGGGCATCTGGTTGCCATTCGGAATATCCTGATACGACCCGTGGCGGTTCCGGCCGCGCGATACAACGAAGTCCGGCAATTTTATCAGGCGATTGCCAAAGCCGATGCTGCGCAGTTGGTGTTGGTTCGCAAGGACTAAAGCCTATTTCCCTCCTTGCTGCCCTTTATCCAATTTCGGGTCCAACTGAATGGCCTTTCCCCGGAACTCAGCGCCTTTCGTCGCATCGCCCATGATGTAGTAAGCGGTACCCAAGTCGTATAAATAGGAGGCATTGTTGGGCGAAAGATCCACCGCACGCTGGAACCAGGTGAGGGCATCTTCTTTTTTGCCTTGAATACCGTTGGCAACACCGAATAAACGCGCCGTTTCGGCATCTTTCGGGTTCAATTCCCAGGCTTCCGTGAGGAATTTCAGGGCGCCAGGCAAATCGCCTTTTTGCTCGCCGCGCACTTTCCCGCTTTCGCGCAGGGCCATGGCCAATAAAGATTTTGGTTTGGGATCTTCTTGTCCGAGTTTGGCGGCCATGCGGTAATCGGCCACCGAGGCTTCATAATTTTTAAGCAAAAACTGCGCGCCACCGCGACTGATGTACGCGTCTTTATAATTCGGGTAAATTTCAATGGCTTTATTCAGGTGCGCCAGTGATTGCTCGCTCAGCGATTTAACCGTCACTTCGTCTTTTTCCTTGGCAGCCTTATCCAACAGAATCCCACCGCAGGCATTTCTGATCTTGGCGCTGTTGCCTGAAACGGCCACATCGGTCAGGAACAGTTTTTCATTGCTGGCCCATACGGGGTTGCGTGTCAATGTTTTAAGTGAAAACAGCACCAGTGCCGCGCCGACAATTCCATACACCAAACCGGAGTTGCCGTTTTTCCACAAACCGGTCAAAATAGTGCCGATCACTAAACAAAAACCAACGGAAGGCATAAAGGCAAAACGCTCGCCCATGTTGGTACCGATTGGGAAAACGATGTTGGAAACGATGCTCAGCGTAATGAGGTAAAACAAAATACCGAAACGTACCGGGTCTTTTTTTGTAATACCCGATAATACATACCATCCTAAAAAGCCGTACAACACCAGGCTCAGCAGCACTTTTGGGTCGCTGAAGGTCAGCAGTTCAATGGTACGCGGATAATAGTCGTGGGTGAGTGGGTGCGGCACAAACAACAGCATCACGTATTTACCGAGGGTGTAAAAAATAGTAGCGAATTTTTCACTCACACTCGCTGCAACCCATTGATTACCAACGATTTTCAGGAACGGATTATTCATCAACTCCATCGGCGCGCCGCCGAAATGCCAGTCGAGGATGCTGCCGCGAATGATGAAAAACACCAAAAACGCCGCCCAGGTGGGTGTGGAATAGCGCACAATTTGAGATGACGTTGCGCTGCGGAAAAACCAAAGCGCCAAGGGCGTCACCAGTACAAAGGAAGCCGCATTTTCTTTTGATAAACAGGCCAAGAAATAAACGCCCGCGCCCAACCAGGCCGTCAACATTTTTTCGTTGTCGAAGGCTTTTACCGTTAACAGCAAACCGGCCATACAACCAAGCAAAGTAACAATTTCATCGCAGCCTTTGATATTCGCAACTACTTCAGTATGAATCGGATGCGCAGCAAAAAGTGCTGCTGTCAGGAACGCAAGTAAGGCCGCATAATCTGATCCGGAAGGCTTAAACAGCGCCAGCAACAACTGGTACAACAGTACCACCGACAAGGCAAACAACAGCACCGTTAGCAGGTGAAAAACGAAAGAATTATCGCCGAAAATCTGATACGTCAAGGCAAATAACACCAGCGTAAACGGACGATAACGACCGCCCGAAACCAGCGTTTCTTTGCCTTCTACCTTGAAATATCCGAAAAACGTGTCCTTGCTTAGGATGCCGGGAATACCGGCCACCCCTTGCTGGGTGTACATGTTTTGTTTGATGACAATATCATCGTCGAGCGTGTAACCATGCGTTAACGTGTTGGCATACAGCAAAAATGCGAATCCGAACAACACCAGACTAAGCAGCCGGGTGTTAGCAATGAATTCCGGAATTTGAAACGCCGGTACTTTGGACGCCTGCGCCTTGGACGTCTGCGTTTTTACGCTTGCAGTTTTTGTTTTAGCCGTTTGCGCCGGTTTGCGCGGTGGTGTTGCCATGGATCGGTATGGTTAGTTTTTCACAGCGCGAAAAAACGAATTTTTCCTGACTAAATACCATTTTTCAAGGAATGCGCCGATTTTCGAAAGGCTTTGTACACGCCCTTTCCGAATTTGGTGCCGTTGAAGGTCATCGTTGGCGCCAGCAGTTTCCGTTCTTCAAGTGTATGTTGCATAAAATTCTGGCAGGTTTCGGAGCAGCAGGCTTCGTATTTTTCCTTGCAGGCATCGCACTGAATGAACAGGATATGGCAGTGTTCATTGCGGCAGTTGATGTGGTTGTCGCAAGGGGCGCCGCATTGGTGGCAATGTGCAATCACGGTTTCGCTGATGCGCTCGCCGAGCCGTTCGTCGAACACAAAGTTTTTGCCGACAAATTTGTTTTCCAAGCCCTGCGCTTTTACCTGCCGGGCGTATTCAATGATACCGCCTTCCAGTTGAAACACGTTTTCAAAACCCCGGTATTTCATGTACGCGCTGGCTTTTTCACAACGAATGCCGCCGGTGCAATACATCAGGATGTTGCGGTCTTTGTTTTCGGCCAGCAACTCGGCCACCATCGGCAATTCATCGCGAAAGGTGGCGACATCCGGCGTAATGGCATCTTTAAAATGGCCGACTTCACTTTCGTAGTGGTTGCGCATGTCTACCACAATGGTATTCGGATCGGCAGTTAAGCGGTTCCAATCAGCAGCGTTGAGGTGCTGGCCGGTGTTTACCGGATCGAAGGTCGGGTCGTCGATGCCATCGGCGACAATTTTATCGCGCACCTTGATAATGAGGGCAAAAAACGATTTGCCGTCGTCTTCAATGGCGATGTTGAGGCGCAGGTTTTCAAAAAAAGGATATAAACCGAGCACCGCGCGGAAAGCCTCCATATTGGCAGTGGGCATTGATATTTGCGCGTTTATTCCTTCTTTGGCTACATAAATGCGGCCCAACACGCCGACTTCGCTGAATTGCTTGAACAGTCCGTCGCGGAACTGCTTCGGGTCGGGCAATTGAACATATTTGTAGAAGGAAACGGTGGTGCGAGGCTCGGCGCTTTCGCGCATACGTTGCTTTAACTCGCTCCGGTTGATGCGGTTGAATAAGAATTTTCCCATAAAATCGTGTCCGTTTGTAATGCGGATGGACTGCAAAGATAGGGAAGCCTGGGGAAATCAAAGTGTAATATGCGCGCTGGCGCGCGGCACGCTGGCGCGAGGTTCAAACCTCGTGCCTACCATCGGGTGGGTTTTACCCACTCCATCGGGTTGGAACCCGACGGATCGTAGACACGAGGTTTGAACCTCGCGCCAGCGGCTCTAGTGCTAATCTATTTTATTTTCAATATATTTTGAAAGTTCAGAAATATTTATTTACTTTGTCCCATCAAACAGAAAACGACCATGCAATCCATTGAAAATAAAATCATTATTTACGACGACGTATGTCCGATGTGTCAGGCTTACACGGCCGGGTTTGTCCGATTTGGTCTGCTGGAGGCCCGCAGCGGTTTTGCAGACGCCTCCCCCGAAATGCTCCAAAAGCTTGATTTGAACCGGGCGCGCCACGAAATCCCGTTGTTGGACACCCAAACCGGCGAAACGCTTTACGGACTGAACGCCTTATTTTATTTGTTGGGCGCGCGTTTTCCTTGGATGCAACCTATTTTTCGGTTGCGCGTCGTGCGGACGTTTTTATACGGATTGTACCAAATCATCACGTATAACCGCCGAATTATCGCTGGCAGCCAATCGCCCAAGCAAGGTTTTGATTGTGCGCCAGACGCCAATCCGTTTTTTCAAAGGCTTTATATTGGAATAGCCCTCGCGGGCGTGGGCGCGCTGCTGTGGTCGTATGCGCAAGGGCAGGAACTTTTTTGGCTGATTTTTGCAGGTTTGCAGATTGTTGCGCTGTTTTTTACGGTATTTTCTAAGCAAAAACTCGTCTGGTTTGGGCATTGGGCAACGGTGTTGCTGGTGAGCGCCATGTTGTTGCGGGTATTGCCCGAAGTGATTGTAATTCAGGTATTCGTATTGATTTTATCTGTTTGGATGTTGGTTAAACGTTGGCAGTTATAACCCCTACTCGCTGGCGCAAGGTTCAAACCTCGTGTCTACCATCATGTGGGTTTTACCTACTCCATCGGGTTGGAACCCGACGAATCGTAGACACGAGGTAGGAACCTCGCGCCAGCGAGTAGTCATAATCCGTTTAAATCAAGCAAATCAACCACAGAAACCCATTGTTCCAAATATACCATCGTGCTGCGTACACTCTCCTGATCGAGATAGGACGTCCACATAGAACTTTCTAAGCGGTCGTCGGGTGTAGAATGCGCAACGTAGATCATGCCATTTATAAAGCTGAATTCGAGGTTGTTTTGAAATTTGCGATCTAACTGAAGTAATTTATCCATAAACACCTGACTCAGAATACTTTGCGCCTGCGCCGAATCAGTTGCATACACTTCAAAGCGTTGCGCAAAGGTTTCATCATCCAATGCCACACGGGGCAAGTCAATATTTTCGTCATGCCCTTGCCGTTTTATAATCAGACGTCCGGTAAGAGCCTTTTTAAAATCAGTTTGAAACAGCACACCGGTAAAAATGGCATGTCGCTCCGTTTCCATGCTATAGGAATTACCGTGTCGAACCCGTGTTTCCGCTTCGTATTCCGCAACAACTTCGCTAAAACGGTACCAGTTTTTGCCCCTTTTGCCACTGATTCCATCGCTGGCCTTGTAGCGGTCGGGTTTACGGCTCCAAAGCCCGGCCAGTTCAAAATCCGACAAAGGAATCCCTTCATAAGGCATGTACCGCGCGTCGGCGCCGCATACACGGCTTACCAATAAAGGCGCAATGCCGGTTTTAAACTGCCGATTTAGTTTTGCTGAACGACTATACGTGATACCCAACACCAAGGCCGACACAATTCCAAGACCAATCGTCCAGGCATAACTTTGCATTTGCATCGACAACGGGATGCTGGCGGCGACCAATATCCCGAATCCCCAGGCTTGTTTTACCAATTTAGAGCGCTGCGCCAAACGCTGTGATTCCAGCGCCTCGGCTGCCGGCACCAACTCCGATTGCATAAAAGCTTCAAAGCGCTGCTCGGCGTCGGTTTGTTTTTCCTGAAAATTCGGATCTTGTGCTATCGCCATGGTACGTTTTTAAAACATGTTGCAAGATTATAAAATTCCGGGAAAATCAATCTTGCTAATCCTTTTTAGGCACTTACTTTTGCCCGCAACAAAAAAATGAATCATGGCGCTTATCGTACCCTGTCGGGAATTTACCCCAAGTTTCGGCGACGACTGTTTTTTGGCCGAAAACGCAACCATCATCGGTGATGTCATCATGGGCAATGAATGTTCCGTGTGGTTTCAGGCCGTGGTGCGCGGTGACGTGAATTTTATCCGCGTCGGCAACAAAGTGAACATTCAGGACGGCGCCATTTTGCACGGCACCTACCAAAAATGCGGCACCACCATTGGAAACAACGTAAGCATCGGGCACCGCGCCCTGGTACACGGCTGTACCTTGCACGACAATGTGCTCATCGGCATGGGCGCGATTGTGATGGATCAGGCGGTAATCGAAGAAAATTGCCTGATTGCAGCCGGGGCGGTGATTCTGGAAAACATGGTTTGCCACAGCGGCGGCGTGTATGCGGGCGTGCCGGCCAAACGGGTAAAAGAACTCACGCCCGAACTGTTTAAAGGCCAAATCGAACGCATTGCCAAC
Organism: Bacteroidota bacterium; assembly: GCA_037130425.1. Lineage (GTDB taxonomy): Bacteria > Bacteroidota > Bacteroidia > Chitinophagales > Saprospiraceae > M3007. Next base: position 20,628 of record JBAXTB010000020.1, read on the forward strand.
AATTACCTGTTTTATTCGTCGTGGTTCAAGTAAAATTACTTTCGAGCCAGGTATAATCCGGTCAAAATGATGATGGTACCGGCAATTTCCATGACCGTCACCATTTCCCCGTCAAACATCCCGATAATTGAAGCCATGACCGGCAATAAATAGGTGACGGACGTTGCAAACAAGGCGCTGGTGCGTTGCAATAAATAAAAATACAGGATGGAACCGCCCGCCGTTCCCAAGGCCGCGAGGTAAAAAATATAACCAAGCCCTTTTAAACCGTCGGGATGCTGCATGGCCGTTGTCCAGCCGCCCGTATAAAACAGTCCGACAAAAAACAGCGGCCCGGTAAGCATAAACGCCGCCGATGCGATGGCCGCCGGGTGTTGTCCTTGCATGTAACGCGCCACCGAATTGGCATTAATAGCGTAGCAAATCGTAGCCAATACACATAAAAAGGTGTAAAAAACATTCCCGCCCACGCTGTTTTGGCCGTTTAACAAAATCAGCATGGCCGCGCCGCTCAGGCCCAGGATAACGCCGAGCACTTTGTTGGCCGTCATTTTCATTTGAAAAAACAAGGCGCCTAAGATCATGGTAAACAGCGGCGTCAGTGAATTCAGGATGCCCGCCAAACTGCTGTTGACGTGCTGTTGCGCTACCGCAAAACAAAAATTGGGTATTGCCGAGCCGCAAAAAGCCACCACAACCAAGGGCTTCCAGCGCGACCAGTCAATTTTATTCCAAAATGCATAAGCGATGGGCAGGTAAACAATCGTGGCAAGCACCATACGCCACATCGCCATTTGAATGGGGCTGTAAATCTGGACCGAACGTTTGATAAATAAAAACGACGCGCCCCAGACTAAGGCGAGCACCAACACAAGCAGCCAATCGAGGGCGGCGGGAGGACGATGATTGGACATTAAACAGGTTTGTTATACATATTGCTTCCCTGAAGGTATTCGTACACAGCGTCAGGAACCAAATAGCGCACAGATTTGCCGGTACGGATACATTCACGGATATAGGTAGCTGAAATATCGAGCATGGGCGCCTCGCAGATGCGCACGCGCGGGTGCGCGGCCAGTTCGCCTAAGTCGATGTTGGGCCGTTTGTACACATATATATCGTAGTTGGCTAAAATCGCCTCGTAGTTTTTCCAGAGGTGCAACGTAGCGATATTGTCGCCGCCCATAATGAGGGCAAACTCCTTTTCCGGGTGTTTTTCCTTCAAAAATGCAAGGGTATCAACGGTATAGGAGGGTTTTGGCAGGTTAAATTCTACATTTGAAGCCTCCAACAGCCCATTATCGCCGATGCCGAGTTGCACCAAATGCAGGCGGTCATAGTCGCGGGCCAGCGTTTTCTTAGGCTTCAACGGATTCTGCGGGCTTACCACCAGCCATACCTTGTCCAAGTCGGTTTGGGTCGCCATATAATTGGCAATAATCAGGTGCCCTACATGTACCGGATTAAAAGAGCCGAAGAACAGACCAATTTTCACGCCTTAACTACCGATGTTATTATCATCATCCTGCACGCGATTGAGCAGCCCCTGCACGCGGTACATTTCATCGACGGTATCATCGAGGAACAGTTCAATTTCGGGTACCCGGCGCATCTGTTTGCCTACTTTATGGGCCAAAGCCTGGCGCAGGCGCTGGTGATTTTCTTCCATTTCGAGGATCACCTCCTGTTTGTATTCGGTGCCGTACACGCTGATGTAAATTTTGGCTACCAGCAGATCGGGCGTCATGCGCACGGTTGTCACGGTGACAAGTTTGTCGCGCCCATAAATAAGGCTGCCTTCTTCGGTGAGGATCATACCGAAGTCGCGTCGTATCATTTCGCCGATTTGTTTTTGGCGTATCGATTCCATGTAGTTCAATATTTGCTGATTTTCGGGCATATCCTGAGCGGAAGGGCGCGAAACCACGATTTTTAAATGCTTGGTATGGAGGGCGGGGCAATTCCCGCAAAGGTAGGGTAAAACATGGGGCTGCCGGAAAAAGTTTCATCTTTTTTATCTTTAGGCTTGCACGGTTCAATCGAATAGTTGTATCTTTGCCCCGCTTTTGAAACGAACGACTTAAATCGTTCTTTTTTTAGTGGCCAGATCTCGTAGCTCAGCCGGTAGAGCACTTGACTTTTAATCAAGTGGTCATGGGTTCGAATCCCATCGAGATCACAACAATGCAACGCTAACTTTCTGTATATCGGATTGTTAGCGTTTTTTGTTTTGGACTTGGTGTATCCTTTAGGCTTTCAGCATAAGACATATTTTTTTTAAAAAAACCTTATAGAGCGCAACATCTATCCTATCTTAAGGTTATATTTGTGAAAAAATTACAAATAGACATCTTACAATGCTAATAGAATTCAGTTTCAGCAACTTTCGTTCGTTTAAAGACCTTACTACCTTAAGTATGGTCGCGGCGAGTATATCCTCAAAGTACAAAGAAATCGATGTCGAAAATATATATCTCACCGATAATCGCTTGCATCTATTAAAAAGCAAAGCAATTTATGGTAAGAATGCCAGTGGAAAAAGCAACATTGTTAAAGCATTAGTGACATTTTTAAAAGTTATCCGCAACTCAGTAAAATTTGAAGATATAATCGCTAATCTTGTTGAGCCATTCAAACTCAATTCGGATAATGTTGGCGAACCAACGTTTTTTCAACTTATCTTTCAAGCAACAAACAGCACAACTATATACCGTTATGGCTTTGAAATTTACAACGGTAAAGTCAATGCGGAATGGTTATTTGGCAAACCTGGTCGAGTAGAAGTACCTTATTTTACGCGAGAGGGCATGAATGTACAAGTACGTGATCGTTGGTTTAAAGAAGCAAAAAAATTTGAAGATTTGGCTACAAGTGGTGATAGCGAGATTTTCAGAGATAACTCCCTTTTTTTACCAGCAGTTGCTGCTGTTGGGGGAACATTTGCCAAAAAAATTATCAGTGATATTGGTGATATTACTATTGTGTCAGGGTTGACTGATCCTCGTATAAAAAGTAAGTTGGAAAAGGTATTACAAGACAACGCAATAAAGCAATCAATTTTGAAATTAATGCGATCTGCCGATTTTGACATTGAAGATGTGGTACCTTCAGAAAAAGTAGATGAAAATTCTGTGCCATCAGAAGATATGCCTGATGAATTAAAAGAGTTATTTAAGCAAGGTATAATTAAAAAAAGCCCTTCCTTCCAAACAAAAAGACATATTTTTGACAACAATGGAGAAAAGGTTGGAAGTATCAATCCTGATATGGAAGATTGGGAATCAGAAGGGACAAAAAAAATTTTCTTCCTGTCCGCGTTTTTATTACAGACATTAAAAGATGGAAGCACACTCATAATTGATGAGTTCGACGCACGACTTCATCCACTATTGACCAAAAAGATTGTCCAAATTTTTAATTCAAGTGAAACAAATAAAAAAGGGGCTCAGCTGGTTTTTGTTACGCATGATACAAATTTATTAAAAGCGGACTTGCTACGCCGCGACCAAATTTGCTTGGTTGATAAAAACAAGTTTGGCACTTCAACTTTACGCACATTGGTAGAATATAAAGGTATTCGTAACGATGCCTCATACGAAAAAGACTATTTGTCTGGCAAATACGGTGCAACGCCATCTCTTAATCGCATGAATCAAGTATTTGAAGATTAACTTATGTCAGCCAAACCAGTAAAAGTCACTGACCAAAATACGCCTTGGAATCGCAGGAATTCCTATAAAAGACCATACGTTATTGCATCAAAACCCAAGGGTAAATCATACCTAATTATTTGTGAAGGCAAGAATACAGAGGTAGAATACCTTAGGTGTATTCCTGCTCCCAATGCTACAGTTACTGTCCAAGGTGGTTACGGCTCTAAAACATCTCTTGTGAACCGTGCATTGGAACTGAAGAAAAGAGAAGAATATCAAGGATATAAGGTTTGGTGCGTCTATGATTTGGATTACCGTGGAGAACAGGTTGGTCAAAAGCAAGATTTCAACGAATCAATCGAATTAGCGAGAAGACATGACATGGACGTGGCCTATTCCAATGATTCATTTGAACTTTGGTTTGTGCTTCACTACCAGCCAGTAGAGCAAGCCTTTTTAAGATTCGACTATTATAGAATTTTAACTGAATTATGGAACATGGAAAACTACGAAGAGGATGGTAAAAAACTTGACTTCTGCCGTTATATTTATGACCTGCTCCAAAATGATCCTTCTTCAAGCGAGGCACGAGCTATTGAACGAGCGGAACAGATTTTTAGAAACAACGAACATTTGCCTTTCGCCGATCAAAACCCTTGTACAACTATTTTCGAACTTATCAAACTTCTTCAAGAAAGGTAGCATACCTGTATATTGACAACTACTGCGCAAGCAATTTCGTAAACGATAAAGAACCTAACTTCCACGTACCGTTTTCCTTGACATACACTTCCGTAACCATAAAGGGATTGGTCACTTCATTGCCGCCCACGACCGCCAGTAGCGTGATGCGGTTCAACAAAATGGCCGTGTATCAATGATTTCTACCGAAACTTCGTGAACAACCCGTATCGGTTTCCCCATTCCCGGTAATAGCCCGGCCTTCAACCATAAGCAGGTATTACCCCCACCAGAGTGAAATCTATTCCGGGATCGAATAATTCGTAAACAAGAGGGATATGCCAATCCGCGACATGAACATTACCTCTTTGCTTGGTGTTTAATTCTATAATGTATAACCATGAACGCTCCTTTACAACCTATTCGTTTTGTAACTATCGTTGTTACGTTATTTTATTCTGCATCCCTGATCCATGCGCAGCCTGTCTGCGGTGTAAACTTATGGTTCAACGGTAATTTTGAAACGACTACGAATTACCTGGCTTCGGGTTGGAATGCAGCCTGCCTGCCTACCTACACACCCATTGTGATGCAGTTTGGGACAACGAGTGTTACAAACAACACGCCCGGAGGAAGCTATTTCATCTGGCTTGATCATAAATTAACCAGTTGCATCAATGAACCAGCGGGGAGCAATATACCTTTTTTAAGCCAAACCATAACGACCGAACCGGGATATAACTACACCTTCGGTATGTGGACATGGGCTTTTTGCCAGCCCGACGACCTAGGCACGATTGGGTTGGCGATTGACGGGGTATTATGCACCACTTTTGATGCCGTGCCGTCATGCCCGCCCGGTTGGGTCTATCTTTCCTGCGAATTTACGGCCACTTCCAATTCGACTGTTTTTACCATTATGGACGTGGGATACGGACAACAGGGTTGGGATTTTGCGGTAGATGACATTTCAGTAGTCGCTACAGGCGCAACGCTGCCTCCGCAAACTATTCCAAAATGTGCGAATGATTGTGAAATACTCAATATGTTCAGCGGTGGAAACAGTTACAACTGGTCGCCCGCTACAGGACTGAGCAGTACATCTTCTCCCACGCCGCAAACCTGTATTGGGGAGGCAATCGTATACGATGTTTCGTACAGCAGCAGCGGGGGCTGCCCGATCACCGGCCAGGTCTCAATTGAAGTTTTTACGAATCCAACAGCATCCATAACCGGTCAGGATATTATCTGTCCGGTCGAGCAAGTTTTATTGGAGAGCGTGGTATCGGGTACGGAGCCTTTTCAATACCAATGGAGTACAGGCGGCAACCTCAGCGCCTTGCTTACCAACGCGCCGGGTACTTATTCGCTTACAGTGACAGATGCGAATGGGTGTACCGATGCGCCTGCCTCGTTTACGATTATGCCGGCGCCGCCCTTAGAGGCGTACATTGAGGGTTATCCTGCGGTCATTTGTGAAGGCGAATCGGCTGAATTGTATGCATTTGCCTACGATCCCGGTCCGTTTACGTACCTGTGGAGCAATGGGAGCCAGGACTTTTCATTAAGTGCAATCAACCCCGGCACCTATACCGTTACGGTGACTAATTCAAAAGCGTGCTCCGGAGTAGCTTCTTACACAGTGGAAAAAAGTCGATTGTTTTTTCCGGCCATTTCCGGCCAAACGACTTTTTGTCAGGGAGACAGCACCCTGCTGACTGCCAATGTAACGGGGCAAGGTACGTTCACATACCAATGGAATACAGGGGCTGCTTCCCAAAGCATCGTCGTGGTATCGGCTGGGCAGTACACCGTCACCGTCACGAATCAGGATGGCTGCACCAAATCGGTAAGCCGGATTACGTCTTTTGCGCCGACGCCCCAACCGGTGATAGCCGGCGACGAAGGGATTTGCCGGGGAGACAGCGGCGCACTGACCGTTTACGTAGCAGGGCCGGGAACTTTCAATTATATTTGGAGCAATGGTCAAGTCGGAGATACCATTGTTGTCACGGCGCCGGGCGCTTATTCAGTCACCGCGACGAATGCAATCAATACCTGCGCTGGGGTTGCGCACTGGAACGTGCTGGATTGGCAGGCCAAGCTTCAACTTAGCGGCCAAACGGCCGTTTGCGCAGGCGACACGACGATACTGCAGGCCGCCGGAATTTTTAGTTCTTATGTATGGAATGTTGCTCCGCCCAATAACCAGTCGTCCATACGCGTATCGCAAGCTGGCACGTATATCCTGAGCGTAATCGATTCAAACGGCTGCGGAGCCGTAGATTCCTTGCAGCTTGTCACATTTCCAGTGGATTCGACATTTCTTGCCGCGCAAACCTGCGACAGTACCCAAGCTGGCATTTTTATCCAAACGCTGCAAAATGTATTTGGCTGCGACAGTATTATCATAACCAATGTAACGCTACTGCCAAGCAGCGAAACCTTATTGTTTGGAGTCACTTGCGATCTTGCACAAGCGGGTGTTGCTATTCAAATTTGGCCAAATCAGTTCGGGTGCGATTCGACGGTAATAACAACCCTGACATTTATACCGCCCGATACCACGCTGTTGAACTATACCACCTGCGATTCATCCGGTGTAGGCGTTTTTGTCCAGACACTGACGAATCAATTCGGGTGCGACTCAACGGTCATCACCAATGCAACATTTGCCTTGGCCGATACCACGTTTTTATCCGCAACTACTTGTAATCCGGGCGCTGCCGGGATATTTACAGCCTATTTCATGACAGCGGAAGGCTGCGACAGCGTAGTCATCACCGACATTTCATTGTTGCCTAATAGTGTAACTGCCGTCGGCGGCTTTACCTGTAATCCTGCCGAAGCGGGTGTTTTTATCCAGGTATTGAGCAATCAGTACGGCTGCGATTCGACCATAACAACGACCGTAACGTTCGTGCCGTTGGACACCGTTTTTCTTTACAGCGCCACCTGTAACCCAGACAGCGCCGGGGTGTCTGTCCAGCACTTTGTGTCCGCATCAAATTGCGACAGTGTTGTGGTCAGATCGGTTTCCTTGCTGCCGGTCGACTCGACTTTTTTGAGTCTAAACACCTGTAATCCTGCCGAGGCCGGCGTTTTTATCGGTCATTTTGTAAATCAGTTTGGGTGCGACTCTACGGTAACGACCACTGTATCCTTATTGCCAGGCAACGATGTTTTTGTGTCTAAAACGACCTGTGACCCGGCAAGTGCAGGCTCTTTTTTCGAAGTCTTTACCAATCAATTCGGCTGTGATTCGACCGTGACAACTACCGTGACGTTTGTGCCGCCCGATACCACCTTGCTAAACAGCGCCACCTGCGATCCAGCCGCTACGGGCCTTTTTGTGCAAACGCTGGCAAACCAATACGGGTGCGACTCTATTGTAATGACCACTACAGTATTGGTATTGGCCGACACTACGTTTTTATATAAGACGACCTGCAACCCCGCCGAAGCAGGGGTGTTTATGAACGTATTGAGCAATCAGTACGGTTGCGATTCGACCGTAACAACAACGGTAACGTTCGTGCCCTTGGACACCGTTTTTCTTTACGGCGCCACCTGTAACCCAGACAGCGCCGGGGTGTTTGTCGAGCATTTGGCGTCCGCGTTAAATTGCGACAGTACCGTGGTTCGTTCGATTGTTTTGTTGCCAGTCAGTTCAACTTTTTTGACCGGCAACACTTGCAATCCTGCCGAGGCGGGCGTTTTCGTCTACCATTTTGTGAATCAATTCGGCTGCGATTCGACCGTAACAAGCACCGTGACGCTGCTACCATCCTCCGATACTACCTATCTAAATGTTGAAACCTGCAATCCTGATGATCTCGGTATTTCGGTTGTTACGCTACCGAATATATGGGGCTGTGATAGCGTAATAACCACAACGACCGTACTGCTGCCGCCGGCCTATTGCAATTTGTCGATTGCCTTGTCCGGCGCTACCATACCCTGTGACAAAGACACCGGCACGTTGACCATAACTGTTTCGGTTGGGCTGCCTCCATTCCTGTTTGAAGTACTTGCAGGCAACTTGGTGTTGGCTTCGGGAAGCGTGCCTGCGGTAGGCGTTCCTTACTCGATTGTAGGGCTGCCGGCAGGTATTTTTACGGTAAACATAATTTCCCCCAACGGGTTGGCGCGCAGCGCGTCGGTTGAAATAATCCAAGCGTCGTCGCCAGTGCTAAATATTGGCGTTACATCTAATTTTTCCGGCTTTGCCGTAAGTTGTAACGATGCCGCCGACGGCACAGCGACGGTCATGGCACAAGGAGGCTTCCCGCCATATACCGTTAACTGGTCTAATGGCCAAACCGGCGCGGAGGCGACCGGGCTTTCGGCAAAGATGTATGCCGTGACCGTAACGGATGCAGCAGGATGCGCGGTGTCGCAGTCTTTACAACTTGATGCCCCGCCGCCGATGCTTCCGAAGCCAACCGTCACTGACCCGGATTGTTTTGAACAAGCGCAGGGAAGAATTCTGATAAATGTACAAGGAGGCATCCCGCCTTATTCCTTTGCGCTTGACAACGGAGG
>JBAXTB010000200.1:0-10630 GCA_037130425.1 Bacteroidota bacterium
TAAAGCGCATTAAATTGTTACTAAATATGCATACTTTTCATAGAATCCAATAATCCAAACACCTGAAGTAACCAAAGCACTACAAGAATCACAACTACGCCATTAAGGATACTTTTGATTTTACTATCCATTGGGATATAGTTATTTACGAGCCAGAGCACAACACCGACTACAATTAATGCAAGCAAAACACTGAATAATGACATAATAGTTATATTGTTTGTTTAAATGATGTTGACAAAGGTATACCCTGATCATTTGTAAGCAATTACACAATTTACAAAATAAGTTACATTCTTCCCACATTATATACCAAGATTAAAATGGATTTGAAGATTTTCTGGATTGATTAAATTGATTTACAAAGGATTATCAGACTTCTATTTTCAGAACTACTTTGCGTTGGCTATATTAAATCTTTTCAACCTCCAATCGAACCTGCGCTTTTACAATAATCAGGGCAACAATGTCAGATTCCCGCACCCAGATTTGTTGCGGCTTAAAATCCCATTGTTCAATGATAAAATCCATTTTTTGGCCGGCCTTCCCACGCTCAATTCCTTGCATAATGGCGTCCGGGATTTTGGCAATTTTTTCTGTCAATGGGATGCTAAAGGCATTTTTTATTTGTTCTTTAAACGTGCTATGCAAGAGCCAGTCTAATCCGGCGGGTAAAGCTTCCTGGGTTTGAATTTGAAAGTCAAAGTTCTGAATAACAAGATGTTGTGAATCTCGGTCATAGTACGGTGTTCCCTGGAAATAAATATCACCCTTCGCGCTGCCGCTTACTTGAAAGTGCAAGATCAGATTAGGGCCGCAACCCCAGATTTCCACCTGTTTAACCTTAATGCTATGGCCTGAAACATTGAATTCCTGACCCACAAACTTTTCTTTAATGATTTGGTTAATATCCGTGTATGGAATTTTCGAAAGCATGTAGATATATGCTTCGTTTGGTAATATCCGACGTTTTACCAAGGGCGGCAGGGTAGAATCAAGGGCGTAAACAGGTTCATTGCCGACAATTGTTTCAGTTGTAGCCGAAAGACGCCCTTGGATGAGCAGGTTCCCGTTTTCTGTTGTGATATTTCCCATTTCAAATTGAATCGGGTTGATTTTAAGCCAAACGGTTTCTTCTTTTTGATTGATTCTGATTGGTTTCTGGATGTTTTGCCATATCCGAGTTATCGCCCTGTCAATGTGGACTTTGGCGCGAATCGTATCGTCCATATTTTTCAGAATCTGTGGCATCTGATGACGGATACGCCGTTCAACCATGCCTTTTATATTAATCAGACCTCCAAGCGTTTTGACCTCGCTCAACCATTTAAAAGAAATAAATTTGGTTTTAGGTTGCAAATTCCAATCTGCTCCCAGGTTTAGCGTTGTTTGAAAATCTAATTGCAGGCTGAATTCGGTTTTTAGTGCAAGTGATTTTAGTGCCGGAAGCACCTTTTTATTAATAATTTTGCGCTCAATCAAAACTTGTAATGGCGCTTGATAAGTTGCTACATTATTACGCCAATGCACCTGAATATCGCCGAGTCGGCTGACTTTCAAGTACATATTTTCATTGCGGCGTTTTCTTGGCGGACGTTTGGTATCGCTATCGTCTAACAGATTAAGTTTGATAGAATTATTGAGTTTTTCTTCGATTAATCTTGTTGGAATAACCAATGGTGTGCTCAAATAAGAAGTATCCTGGCTTAATGCCACATATTGCGCTTCGCAAGGTGGGCGCGTAGTGTTTATTTTTTTACATGCAAATAGACTTATAATTAAAAATAAAAAGACAAATGAATTAGAACGCATCATAAACTACTTTTTTGAAAAATACGCCCGCACAAAGTTGTGTTCTTCCACCGGAGTCATTTTGTCTGCTTGTTGGACGAATATTTTAATATCTGCAAAATTGTGGTCTGCTTCAAGTAGATTGAACAGTTCCTTTTTGGCGTCGGTAGGGCCGAAAAGAATGACGGATTCATAGTTTCTAATTATTTCTCCCAGGTTTTTGTAAAATGCTCCTTGCTGATGCTGTTCTTTATGGTGCATCAGACTTTCGCTTTTGCTCAAACTTTCCTCCTTTGCCTGATGTGTAAATTTTGATTCTATCATGGTTGTTTCCATGGGATCAGTCGTAAATTCTATTAAATGCGCATTGGCGTGATCCATCCAAATACCTAAACTTTTTGCGTTTGTCATGTTTTAAGATTTAAAAGTCAAATTCATTGCGCCAAATAACCGCCGTCCATGTCGAGCGTGGTGCCGGAAACGAACATGCTGTCGTCGCTGGCGAGGAATACGAAGCCGTTGGCTACTTCTTCGGGGGTTCCAAACCGTTTCATCGGGTGCCGGTTGATGATATTTTGTTTTTTTTCCGGGTTTTCATCGGTACTACCGTTGAGGCGTAGGGGCGTATTGATGAAACCGGGACAAATAGCGTTGATACGAATGCCTTGTTCGGCGTATTCCAGCGCGGCGATTTGGGTAAGTCCGATGACGCCGTGTTTGGCGGCCACGTAATGGGAAGAGGTTGCAAATCCAACTTTACCCAATATGGAAGACATGTTTACGATGACGCCCTTATTTTGTTTTTCCATTTGATTCAACTCATGGTTCATGCCATTGAAAACGCCGCTGAGGTTGACACCGATCACTTTGAGCCAGGCGCTTTCCGTCATGTCGCCTACTTTATTGGATTCACCACCAATACCGGCGTTGTTGAGCGCCACATCAAGCGTACCGAATGTGTGTACGACCTTTTCAATGGCCGCTTGTACTTGTTTGAAAACAGTTACATCGCAATCCAAAAAAATTGCCTTAGGATTTAATTGCTTAATTTCCTCCATGACTGCTTCGGTAGTATCTGATTTAATATCGGCGATGGCGATGTTGGCGCCTTCTTTTGCCGCCGCAATGGCACAGGCTTTGCCGATTCCGGACAAACCTCCGGTAATAAACACCGATTTGTTTTCGAGTTTTTTCATGGTATACCAAGATTATTGTGGATTTAAAGGATAGATGGATAAAAAACATTGATTTTCAATGGATTAAAACCCAGCCGTTTTTATAACCACTTTGCATTGGCTATAAATTCAATAAACTATTTACGATTGTTTTAATAGATGTCTCCCTGATCTCCCTGATCTTCTTCTAAGTCGAGATGGCTGTCTCCGCCCAAACTATAGTAGTTATTTTCTTCGTCTTCTTCTCCAATATTTTCCATATCATTATCCAGTTCTGATCCTGGAACATCCAAATCGCCTCCGGATATATCATCATCAAAATCCTTTTCATTATTTGTATCAAAAGTATCCTGGTCATTTGAATATTTGATTTTGGAAATATCCTCCGGATCAATATCTGGATCTTGTTCGGAGCGGTTATAGATATCTTCATCGGCTGGGTAAATTGGGTAGCCTTCGGGATCGAGGTTTGCGCCGGTTCGGGTTTTTGAATCGGGCATATTTGTATTCGGCTGTACTTTTTTCATCTGCTTCAAATCGTTTAGGATGGATCTCTGTCCACGTTTACAATCACTTCGTTTTTTCTTCCGAATAATTGATAGGGTGGATTGTAACCGAGAAAACGAAAGTTTCCGTAATATGAAATTGAATTTCTCCGTAATTCCGTTTCTAATTTATCCTGATAGAATTTAATTTTTTTATCAGATGCAAAACCGCCGAATGTTATAACGGCTACGTATTCGTCTGTTGTTGTTTTAATTTCAACATTAGAATCATTTGGTTTTGGTAAATTATCCTTGTTAAATTCTAAAGGCATTACAAAACTCATGGAGGAAGCGGTGTCATTGATATCCATGTGTACCGGAGTGGTCATGGAAATTTGTCTTTTGGCTTCGTTTCCTCCAAAAATATAGGCGGCAAGTTTTCTAAAACCTGAATTGCCTAATTCCTTGTACGATTTGGCAGACGAGGTAATGGTTGCCATTGTAACAGCCGGGTAAAACCTGATTTCGAAGTTTGGCTCGGTTTGTACGACCTTGTAGGTTTGCGTTTCTGCTTTATTTGACGACATCGTGGTATAAATTTGGAATATAATGAAAACTCCGGTGACGGTGCTAACGATGATCAAAAATGTTTTCATGGCTTAGCTCATGCTTTTTTAGCGCTTGTGGTATCCAGTTCCATAATCAGGTCTTTTTCACCCAAATTGATGAGTTCAATATCGCAGGAAATGGTTACTTCTTCGCTGACCAAAAAACCGCCTGTTTCCATCGGGGCGTTCCACGTAAGTCCCCAGTCGCTTCGGTTGATTTTGCCTGAAACAGAAAAGCCTGCTTTTTCATGTCCGTAGGGGTCTGTTACCATGCCGCCGAATGTTACGGTCAATTTAACGTTTTTAGTAATGCCCATCATGGTCAGTTCTCCCCACAGTGCATGACTTCCATCCTCATCCGGTTTTCCAATGGTACTGGACACGAAGGTAATTTGTTTGTGTTTGTCCACGTCAAAAAATTCCGGGCTTATCAAGTGTCCGTCGCGTTTTGCATCGCCGGTTGAAATAGAAGTTGCATCAATCCACATATCAATGTCGGCTGTCAGAAAATCTTTGCCGGCTGTGTAGATGCTTGCGTCAAATGTTTTAAAGTAGCCTTTAATGCGCGAGATCATTAAATGTCTGACGGTGAAGGCGATTTCGCTGTGGGATGGGTCAATTGACCATTTGATATTTTTTGTCATGGCTGGTTGTTTTACCCCTGGCCCCTGAAGGGGGATTGATCGCAAGGGATTGATAATTTGTGCATTATGGGACGATGGGTCCAAGTTGAAATGTGTTGCGAATTGATCTTTTTTAGGTGATTGGAGCGGTTTGGATAAAACAATAGAACTACAGATCGTTATATCCTACAACTAAATCATTTTCAACAGTGGTTACGCCGGGCGCTTTCCAGGCAATTTTTCCGGCTTCATTTTTCTGGTATAAATAATCTACCGTACCTTTCAGGGTTACGTTGCTGCCCATTACGCTTACGTTGATGTTTCGTTCGTCAATAGACCAATTTCGTGCAAGGGCGCGTTCGATACCTTGTTTTTCAAGTAATTCTTTGGACTCTGAAATGATTTTTATTTTATTTATCACGCCTTTTACGCCTATAATACTGGATGCGGTATTTTCCGTTGCCTCTTTTTGATAATGCCAATTGACTTCGCCTTCCAATGTTACACAACTTTGTTCTACGTTTACTTTTATCATTTCATCCGGAATTTGCCAGTTCCATTTAAAAGCATTTAGAATCGCTTTGGCAATGGTCGTGTCATCCGTTTCGATGCTATAAATTGATTTTATTTCAATTTTTTCGACAACGACTTTTACGCCTGCTACATTTTTAGCGGCATTTTCTGCTTCTAATTTCTTGGTGAAACTATCCACTGTACCCGTAAGCGTAACTACGCCGTCGACAGCCGTAACGCCGATTTCTGCTGCGTGCAATAGTGGTTCCCATTTGATGGCGTCTTGAACCTCTTTTTGCAAAATTTCGTTATTTTTCATGTTGCGAATGCAATTTGTACATTTGAGAAAATATTAGTTCCAACGACCTTTTTGCCAGTAATGGCCTCTTGGAGACGTTTTCCATTGTCCAGGAGCATACGTGCGACCGCGATTGGGTCTTACCCAGCCACCATTGTCGTAGCGGTATGCGTGGTTTCGGCGTTCATAGCGCCAGTCTCCGTCTCTCCAAACACGGTTGCCGGGATTGGGTGGTCTTGCAATTTCGACTGATACAGGTTCTTCGCCCACATAAGCGGGGGAGCAAGCATTGAAAGTACAAATGATGCTTGCAATGAATGTTAATAAAATAAATTTTTTCATGCAATAGTTTTTATAAATGCTTGGGTATTATTGGGTTCAAATACTGTCTTAATACCCAAGCAATTGTTTGCTAAAATAATTGTGATAATCCAATGTACACTGCATTTGTTTTAATGTGCGTCCTATCAAGCAGATAGTATGAGTCTGTTGTGATCGTCCGGCTGTTATCGCTGATGTCAAACAAACCTGTTACGCCTCGATAGCCTATAGACAGGCGGGAATGGTGCGAAGGGGAGAGGCTGAAATCAAGTCCGACGCCATAAGCAAAGCCCAAGTCGCCTTTTTTCACAGACAGCACTGCATTTGGTTGGGCAACATCACCGCCAGTAGTCGTGATTTTACTGCCTACGCTTATACCGATTTGCGGGCCGGCCACGATATTCAGGTTGATGACGTTTGTTTTGCCTGTATTCAGCGAAAAAAGGACAGGAATATTCACGTAGGTCAATTTAATTTTCCGTTCAATATCCAGCTCTTTGTATTTCTGTGAAATGGTATTGTAAATGACTTCACCTTGAATTCCGACTTGATTTGTAAAGTTGAAACCAAGCAAAGCGCCGACCCCAAAACCAAGCACCGCTTCTCCTTTTACAGAACCGCCGGAAGATGTTTTTACGGCCAAATTAGAATAGGTAGGCATGAGCCGAAGACCGATCTCTGCACGTTGTGCGGCCATATTGAAGGAACATACTAATAATAGCGTAAAAATTGCTCCGTACTTAATGATTGTATTTTTCATGTGTTTAAGTTTTATGTTAATGTTGGCACAAAGGTGGGGGGCTTTGCGCCAAGGCTCATTACACAATTACAGAGAAGAGTTACATCTTTCACACTTTGGACTTTTCCTGGGCGTTTTTAAGGCTTGACCTGTGAATTGTGTAATATATTGGTGGAATTGTATAATGACCTTCATGCACGGAAGGCGCACCTTTGTCTTATTAAATCACTCTTAAATATTGAATCATGGGAAATTTGCTTTATATTATTGCCGTCATACTTGTAATCGGCTGGGCCATTGGGTTTATCGGTTTTCATGTAGGCGGAATTATACATCTATTATTGGTAATTGCGCTCATATCAATCTTGTTGCGCGTAATTAGTGGGCAGAAAGCGGTTTAGGTTTTAAAATTAAATAACTATTAGTTTTATAAATTAATGCTATGAAAAACAAAACAATTTTATTATTTTCTCTAACTTTTTTGTTATCCATTCATTTGGCCGGGCAACCTGCGGATCATCCTGTTTACAATGAGGTAAAAACGATTAACGGCCCGGTTCAATTGGTCTCCAGTCGAATTTCAATTGCGTATAGCGCTGATGAACAGGTAGTGGAATCTTATGTGCAAGCGGCTGTTTCTTATGCGGAGCAAACAGGGATTGCCGCGCCGGTGGTCATAGCCATTGCGATTCACGAATCAAGTTTTAACAGTTTTTTGTTTACCAATACGCATAATCCATTCGGAATATTGGCAAGTAAGCCTTGGATCGGGCCAACTTTTTCAAAAATCGAGGCAGGTAAGGAGATTAAATACCGCGTTTATGACTCGGCGGAGGCCGCCGTTTTAGATTTGGGTAATTTTGTTCAAAGCCGCGTATGGTACGCCGACGCCCGCTCCTGCGGATTGGATCAATATACTTGCGTGATAGAGGGTTTGATGAAAACGAACCTGGAGCCTGGCTTTAGTATGGACCCAAATTGGGGGCAGGCTGTCATGGGTATTATTGTAAAAATGGAGTTGGATCAGTTAGATCAATAGATTTCTAATTCGTGTATTCCGTTTATTCGAGCAGTACGCTTTTTAGCCGATATACTCAAACGTTCCATAAACTCCTTTTACCGTTACCTTCGTTGCGCCTTCTAAAGCCTCCACTTTTCCAATCACCTTTGCCTCAATGCCAAACGATTCGGCTACGGCGATGATGCGTTGGGCATAGCGTTTTGGCACATAAAGCTCCATTCGATGGCCCATGTTGAATACCTGATACATTTCGCGCCATTCTGTGCCGGAGCCAGCCTGAATCATTTGGAACAGCGGCGGCAGGTCGAACAGGTTGTCTTTGATGATGTGTACGTTTTGGGCGAATTTGAGCACCTTGGTTTGGCCGCCACCGGTGCAGTGGATGGCTGCGCTGATTTTTTTGCGGTATTTTGTAAAGATCGTTTTTAATACCGGCAAATAGGTGCGGGTAGGGGAGAGGATCAGTTTTCCAACCGGAACCTGAAATGTTTTTCCACCCGCAGGATATTGAATATCAATCAGATCGGTCACTTTTCGGTTGCCGCTGTACACCAATGCTTCGGGCACTTTTGGGTCGAACGTTTCCGGATATTTGGCAGCGTATTCCTTGGTCAGCACATCGTGGCGGGCGGATGTGAGGCCGTTGCTGCCCATGCCGCCATTATATTCGGTTTCGTAATTGGCCTGGCCAAAAGAAGCCAGCCCTACGATTACATCTCCCGCCTGTATGTTGGCGTCGATGACCTCGCTCCTGCGCATACGCGCGAAGGCGGTGAATCCTACGTCGGCGGTGCGCACTATATCGCCCACATCGGCCGTTTCTCCGCCGGCCAATTCGAGCTTAACGCCGAGGCTGCGCATGTTGTCGATGAAATCTGAAGTGCCGCGTATGATGGCGCTCACGACCTCGCCAGGGATGAGGTTTTTGTTGCGGCCGATGGTGCTGGAAAGCAGGATATTATCAGTACAGCCCACGCAGGCCATATCGTCGAGGTTCATCACGATGGCATCCTGTACGATTCCTGGCCATACAGACAGGTCGCCGGTTTCGCGCCAGTACAAGTAGGCTAAACTGGTTTTGGTGCCTGCCGTGTCGGCGTGGAGAAGGTTGCAAAAACGCTCGCTGCCACCGGAAAAATCGGGCAGAATTTTACAAAAAGCATTGGGATACAATCCTTTATCCAAATGTTGGATCGCGGCGTGTACGTCGTCTTTGGAAGCGGACACCCCCCGCAGATCGTATGTTGACTTCATAGATTTGTCTTATTTTTCCCACGTACGGTACTGGGCCGTGCGGTCGTAAATATGGTAAAGAATGGCTTTTTCGAGGTCGTTGAACGCTACATTGCGCCGCGCCATAACCGTTTCAGCAGTGGTACAGGCTTCGGCGAATTTATAAGTGCGATAGCCGCTATCTGCGCCGCCCCAGGAAAAATCAGGGATGAAATTGCGCGGATACCCGGCGCCGTACACATTGGCAAATACCCCAACCACCGTGCCAGTGTTAAACATGGTATTAATGCCGCATTTTGCATGGTCGCCCATAATGAGGCCGCAAAACTGCTTTCCGGTCTTTTCAAATTTTTCCGTCGCGTAATTCCAAAGTTTCACCTCGCTATAATTGTTTTTGAGGTTGGAATTGTTGGTATCAGCGCCAAGGTTGCACCATTCGCCCAACACGGAGTCGCCAAGATAACCGTCGTGCGATTTGTTGGCATTGGCCATCAAAATCGAGCGGGTTACTTCGCCGCCCACGCGGCAGCCGGGGCCGATGGCGGTGGGGCCATATATTTTGGAACCCATTTTAACCAAGGTATCCGCGCCAATCGCAATCGGGCCGCGCAGCATAGAGCCTTCCATAATTTCGGTGTTTTTGCCGATAAAAATGGGGCCGTTTGTGACGTTCAGCACGCAACATTCCATTTTAACGCCTTCTTCCACAAACACTTGTTGGGCATGGCCAATTACGCGGTTGGTGGGCGAAATGGCTTGCGTGTATTTGCCGGCACTCAACAGATCAAAATCATGTTGAATGGCAGGGCCAACCAAGTCGGTGAGTTCCCAAAGTCTCGTGATTTCGATCGCTTCTAAGCCAGCCTCCAGTTCAATGCCTTGTAATTCATGCACTTCTTCGTCTTCGATGAGGTGCTCGAATTGGGATTCATTGAGTCGGGCGGCAAGCAGTTCGCCATTGAGCAGCAGGGCTTCGTGCAGGTGCAGGTTTTCGATGCGGCGGCACAGCGCTTCGGTGGGCACAACGCCGCCATTGATGATGAGGTTGTCATCTTCAATGCGGATCGGGTATTTTTCCTGCAAATATTCCTGCGTAATGTAGGAGACGCTGCCACGGAGCATACGTTCCCATTTTTCCCGGATGGTAAGCATACCGAGGCGCAGCTCCCCCATCGGGCGGGTAGCGGTGAGCGGAAGCAGATGTGTGCGCGCGTCGGAGTCGAACAGAATTATATTCAGCATGAGGCAAATTTTCGGCAAAAAAAAAGTCCCAATTTGCCATAGCCAATCGGGACCCTCCAACAACGCAAAGGTTGGTAATTACTTCGCGAATTTGGCGAATTTTTTGTTAAATTTGTCGATACGACCCGCCGTGTCAACAAACTTCATCTTACCTGTGAAAAATGGGTGGCTGAATGCCGAAATTTCCATTTTAATCAACGGGTACTCATTGCCGTCTTCCCAAACTGCCGTTTCTTTTGTATTTGCGCATGAACGGCCCAGGAACATGTCATCGGTGGAAATATCCTTGAAGACAACGAGGCGATAGCTGGCCGGATGAATATCTTTTTTCATTGTATGGTAAAAAATTATTGACGAAACTGAATTTAGGGACGCAAAGGTAGTTAATCTGCTCCGGTTTTTCCAAACATTTTTTGAACGATCTTTTGATGAATTTTCCAAACTTGCGGTATAAGCGCGTTTTTTTCATCATTTTGGATCAAAAAATCGGCAAACTTAACTTTTTCTGCTTCCGGCATTTGGCTCGCGATGCGCGCGCGCACCGTTTTTTCATCCACCCCATCGCGTTGCATGACCCGTTG
>JBAXTB010000201.1:0-10612 GCA_037130425.1 Bacteroidota bacterium
ATCATGTAATCTCAAATCCTTAAGTCAATGACATTGCCCTTCAGGGGTCGGGGGCCGAACAAGCGAAGCACGATCCCAAACTCCAACAAGAACAAACTCCGTTTTAGCAGCGCGTAACTCTTTTAAAGATTATCCTTAAAAAACCGCTCAATTTTTTCAAACAGATTCACCCGATCCTTGCCCAACACATTGTGCAAATGCTCCGGGTACACGAAATAATCGATCTGTTTGTTCTTGCGCACGCACGCACGGATGTAGCGCAGGGAATTTTGCCACAACACCACATCATCCGACGAGCCGTGTATCATCAGCAGGCGGCCGTTCAGGTTATCCACATAGTTTAGCAGGTTGCTTTTGTCGTAGCCGTCGGAATTTTCCTGAGGCGTATCCATGTAGCGCTCGGTGTACATAATTTCGTACATTTTCCAGTCGATCACCGGACCGCCGGCCACGCCGCATTTGAACACATCCTTGGCTTCCGGGCGCGTCATGAGCGAAGTGGTCATAAACCCGCCGAAACTCCAGCCGTACACACCGATAC
Organism: Bacteroidota bacterium; assembly: GCA_037130425.1. Classification (GTDB taxonomy): domain Bacteria; phylum Bacteroidota; class Bacteroidia; order Chitinophagales; family Saprospiraceae; genus M3007. Next base: position 542 of record JBAXTB010000201.1, read on the forward strand.
GCGTTGGATCCACAAAGGTTTGCGCTTTCAGGTATTGCACGCCCGTGAGTTGGTCTTCTATTTCATCATCGCCTAAATGCCGGTGTATGGCGCTTTCAAAGTCAAAGCCCCGATTGGCTGAACCGCGTCCGTCGAGCACAAAAACGATATAGCCTTCCTGGGCCATGCGGTGCATCCAGAGTTCGCCGCCGCCGAGCCAGGAGTTGGTCACCATTTGCACATGCGGGCCGTTGTAAACATAAATTATTACCGGGTATTTTTTAGTCGCCGAAAAATCGGGCGGCAGAATCATGCGCGCATTGAGCGTGACATGGCCTTGCGAAGGCAGGGTAATCATGCGGGTCAGGCCGATTTGGTAGCCGTCGAGCGGATTTTTAGCGCCGAACACGATTTGTTTGCTTGCAGGCGTAGCCACTGGCATCGCATACACAAAACGCGGGGTGGCTAAGTTGGAAAACACGTCCAAAGCCCAGTCGCCGTTGCTGCTGACCAAGCCATTGTGCGTGCCTTCGTCGTCGCCGAGTTTGGTGAGCACGCCGGTTTTCAGGTTGGCGCCATACACATAGCGGTCGAGACCCGTTTCATCGGCCACCTGGTAAAAACACATATTGCCGTCGCTGGAAAAGCCGTACAAATTGGTCACCGGCATCGCGCCTTTACTGATTTGGCGCAACACTTTTCCGTTTAAATCATAGAGGTACAAGTGGTTATAGCCTTCGCGTTCGCTTTGCCACACGAATTGGTCATTTTTGCCGGGCACAAATTGCGCGGGGTGTTCGGGTTCCACCCATTTGTCGTTGGTTTCTTCAAACAAGGTTTTAACAAAAGCGCCCGTTGTAGCGTCAAACTGCTTGAACCACAAGTGGTTTTGTCCGCGGTTGAGCACCGCCACCAGCACGTATTTTTCATCAGGCGTCCAGCAGATGTTGGTCAGGTATTGTTCGGCCGGTTCGCCGGTATTGAGGTAAATAGTCTGGCCGGTTTGCGTATCGTACACGCCCACCGTGACATGGTGGCTCGCCGCGCCCGCGTAGGGATAACGAATCATTTTGGCTTGTGCCGGCATGGAATCGAGTATATAAATCGGGTATTTGGTCACCATGCGTTCGTCCATGCGGTAAAACGCCAGGTAGCGCCCTTGCGGACTCCAGAATGTACCTTTGTTAATGCCGAATTCCTGACGATGCACACTTTTCCCGTACACAATGCCGTCTTCTTCGCTTTTGCCCACACCGAGTTCTTTGCCACCGATGTTGACAAACAAGTTATCGCCCATCGTATAGGCCACTTTGAAGGTTTTATCGTGTACGTCGGCGTTTTCTGCATCGGCCGGGTACCCGTTTTTACGGTCGAGTTTGCCGGAAGTAGTGCAGGTATATATTTCTTTCCCGGTATTAAACCAGGCCGTACCGGCGTCGATCCAGCTCAGTTGCGGCAAGGTTTCCAGTGTTTTTGCGCCGTTTTTTTGCATTTCCACATTAATTTCCGGCAGCAGATCGAGCGTATCGGTTTTGAGGTCGGGCGCATTAACCCGCACTACTTTTTGATTTATGACATGGGTAAATTGGGTCGTACCGGGAATCCATTGCAATTGCCGCAGGTTGGCAGGGGCCAAAACCGAGCGGCCTTTCATAATGGCGTCGGCCATCGTGAGTTTGTTTTGGGCCGTCAGTACAAGGGGAAGGAAGAAAACAAGGCAGAGGTAACTTAGTTTTTTCATCAAAACGCCGGTTATATGGCGCGCAAAAATAACTTTGATTTGTTTGATTTAGCCCGTTGTCTGGAGCATGTATATTGTAATATGTCGATTTATAATACAAAGTCATAGGTTTTGCACTTGGGGATTGGGATGGTCAACATGCAAGTTTTTATGTATATTTGCTCTATGGTTGAATCATTTTAGAAATTATACTAATTTTAGTGCATTTCATGTACAACGATGCATTTTGATCCATTTAAAGAAAAAGAAACTCCCAATGTCATTAAATACCCGTACCCATTTTTTAAACCTTTTAGCATCAGGAGAAATAGACAGGCTGCTTGAGGAACTGAATGAATATTGGACGCAAACCAGGGATGCTGATAAAATTAATCAAGTCGCCTTGATTTCAAGCCAACTGAACGACCTGAAAAGGGCCAATCGACTTCACACGATTTTGAGGGAGCAGTATATAACCGAATATGCTCAAATCAAAGATGCGATTTCCGAACTTATCCAGTTGCTCCCGGACGATGCACGCCTGCGCCCGCCCGCGAAAAAAACAACCCGCTTGTGGTTTTTTGGGGCCTTCATCGGTCTGGCGTTAATTAGTATAGCATATTATTTTATTGTTAAATCCACTCCAATCATTAATCCGAGTGACCATAATGAGCCTAATACTAAAATCAGAACGAACAAAGACACGGTAGAAACAGGGAAGGATACGCAAAAGATATATAAACCAGTTAAAAATTCGTCGAAGCCAATGGTGTTTTCCGGCTATGTATTGGATGCAACCGAAAAAACGTCCATTGCCGGCGCAAAACTTCAGTTTTCGGGCATTGATTTGATAACAAAAAGTGATGGGTATTATAAAAGCGGCGACTTGCGAAAAATATTGAACGACGCATCCTTTTTGCAGATTAGCATCACGGCTCCCGGTTATCGCACGAGAACCGAGAATGTTTATATTACCGATTTGGACAACAAAAAATTTTATTTGGAACCTTATGAAGAAATTCAGCATTAAAACCGCAACAAGTTTATTAACAATCGTTGGATGCATGGCCCTTGCCGGAAGCCTGGCCGCTCAACCCGCCGTCATTTACGGCCAGGTATTTCATCGAAAATTCGATAGCACGGTCAAAAAACCGGTTGCTGCAAAGACGACAGTCTTTTTGATGGGCGTAAAATCTGTTGACACCGATGATAACGGCGGTTTTGTACTGGATCTGAGTAATTGCGCTTTTTGTACGCCAGGCTCCTCGTTCATGCTTCGTGTAAATTCGCAATATGGTTGGGGAGAAAAAGAAATTGTATTGCGTTCGGGCGGCAGGCAGCAGGTTGATTTGGAAATTGTCGAAAACAACAACCGCTTATTGATCGGGACGGTGCGCGACCCTGAAAATGGTAAATTTCTTAGCGGCATCAAAGTAAACGCTGTGCTACAGAATGCGCCGCCGCCCCCTAATGCTATAAGCGATGAAAATGGTATTTTCCAAATTCCGATCAACAAAGATGGAATCTCGGAACAACAAGCAATTGTATTGACTTTGATAGATCCGGCTAAAAAATACAAGGATAAAAAAGTCACGGTATTCATCAATCAGTACGAACCGATATCCGTTGATATGGAAAGCGCTGCGACCCGGCCGGATCTTGAAAAAAACAACCGCGAACTCGCCGCCGCAGAAATCTGGAGCAATGTGCAGATGCTTGACAGCCGCTTGCTTTTCATTTCACATGCCCTTGCGCTCAATGAAGCGGACTCTTTCGCGTTTAAGTTTGACACTATTTTTGGAACATCTGTTCCCGGCATTGACCCGGATCCGGGGGGCAGTTTGAATAAATTGAATATCCGCACCAATATTGGTAGTTTGCGGCAGGCGCTCAACAGTGTTATGATGAGTCATAAGTTAACGGAATCATTAGCGCAGGTTTTTATCAATGCTAATTTGCCTGAAGAAAGTAATACCGTTATAAGTTATTTGAATCAATATCAAGAGGTTCAAAACGGGGAATCGGTCTTGTTCGAGGCCTTGGACGCGTACGCAAATGCCAATGGAAAAGACACTTGTGAGGCAAGGAAAAGTCGCATTGCCTTGAGTTATCTGTTGTTGCAGAACAAAGCAACCGTGTATTATGTGTATGCGCTTCGGTTAATACAGGCTTTAAATGTGCCTCCCAAAAACGTAGAGGCCACATTTTCTAATTTAAAAATACTTCGGCCAAGAAAATTATTAAATCAGACCGATTTCGAGCGCCAATTAATGCAACTTGGTTCGGCGTATGAGTTACTGGTAATGGAAAAAATGAAAAATATGCGTGCTTTGGAAAAATGCCGGGATCGGGAACTTGAGCAGTCAAAGAAATATCTTGGCACAGTCATGGAACTTACGCCATCTGATACCTGGGAGCAGGTAATCATCAAGGCGCGCCTCAATCGGGATCTTGGTAAACCGGATAAGGCAATTGAGTATTTTAAATATTACGGTGAAACCTTTAAGGCAACCGATACCGTTGCGGAACCGTATTCCCGTATGGCAGTAAAGTTTACCCGAAATCTGAAATCATTAGGCGTTCAAGGAGGCGTTTATCTTTATGCGTTTGTCCCGGAGAGTCGTATCCAAAAGGCAGGTGTACACCTTGGCGATATTCTGGTCAGCCTCCAGGGCCAGGAAGTAGACGGAATGGATGATGTGCAGAAAATTTTTCTTGAAACGGCGCCTGACACTAAAGTAAAACTCGAAGTGCTTCGATGGAATGACCGCGAAGGTTTTTTTGAACGAAAACAATTTGAAATTCCGAGTAAGCCGATGGGGGGAATGTTTTTGCCGATTTAACTAAAGTTTCGTAAATCAATTCAATAATTATATTACTAAAATCTTCGCGCATAATCCGATTCAAAATGACAGGGATATCGGCGAAAATGGATGCCTTTCGGCGCAATGATAAAATTTACCCAATGAAACCATTTTAACATTCCTCAACCTTTATGCCACAACATCCTATGAAAAAAGCCTGCCTCCTTCCGCTCTTACTGCTTTTAAATTGCCCGCTTTTCGCCACCGTTTGGCAAGTTGGTCCAACCAGAACGTACACCAAGCCCTCGCAGGTGGCCGCGTTGGTCGGCGACGGCGATGTGGTGGAAATTGACGCCGGTGTTTACGTTGCCGATGTTTGTACGTGGTCGGCGCCCAACCTGACCTTGCGCGGCGTGGGCGGCACTTACGCGCGCCTGAATGCGCAGGGGACTTCGGCTCAAGGCAAAGCCATTTGGGTCATCAGCGGCAACAACGCGACGGTGGAAAATATTGAATTTTACAACTGCACCGTGTCCGATCAAAACGGCGCGGGCATTCGGCAGGAGGGCGTCGGTTTGACCGTTCGCAATTGTTATTTTCACGACAATGATGAGGGAATTCTTGCGGGCGACAAAGTCGACAGTGAAATCCTGATCGAATACAGCAATTTTGAGCACAACGGCTTTGGCGACGGGCAATCGCACAATATTTATATCAACCACATTAAAAAATTAGTGTTGCGATATAACTGGTTTCACCGCGCCAAAATCGGCCACGAAATCAAAAGTCGGGCCTACGAAACGCTCATTTATTGCAACCGCATCAGCAACGAAGACGGCGACGCCAGCCGCGAAATTGACGTGCCGAACGGCGGAAAACTATATGTGATCGGCAATGTCATCCAACAAGGCACGAACGGCCAAAACTCCAACATCATCGGGTTCGGCATGGAAGGTCTGACCAATCCCGGCCCACAAAGTGTGTTTTTGATCAACAATACGATCTGGAACCAGAAAACGGTGGGTTCTTTTATCCAGTTTCCCAACACGGTACCAAGCCTGAAAGCCTGGAACAACCTCTTGCTCGGCGGCGGCAATTTTATGACGGGCGCCAATATTCCGGCCTCGCTTGATACGATGGCCAATTTGCGATACACCAACATTGTCGATGCTAAACTAACTGATCCTCAACAATTTAACTTTGAGCCGCTTTGTGCATCCGCTTGCATCGACGCAGGCGTAAACCCTGGAATGGACGGAATAATGAATCTATTGCCCGCCCATAGTTACCAGCATCCGACGGGTTCCAAAACGCGCACGACGTTGGGCTACAAACCTGACATTGGCGCTTTCGAAGGCCAGTGCGGCAGTTTCACCCAGGCCCCGGTGCGGCCGGAATACCTGCAACGCGGCAATCAACGGATGTACCTGTTGCCCGATGCGCCGGATTGCACGCTGGAGGTGTATGATTTACAAGGCCGTTTGTTGGAACAAGGCGGGCGGGCGTTTGATTGGGCCACACGGTCGCAGGGGATTTATGTGGTACTGGTGCGGGAGAAAGGGCGGTTCGTTTGGACGGAGCGGGTAGGATTTTAGATTACAAATCCCGCCAGGATTGAACCTTGTATTTGCTGCGTTCCTGGCTTTCTTCACTACCATAAATCAAGTTTTTTGTACGAACAGCATTACTTTTCAATACATCTTTCACCCTCAACGATAAAGCCGTACTTCCGCGCAAGCTTTCTTCCCGCACAGCAAAAGGATCTAAGCCCAAAGAGCGACAGAAAAATTTCGGAAAACGCCCTAAATTGAGCGGACTTGGTTTTTGTAATGGAAACCGAGCAAAGAGCAAAAATTTGGGAGGTTTACAGGTATCTGAAATTACCTGAAATTGAAATGCTACATATTTCGGACGACTATGCGTTTAATGGATGAAGAACTTGTTGAAATGCTGACTGATAGAATAAATGATGCTTTGAAAATTAGGTTTCAATGCTGAACAACGACTTTTGTGTATTTCTGGAATTCAAAATATCAAAAGCATTTGCAAGTTCGACCAATGACAAGGTGAAAGGCTTTTGGTGTGACGGTGTTTTGTTACCAACTTTTGAACATGCGTACTCGAAGAAATTTGTAAATGATAACAGACAGGTCGTTATGACTGCCTTTATTGGTTTGTCTGGACAAGACAAGTATGAATTGATTTTAAAATTTGGCAACAAGGCTTTGAGCAAATATGCAAGAGACTTAGACATTACTGAATGTGTTCCAAATCCGGAAAACGGTAATTGGTTTGACATTGACTTGGAGAGACGACAAATTTTGATAAATCTTGATTAAAACCATTCAATCTTGAGTAAATTTGTAATCGGATTGCAAATTTACTCAAGATTTTTTACCCCATTGACTTAAGGATTTTGAAACACTGATGCCGCCGAGCCTAACCTGTGGGCACATCTAACATCTTGTAACCCCTCGTTTTAACGAGGGGCCAAATTAGCCCCCCAATCACATCTATCTTCTTTACAAAACATCAACATCTAATACATTGATTATGTGGATGTTCTGCAAAGAAGATAGATGTGATCGGAGCGTATTCCAATACCACCGGTTAAAACCGGCGGTTACAATATGATAGATGTGTACACACGTTAGGCTCGGCAGTATATCTCAATGACAGCCCCTTTTACCCCTCGCTCGCCCGCACATCCTTCACCATCAACGACAGCGCCGTACTGCCGCGCCAACTTTCTTCCCGCACGGCAAAAGCCATATCCACCGGGCCGTTTTTCAACAATTCGTAGCGGTCGCCGATGCCGAAACCGATGCCGGAAAAAACCTTGCGCCCGTCGGCGTGACGTACGGAAAGTCGAAGGTGGTTGTTGTCGAGTTGCCGACTTTTGCCTGTATCCACTAAGCCCGAAGCCCAAAACACCGGGCTGCGGTTATGCGGACCGAAGGGTTCAAAACGTTTCAGCATTTTCCAAAACCCGGGTGTAATATCTTCCAAACGTATGCGCGCGCTGATTTCAATTAAAGGGCTTTCGTCTTCCACTTCCAAATGACGCCGCACCAGCATTTCAAAGCGTTCGGTAAAGGCGGGAATATTTTCCACCGGCATTTGCATCCCGGCTGCAAACGCGTGCCCGCCGAAGGAATAAAACAGATCCTGGCAAGCCTCCAAGGCTAAGTAAAGGTCGAATCCATGTACCGAACGGGCCGAACCCACCGCGCGTTCATTGCTCAGCGTGAGAATCACCGCAGGCCGGTGAAACGCCTCGGTCATGCGGCTGGCGGCAATCCCGATCACGCCTTTGTGCCAGGACGGGTCGTATAAAACGATACTTTTTCGCGCCTGCCAATCCGGCAAAGCCCGAAAACTTTGGTGTGCCGCTTCGGTCATATCCACATCCACGGCCTGCCGCTGTCGGTTGCGCCGGAACAGCGATTTTGCCTCATCTAAGGCGTGGTTGCGGTCGGTGGCCAGCATGAGCCGCACGGCCTCTCGCGCATCGCCCAGCCGACCGGCGGAGTTGATGATGGGGCCAAGGCCGAATACCAAATCGCTGATACTCAAAGGGTATTCCCGGTTGGTCTGGTTGATCAGCGCCCCAAGGCCCAAACGCGGTTCGCGGTTGATTTGTTGCAGGCCGAAATACGCCATGACCCGGTTTTCACCGCTCATCGGCACAATATCGCAGGCAATGCTAACCGCCACTAAATCAAGCAAATGCGTGATTTCTTCTACCGGAATATGGCGCTTTAACGACATGGCCTGGGCTAATTTGAACGCAATACCGCAACCGCTCAATTCCTTGTACGGGTAAGGGCAATCGCTGCGTTTCGGGTCAAGGTTCGCCACCGATTCGGGCAGCACATCGCCTTCCGGTAAATGGTGGTCGCACACGACAAAATCAATGCCGTAGGACTTGGCCAGCGTCACCGCTTTATGGGCTTTAATGCCGCAATCAATGGCGACAATCAGGCCGCAGCCGGTTTCGCGGGCGTATTCCACCCCTTCCAGACTGACACCGTAGCCTTCTTTTTCCCGATCCGGGAGGTAATAATCTAAATTTTGGTAAAATCCCGCCAAAAACGCGTGCATCATGGCCACGCTGGTGGTGCCGTCCACATCGTAATCGCCGTACAGCAGGATGCGTTCGTTGTTGGCAACCGCTTTTTCAAGGCGTTCCACGGCAAGATCCATGTCCTTCATCAGGAACGGATCAAGCAGGTCGTCGAGTTGCGGTTTGAAAAAAAGGCGCGCTTCGGCCTTCGTCGTGATGCCGCGCTGTACCAACAGGCGACAGAACAGGGGCGCAATGCCCAGTTCGGCCTGTAAGTTTTGAACCGTCGATTCATCGGTGGGCGGTATTTGCCAGCGGAACGTTTTCACGGGTACAGAAGATGCGTAAGTGCTTGTAAATGAATTGGGTGCAGAAGCTGTGTTTTGATTAAACATGATTAAAGAGATTAAAAGATTAAAGAATAACGAATATCGAACAGACGAATATCGAATGTCGAAGGGGGAGCGTTGCGTTTGGTCGTTCATGACCCCTGAAGGGCAATGTCGTTGACTTAAGGTTTTCACAGCCCCGAAGGGGCGAAATCATTAGAATTAGGCAACGCCTAATTTAAAATGGCCAAGGTTTTGAGAAGCCCTGAAAGGGCGGAATCACTCGTAGCGCCGGATGATTTCGCCCTTTCAGGGCTTATATCTCGCGTTGCCTCCAATAGCAGGGCTTTGCCCTGCCTTAATGATTTCGCCCCTTCGGGGCTGTGAAAGCCTTAAGTCAATGACATGCCCTTAAAGGGAGCACATCACAAGAAAGCATTAATAATCAACCCTTCTTCGAATCAATCCCTCTTCAGGGGTTAGGGTTAATACCCCTTGTCAAACTCACCCACAATCCGCAATTCCACCTCATCGCTCACACTAAACGTATCCAGTCGTTCGCCAACCCCATACGCTAAACGACTCAGTTTCCCAAGGCCTTTTACGCCGATTTCAAAGCGTTTAGCGCGTTCGTTTTTACCCGGGCCAACCAGCGTAACATCCATTGAAATCGGTTTTGTTACACCTTTTATGGTTAAATCGCCGGTCATTTTATAACGATTGCCTGCAATTTGGGCAAAAGCAATCGTTTTAAAGGTCATGGTCGGAAATTTTTCCACATCGAAAACATCCGCGCTTTTTAAGTGTCCGTCGCGCATTTCATTTTCCGTGTTCAGGCTGGCCGTTTGAACCGTCAGTTCAAAAACCGCATCGGAAAAATCATCTTTGGTCGTAGTCATTTTACCTGAAAACGTCCGGAAATAACCGTCCACCTCCGAAATCATGTGGTGCGTAACCGTAAAACCGATCCTCGAATGCCCCGGATCCAGCGTCCAGGCATTCTGTGCAAAAGCAGCGCCGCCCGCAAACAGCAAGGCAAAAAAAAGTGCAATTCGTTTCATTTCAATGTTTTAGTTATACTGAGTGTTGATTGTCAACAACTTAAACCAAAAGCCACACACAAAACAATCCAGCGCAAAATATCGAAACCCCAAACCCAACGCGCCCCCGTCC
>JBAXTB010000202.1:0-10557 GCA_037130425.1 Bacteroidota bacterium
TCCTCTCGAACCCTACACCTCCTGCACATATTTCCCCAACACCCACATATTATTCCCGATCCGGTGCCAACCATCGGCGCTTGTTTGATAAATCGTGATAATATCGCCTAATTTGAGTTCCCCTACCTTGGCGCCGGCCGTCGACGGGCTGTTGCGCACATTCAGCGTAGGGTTAATTACCTTGGCCTTGCGCGTTGCCACGGGCGCGCCTGCGGACGGAAGCACCGTAATATAATCGGCGCTTACAAACTGGCCATCCCCGATACGCCACCAACCGGTCAGTTTTTCAAGCAAGGGGACAATGTCGCCCTGATTTAATTTGGCAACGATCGCGTTTGCGGTGCTTGGGCCGGAGCGCACATTCAAAAACGTATTTGTGACTTTGCCGCGCAACACATTGGAAGCAGGTGGTGGCGTATCGCCGTCGCCCGTATCCGTGCCACCCGAATTCGTATTGTCGTCTGTATTTGTAGTAGCGCTGCCGGCCAATTGCCTGGCGGCCTGTACCGCGCACAAAGCATTGATTCGGCCGTAACCGAGTTTTTCCGAATGTCCGCGGCTGTCGTAATAGCCAGATCCGCCGATTTTATCCGTCGTGCTGCCTAATACATTTCTGATTTGTTGGAGCGTAATATTCGGATTGGCCGTGATGACCAAGGCGCAAATACCCGCCGCTAAGGGCGTAGCGCTGGAAGTGCCGCCAAAATTGCTGGTGTACTCATGGGCAAGCGTCCGTCCGTCGGCAGCCACAGTCACGGTTGCCGTTGTGATGCCTACGCCGGAATTGCCGTTCGTAGGCGCGCACATGAAGGCATTTGCGCCATAAAACGAATAACTGGATTGTTCGTCGAGGCTGTTGGAGGCTGTAATGCACATCACCTCCGGGTGCGTGGCAAAGTCGCTGATAGGGCGCGGCTCATTATTGGAGGCCGGATTGGCATTTCCGGCGGCAATAAAAATGGGCATTCCAAGGCCGTTACGTCCCTGGCGCGCTACTTTGCTAATGGTGTTAGACACCCAGGTTGAAAGCGGTACCGGTTTCGGGAACCCAAGGCTACACGTAATAATATCGGCGCCGTTGAGCAGGGCATGTTCAAAGGCTTTTACGATGGCATCGTCGCTTAGCACGTCGAGTTTGATTGGAATCAAACGGGAATTTGGCGCCGCGCCCACTACGCCCTGGCTATCGACAGCACCCGCTGCGACCGATGCACAGGAGGTTCCGTGGCTAAATACGCCCATGCTGCCGTCTTGCGCCTGAAACCAGGGCGAAACATCTGAACCGCGATTTACGGCATTGAAGGCATTGCGGATTTTAGTGCCGTCGCCGCGCAATTGCGGGTGACTGGTGTCAAAACCGGTATCAATAATAGCAATTTTTAGGTTGGAAGACCCTACGCTTTGCAAAAAAGCCCAGGCTTCTTTCACTTTTGCATCGGCGCCGCGTTTGAAATGCATGGAACTGTAAATGGAATTATCCAATTCAATCACAGGAATTTGAGCGCCCGTATTTTCCAAATGCCATTGCGTGCTGATGAATCGACCGGCCGGCGCTGCAAACCAGTTGGTCACCGGGCGGGTCACAAATTCAGGTTCTGCAACCGCGACGATCTTGTTTTTTTGCAAAAACATGACGCATTTGATCGGATTTGGCGATTCTGGCGTAGTGCACACCCGGTACGCATCGGGGCCGACTACCTCGCGGATGTTGAGGTTTAATTCGTCAAACAGCGCCAATTCAAGGTTATTGTCAGTGCCGGGCAGGAACTCTACATACAAATAACCCGTCGGTACGAAAGGTGTATCATCTTCACCGTCGATATGCCAAACATGGGTGCCGACCGATACGTCCGGATTGCCGCGCAGCTCATCGAGTTTGTCGTCGATTCCCGTTTTCATATTCAGGATTTGGAAATCCCGCAACTGTTCCTGATCCTCCTCTTTGCTATTGCTTTTGTTTTTAGAAGCCGGTTTCATGCCAGGCATGTACCGCACAGCCGCCTGCGTTTTACTTTTGGTGAAGTTTATTTGTGTGCCGCCATACGAGAAGGAAGCTTGATTTACTTTTTTAGATGCCATCGGGTAGAAAATAAATTGAATAATTCAACAGGTCGATTCAGGTGCAAATCTAACGAAAAGTGGTTTTGAAAGTTGTATTTGGCGCTACGAAAGCCGTCAACGACAAAAATCATTGCAAAAGATGACAATTTACAGGCACAGTTTTCTTCACAATCTGCGAACAACATATACTTTTGCGGTGTTTGGATTTTGTCTAAATTATTTTGCAGCCTCCTGTCTTTATGCAACGCCGTTTCCGTACTGTACCCGACCTCAAAGCACATGAAAGCGCCGAAGCCATTGCGTTCTCCGATCCTGCATTAGCCGGAAAACTCACCGCAATGGGCGTGCGCCCGGGTACGATCATCGAAATGGTACGAAAAGCGCCATTTGGGCAAGCATATTACATCAAAGTAGAGGGTATCCGATTGGCGCTCCGGGAAGAAGAAGCTGCAAGCATTATGGTAGAAGCATGACAAAAGGTGATTGTAAAATGTACCGCGTTGCATTAGTCGGCAATCCGAACAGCGGGAAATCGACCGTATTTAACCAATTGACTGGTTTGAGGCAAAAAACCGGCAATTTTCCAGGCGTTACGGTTGATGTTAAGGAAGGTAAAATTCAATTTCCCGGCAAAACCGAGGCAATTCTGACGGATTTGCCCGGCACCTATAGTTTATATCCGACGTCCAGCGATGAACGCATTGTCGCTTCCCTGCTTACCGACCCGAAACATCCGCGTTTTCCCGATGCCATTCTGTATGTCGCTGATGCGCATCATTTGGAGAAACACCTCTTGCTGTTGACGCAAATTTTGGATCTGGATATTCCTGTAATGTTTGCTCTTAACATGGCGGATACCGCAGCAGAATTGGGGATAAAAGTAAATACTGCCAAATTATCAGAACGCTTGGGCGTGCCCGTCGTATTTGTAAGCGGCCGAACCGGCGAAAATATTCCAAAACTCCTTGCGGATTTGGAAAAAATGCTGACTACGCCGCCACCGGTCAGCCGCGTTGAATCTTTTTATGCTTTTACGGAAACGGAAAAACAAATCGCCGAAGCGGTGCGGCTCAACCTCGGCACGGAAAATAAATACCGGGCCTTGCTCATCGCCCACCACCACCACTGGCTGCCGTTTTTACAAGCGCAGGACCGCGATACCTTGTCGACCATCGTCGAAACCAAGCAATTCCAGTCGCTTCGGTCGCAGGTGGATGAAACGCTGGATCGCTACGACAACTTTACGCCGTTGGTGCAGGAAAACGTGCAACAACCCTCCGTTTTCCCGAATACCAATACTGACCGCATTGATGCCATACTGACCCACCGCGTGGCCGGACCGATTATCTTTTTCGGCGTCATGCTGCTTATTTTTCAGGCTATTTTCGACCTGAGTGTGTACCCCATGGACTGGATTGACGGCGGGTTTTCGTATTTGAATGATGCACTAAAAACCAATTTGCCAGCCGGGTGGCTCAGCGAATTGCTCACCGACGGTATCCTGACCGGCTTGAGTGGCATCCTTGTTTTTGTACCGCAAATTGCCATTTTATTCCTGTTAATCACCATTTTGGAAGAAGTCGGGTACATGTCGCGCGTGGTGTTTATGTTTGACAAAACCATGCGCCGCGTGGGCATGAACGGCCGCAGCGTGATTGCGTTGATCGGCGGCGGGGCTTGCGCGGTACCGGCCATTATGAGCACCCGCACCATCGGCAATTGGCAGGAACGGCTCATTACCACGATGGTTACGCCGTTTATCAGTTGCAGCGCCCGTATTCCGGTTTATTTGGTGTTGATCGGATTAGCGGTGCCTGCGGTAAAAATCGGCGGGTTCATCAATGCGCAAACGCTGGTTTTCGGGGCCATGTATGCCTTAGGCGTAATCGCCGCTTTTGCGTCGGGTTGGGCCATGAAAAAATGGCTGCATAGCCGCGAACACTCATTTTTAGTGATTGAATTGCCCGAATACCGCATTCCGCACTGGAAAAACGTGTGGCTCACGGTTTGGGAAAAAGTCTCGGCTTTTGTCGTTGGCGCAGGCAAAATTATCCTGATCGTATCCATTGGCTTATGGGGCCTGGCGCGTTTTGGCCCCGGCGATGCGGTTTCAAAAGCCGAACAACAGGCCCGTGCGGAAGCGCTGGCTTCCGGCGCCGATTCTACGCAACTGCATGATTTATTAGCGCATCACCGATTAGAGGCTTCGTATGCCGGACAAATGGGTAAATTCATAGAGCCGGTGATTCGTCCGCTGGGCTACGACTGGAAAATCGGAATTGCCTTGCTGACTTCTTTTGCGGCGCGCGAGGTATTTACCGGCACCTTGGCGGTGTTGTACAACATGGGTTCGGCAGAAAGCGACATTTCTTCGCGGGAAGAAACCCAGGCCAAAGTGACGATGCGGGCAAAAATGAAGAACGAAAAATTCAGCGACAACGGATTGCCCGTTTACACGCTTGGTTCGGCCTTGTCGTTGCTGGTTTTTTACGCCTTAGCCATGCAATGTATGAGCACGCTGGCGGTAGTACGCCGCGAGACCGGCAGTTGGAAATGGCCGTTTTTTCAGTTTATGTTTATGGGCATACTCGCCTATTGCGGCGCGTGGTTGGTCAATTTCCTGTTTTAGCCTTCGTACATCGCTTCTATTTGCGGCGCAAATTTCTGCATAATCACCCGGCGTTTCAGTTTTAAAGTGGGTGTCAACTCGGCATCGGAGCCGTCGGTTTTGATCGCTTCCCAGTTATCCGGCAGCAAGGCGAATTTTTTCACCTGTTCGGCGTGCCCAAAATGCGGGTTGATCCGATCCACCAGCATTTGATAGCGCTCCTGTACGCGCGGGTTCGCAATCATTTCTTTCAGGTTGGTCCAGGTAATATTGTGTTTGTGGCACCATTCCTTCAGACCTTCGAGCGAGGGCACGATCAGGGCGGATACAAATTTCAGGTTTTCGCCTACCACCATCGCTTGTTCTACAAGATAGTGCTCCTTAAATGCCGTTTCAATCGGCGTAGGCGCCACATATTTGCCGCCGCTGGTTTTGAGCAGTTCTTTTTTGCGGTCGGTAATGCGCAAAAAATCGCCGCCGTGCGGCCCCGTGACCATCATGCCCACATCGCCAGTCGCTAACCAACGTTCGCCGTCGATGTAGCGGATTACCTCAGCCGTTTTATCGTCCTGTTTGTAATAACCCAGCATCACACCCGGCCCTTTTGCCAAAATTTCGCCTTCGCCCGCGCGGTAATCGCTGCTTTCCTCGATGCGCACCTCTACGCCGACAAGTAATTTACCCACCGCTCCAAGCATGGCGCCGCCCGGTTCAAAACGGCTAAAACTAATGGCCGGCGCGGCTTCTGTCATGCCGTATCCTTCCCGAACCGGAATGCCGGCTGCATTAAACGTGCGCATAATCCGCATCGGGCAGGCGCTGGCGCCGGTAATAACGCCTTTCACTTGACCGCCCATCGCTTCGCGCCACTTGGAAAAAATGAGTTTATCGGCAACAAACCATTGAATTCTACGCCAAACGTGGTATTTTTTGTCAAACTCCCAATCGTTCGTCATTTCGATGGCCCAGTAGAACAGCGCTCGTTTGAGGCCCTTGAGTTCCATGCCTTTGGCCATAATTTTTTCGTACACTTTTTCAAGCAGTCGCGGTACGGTCGAAAAGAAATGCGGTTGTATCGCCTTGAGGTCGCCCTCATCTCCGCCCAGGTTATCGGTACCGACGAAGGTCATACTCGCGCCATAAGCCGTGTAAGCGTACACCACCGCACGTTCGAACACGTGACTGACCGGCAAAAAGCTCAAGCCGCGGTCGCCGGGCCTCATCGGAATCAGGCTGCGCATGGCCTCTACATTGAACACAATATTGCGGTGGCTCAGCATCACGCCCTTGGGATTGCCTGTGGTGCCCGACGTATAAATAATCGTGGCTAAGTCATCGGGCCGAATGCTTGCTTTGATGCGTTCCACCTCGCTCAAATCCGCGCTGGCCGGAGCGAGTAACGCCGCATCCCAGCGCTGCACGCCCGGTTCATCGTGAAATGAGAAAATGGTTTTCAAAGAAGGCGTATTTGCTTTGGCCGCCAAAACTTTTTCATATAAATCTCCTTCACCCACAATGCAATACTGCACTTCGGATTCATTCAGAATGTATTCGTACTCCCGCGCGCTGATGGTCGGGTACATGGGCACATTGAGTACGCCGATTTGCAGCATGGCAAAATCGAGCACCACCCATTCCGGAATCGTCTTGTACACCACCGTTGCCACCTTGTCGCCCGGTTTTAATCCGAGGGCGAGCAGACCCACGCTGGTGCGGTTAACCAACTCAACCATCTGCGCCGTTGAAAAATATTTCCACTGATTGGCTACTTTATGGCCAAAGGCTTTTTCCAAAGGATTGCGCTCAAGTTGATCGTACAGGTACTCAAAAATGCGTTTTTCCATCTGTTTTAAAAATAATTTGCATCAGGAGCAAAAAAAATAAAAAAATTTAAGCCTCGAAAAAAAGTTTTTATTCAACAAAACTGTCCAAAGGCAAAAAAAACATTCAAAAAAATTTGCATTATTGCGTGCAAAATACAAACATTTGTCCTAAACAGAATTTTTACTGTTTTTATATAGAATCAAAAGCCATTCAACAAATCCTTTTTTCTGTTCTTTCCTCTTGATGTGACTTACCGCACTTTTGTTACGTCAATAAGAAACAACGACGGTGCGCAGCAAAAGACGGAAAAAATTGGCACACAACATTCGAAACTTTTCATGAGATTATATACGGGAAACCGGCGCGATGCAAACGAGCATCGCGCTTTTTTTTTGCGGTGGGGATGGGGGATGGGGGACGGTGGACGGTGGACGGGAGACGGTGGACGGGGTGGTTCGGGTTTGTTATTGAGGTTGATTTTGTTTTTATTTTTATTTCAGGCTGAGTTATACGGATCGAATCTTATGTTTCTAATTAAGGTAAATTTTACACTCGAAAATACCTTCCGGACGCGCGCCATTCAAGGCGATACCTACCGCCCGATTTTCTTTTTTTCCAATAACCTTAGCCGCTCCGGTTTAATCGTACTAAATGAAGGGGAAACACTGGAAATGACCGGCTTATACGAAAACCGATTGGTTAAAATTTATTTCCATAAAGACATTGACCCACACAAGGAGTTTTACGTAGGCCGAAAGTTTATCATGGCGGAAGGTTCACCGCGTATAGGAAAAATTGGTGAAGGGTTTATTACGGATATAATCGGCGAAGAATTGGCATAAATAGTCAGGTTTTACGCATGACCACCTAATTGAAAATCAACTATGTATCCTGTATGTGTGATCTTAAATAACACATACAGCTCAAATGCAAAACCAATCTTGAAAAGAGAAAATTAATTCAAAAACAAATTCAAAAACAAGGTCAAATTCAAACCTAAACCCAAACCCGAAGCCCCCCCCGTCCACCGTCCCCCGTCTACCGTCTCCCGTCCACCGTCCCCCGCCTACAACCCCTTCCGCAGCCTTGCCACCGGAATATTCAACTGCTCCCGATATTTCGCTACCGTCCGCCGCGCAATGTTGTAGCCCTTTTTCATCAAAATCGATTTCAACTTTTCATCTGAGAGCGGGCGGCGTTTGTTTTCCTCGCCGATAATATCGCTCAGGATTTTTTTCACTTCCAGGGTGGAAACCTCTTCGCCGTCCTGGGTAGAAAGGCTTTCGGAGAAGAAATCCTTCAGGCGCTTGGTGCCGAATTCCGTTTGTACATATTTTGAATTGGCCACCCGCGACACCGTGGAAATATCAAGCCCTGTGGCGTCTGCGATATCTTTCAGGATCATGGGGTGGATTTTTTTCTGGTCGCCGGTGAGGAAATAGCCCTCCTGATGCCGGAGAATAGCGCCCATGGTCAGCAGCATGGTCTGCTGGCGCTGGCGGATGGCGTCAATGAACCACTTGGCGCTGTCGATTTTTTGTTTGATAAACAGCACCGCCTCTTTTTCCACCCGCGAACGGCGTCCGCTGCGGTTATTATGGTAGGCCCGCAGCATGTCGCGGTATTGGTCGTTGATGCGGAGTTCCGGGGCATTGCGGGCGTTAAGCGTCAGTTCGAGTTCGCCGTCGCGGTTTTGCACGATATAATCGGGAATCACGTAATTGATGTTGCGGTCGCCCTTGGAAGTAAAGCCGCTGGCCGGTTTGGGATTGAGTTTCAGGATTTCATCGACCGCCACTTTCAGGTCTTCTTCGTCGATGTTGAGTTGTCGGCAGAGTTTTGGGTAGTGTTTTTTGGTAAATTCGTCAAAATAGATGTCAATGATTTTGATGGCAATTTGCACGGCCACTTTTTCATCGAATGATATTTCGTCTTCCTGCCGCAGTTTGGCGCGCAATTGCAACAACAGACATTCCTGCAGGTCGCGGGCGCCCGTACCTGGCGGATCGAGTTGTTGTACTTTCAGGAGGATGCGCAAGATTTCCTTTTCGTCGGTGCTTACATTTTGACTGAACAACAAGTCGTCCACCATCGCGGTCGGGTCGCGGCGCAGGTAGCCGTCGTCGTCGATAGAGCCGATGATTTGCAGCGCGATCATGCGTTCGCGGTCGTCTTGCAGGTCGATCAGGCCGATTTGTTCTTCTAAATATTCGTGAAAAGTACTTTCAAACGCGAGCGGAACCGTTTTTTCTTCTTCATCGGCGCGGTCATCGCTTTTGGTTTTGTAGGTGGCGGGATCGTCCTCAATAAAATCCATGAGGTAATCGTCGAGTTCCACGTCATCTTCCCGAATGCTGACGGCATCTTCCTCTCCGGCATAATCGTCGGCCGTTTCCCGTTCAATGACTTCAATGATTTCAGGTTCCCCTACCTGATCGTCGTCGCGTTCATCTGATTCTGCCTTTTGTTCCCGCGCAAAATAATCGGCATTCATATCGTCCATATCCATTTCGGAAAGGGAATCGGGCATGATTTCGCCGTCATCGCCTTCTTCGAGGGCGGGATTGATTTCAAGTTCTTCCTGAATGCGTTGTTCCAGCGAGGCGGTCGGGATTTGCAGCAATTTCATCAATTGAATTTGCTGCGGCGACAGTTTCTGCTGAAGTCTTTGGGTTAAGGTTTGTTTCGGTCCGAAAGATGCCATTTATACAGTGGGGGATTAGGATTGAAATGAATAGAACAAGAGGCTGGAAAAAGCCCCCATCAAAGCTGAGGCCAAATTTATCGGGAAAGCAGGCAAAAACAAAGGCTTGGAAGAAACAAAATGAAAGTATTTTTATAAACTACTGTCTATCAAACACTTAAGTTGAAATATTTTTTTGATGTTAAAAAAATATTTTTTGTCGCATACGGACATATTATGAAATACAATAACAAAATATTTGGGTTTAAAATTATAGCCTGTCAGTGTAAATAACTTCAGGTTTCAAGCAGATTATTTGAAATTCGTAACGCTCCATTTGATATTCGTTAAAGCAAGGCCTGTACTTCAAGTTCCTTTGTATATCGAAAATCAAGAACATACAAGACGATGAAAAACACGTTGAACAGTCGTAGTTTGCACAGCGTTGCATCACCATACAACACAGTTTACGATGAACAAGGTTGAATCCATTGAGGCGTTTTACAAAAGAAAATTTGATTGGATGCCGGACAATATCCGCAGCGAAATCGGGCATTTCAACGTATTCCGGTTAGAACCTTTTGTGGGCGACAAGGCGCAACCGGTGCCTTACAAACGGCGGGATTATTTCAAAATTATGCTGGTGATCGGCAACAGCAAGGTGCATTTTGCCGACAAAGTGATGGAGGTAAAAAAACAGGCGCTTTCCTTTTCCAACCCGCAAATCCCTTACAAATGGGAGCATTTGGACAATATTCGGGAAGGCTGTTTTTGCGTGTTCAACCACCACTTTTTTCACCAGTATGGCGATCTGAACCAATATGCCGTGTTTCAGCCGCAGGGAACGCATTTGTTTGAACTGACGGATGAACAGGTGGCCAAAGTGCGCGATATCTACGAGCGGATGTTTGAAGAAATCAACTCCGATTACAAACACAAATACGATGTTTTGCGCACACTTGTGTTTGAATTGTTGCATTTTGCCATGAAAATGCAGCCAATCGCGGAGTTTGACAAGAAAACCATGCACGCTTCCCAACGCATTTCCACCCTGTTTCTGGAATTGCTGGAGCGGCAGTTTCCCATTGATGAAAACCATCAAACGGTACAGTTGCGCGCCGCCTCCGACTTTGCCCGGCAGTTAAATATCCATGTAAATCATTTAAACCGGGCCATAAAAGAAACGACCGAAAAAACGACCTCGCAGCTGATTGCCGAGCGTTTTTTGCAGGAAGCAAAAGTGTTGCTGAAACACAGCGCCTGGTCTGTTTCCGAAATCGCCTACGCCCTGGGATTTACCGAAGTAAGCCACTTCAATAATTTCTTTAAAAAGCACGTGCAATTGAGTCCTTTGAAATTCAGGAATGTTTGAATTTCGTAA
>JBAXTB010000203.1:0-10551 GCA_037130425.1 Bacteroidota bacterium
CTGGAACAAGTCTCAATGGATTTTTTGCTTGCTTTGAAATAAAGGGGCGCTGATTCCAATTTGAAATCCGTGTGTCCAGCCGCCTCGGCTTGATGGCGAATTTGCTTGATAACCAGGCGAATAGCGAAGATTTAACTCACCTGTTCCTAATTTCAGGGCGACTCCTGCAAAGACGTTTGCATTGGCGCGTTCCATGGGGCGCGGCCCGGCAATTACCCAGGAAGTTGTGAGGCCCGGTTGCCGCGCTTCCAGACCGGCTTCCAGCGTGAGCCATGAATTTAACTTATATCTCGGCGCCAACACGTATGTTAAACGGCTGAATTCCTCACCATTTCGGTTGACACTGCGGCCATATTCTATTTCGCCGCGCAAAGACCATTTGGTATTCAACTGGCGTGTGGCAAAAATACCGCCGTGCATGCCTTCCCGTTGGATCAAATAATTATCGCCGCCCTGCCCGCCGCCGTTCGGGAGCATTTGCATCCGGAATCCCGCTTTCACGCCAAATTGCCATTTTGAAGGCAGGTTTTGCGCGCCTAAGGACATAAGAAATACGAGCGACAGCAATGCCGCCGCAATAACTGATTTACACATTCGTATATGGGTTAAAGTATTAGAAATGAAATGGTTGTATATCGGATTAAACGTGTTGGTGCGGAAAAATGCTGCCAGGGAGGATGGCAATGTCGTTGACTTAAGGATTTAAGATTTAAGATTAAATCCTTAAGTTAATGACATTGGGGTAGAGGGGAGGCCGGTGGAGGAGACAAGGTTCAATCGGTGGGGTGGCTTATTCATCCTTCAGACGGATAGGTTTACTCATTCTTGCATATCGTTTGTCCGGGAGGGCATATATTAGCAGCCTAAAACTAATTCAGATGATACGTACACTAAAACTATTAATTCTATTCGTATTTAGCCTGCAAACCGCTCA
This sequence comes from Bacteroidota bacterium, assembly GCA_037130425.1. Lineage (GTDB taxonomy): Bacteria > Bacteroidota > Bacteroidia > Chitinophagales > Saprospiraceae > M3007. The sequence continues at coordinate 935 of JBAXTB010000203.1, forward strand.
GGCCCAGTGGACCAATATTCCAATCGCCGAAGAGACCTATCCGCTGAATTTTGATACAGATGGCGATGATGTGTATGTACTCACCATCGGCGGCGTGTACAAAAGTACTGACCGCGGCGATCATTGGAACCTGGTAGAAGGCAGCCGATTCATAAGGACTTGCGGCATGCAAATACAGGTAGAAAATGGTGTGATTTATGTACTGGGCTGTTTCGGCGAGTTGTTTAAAACAGAAGACCAAGGTGCCCACTGGCTAACGATCTTGGCCAAACCTTACCTTAATCCGGCTCCTGATGAACAACTTTCCCGCATTTTTGTAACGGGCAACACGGTACTCGTGGGCAGCAAACACACCATTTACCGCTCGGTAGATCGGGGCGCGCACTGGGCTTCCACGGTGGACTGGCCCAGCCTTTCCACATACGAGGGATTTGCCCAGGCAGGGACTGATTTATTTGCTATTGTGGATAAATCTGTTCTGAAATCGGCAGATGGCGGCGCAACCTGGAAACAAAATTATTTAGACGTTTCAGAACTTTCGGCGCTGTTTAGTCTTGATAATGTATTGTTTATAAAAATTGCCAATGCTGCGCGCATGTTGCGTTCGTTCGACCGGGGCATTCACTGGGAGGTTTTGGACGCCAATCAACTTGGCCCTTCATTCAATACGGAATTTGCATTTCAAAACGGCTTGGCAGGCGTTGGACACCGCTTGTTTTATTATAAAAAACACTTGCTAAACCTTATTACACGCTCAGATGATAACGGCAGCCATTGGGACACCCCAAGTAGTGCTACGATCAAATCTGGTATTCGGGATTTACTTGTTTTATCGGATTGTGTGCTGGCTTGTACGACCCTTGAAGGGCTGTTGAAATCGACAGACGAAGGCAAAACGTTTAAACCTGCGATGAAGGGTATGTATGCGAGCATTGTAGGCTGCATCGGCAAATCTTGTAAATCCAGGTTGTGGGTGCAAACGGATGATGGCACCTATTATTCCGATGACAGAGGGGGAACCTGGGCCTCAAAGGATCACGTATACTATTTCCCTTATTTGACGGAGGATCGAATTTTTAGAATGGATAGCTGCGCTTACCAGTATTCTGAAAATAACGGGCAAAACTGGACGACGATCGGTGCGGATCAATTGCCGGGCTGTTTTTATATGGCGACATCAGATCATGCGGCCTTATTTTATAATAGGCATCAAATATACCGTTTGAAGGACGGGGAAACCACGGTGGAGCCATTCGGTACATCGCCGTTGCCGAACTTCGAAATGACTTCCGTGCGTGTAGCGTCCGGGTTATTGCGCTGTGAGGTGGTGACGGATACTTCTATCTCCGAATATGCCACAACCTTGGATCAAAGCAATTGGATTAAAATTCCGCCTACTAATATGGATTATCCGGGGCTGGCCTTTCAGGAAGAAAACTACATTTTTCAAAGTATAAATGGCGTTTATCATATATGGCATGTAGGCGATAACAATTGGCAAAAGTTCTATCCCATCAACGTAAGCACCGGCGACACAATTCGGATGAGCCAAATCCATTTTATGAAAACCGGCGGCGGCTATCGCTGGATTGGTGGCTACTACCAAGGCTTGTTTTATTCTAACGTTGATGACCCGTACCATTGGTATCCATTCGATCCTGCCGTGCCTTACCCAATTTTGGAATCTATTTTTTTCGATCAAAACGAGATTTGGGTAGGCACCTTCGGGGCCAATATTTATGCCTATAATTATGCACCCGCCACGGTTTCGGGCCAATTGAGTGCTGCGGATTTTACCCTGTTTCCCAATCCCGGCATCACAACAGCGACACTGCGATTTAGTCGGGCATTCAGCGATGCGTTGTCGCTCAAAATTTTTAATGCCGCAGGTGTGCTGGTGTACGAAGCAGAACTCTCGCCGGGAAAACAATGGACGCCGGATTTGACCATTTTACACGCAGGTTTGTATTTCTGGCAAATCAAAAATTCGACGGGGACGGTGCTGTTTAAGTGGGTGAAGGGGGGGAGGTAGACGGTGGACGGTGGACGGTGGACGGTAGACGGCGATGTCGTTGACTTAAGGATTTAAGAACTAAGATTACATGATTTAAGATTTTAGATGGGAGGGTTCAGCTACGGGAGCGTAATTTAAAAGCTTCAAATAATTTCTGATGATGCGTATATTTCAACTCCTTTTTATTTGCCTGGGATGCCTGCAAACCGCTCATGCCCAATGGATTAATATTCCGATTCGCGAAGCCGCCTCACCTGTGAATTTTGACACAGACGGCGATGATGTGTACGTGCTCACATCGGGCGGTGTGTACAAAAGTACCGACCGAGGCGATCATTGGAACTTAGTGGAAGGCAGTCGGCCATTGGGTATTGCGGCCATTCAGGTGCAGGTAGATAACGGCGTCATTTATATACTCAACAGCAAAGGCGAATTAAACAAAACGGAAGACCAAGGCGCGCATTGGCATACAATCATGTCCAAACCTTACCTGAACCCGGCGCCGACAGAACAGATTTCCCGCATTTTTGTAACCGGCGATACGGTGCTGGTGGGCAGCAAATTTACCATTTACCGCTCGGTGGATCGCGGCGAACATTGGGCTGCTACGGTGGACTGGTTTTGCTTTGACGCCTATCAGGGATTTGCCAAGGTCGGGCCGGATTTATTTGCCATTGTAGATTGGTACATCCTGAAATCGAAAGACGGCGGCGCAACGTGGAAACAAAATTTTTCGGCCTCGTATGAATTTGGGGCGCTGTTTGCCCTTGATACCGTGCTTTTTGCGAAATATGCGGGTTACGCGCGCATCATACGCTCATACGACCGGGGCCAACATTGGCAGGTTTTGGACGCCGACACCTTGGGCTACTTTTTTAATACGACGTTTAAATATGAGGATGGGTTTGCGGGAAATGGAGATCGCTTGTTTTATTATAAAAAAGGGTATCAGGGCACAATAACGCATTCATCGGACAACGGAAATCATTGGAATACACCAACTTATTTCCAGGACGGATATCGTTTTGTCGACATGCTTGCCTTGCCGGATCGCTTGCTTGCGGCTACTTCAGAAGGGCTGATGCGATCCTGGAATGAGGGAAATACTTTTGAGCCCGCTATGAACGGCATGGATGCCGGTACAGTGCAAGCAATTGCCAAATCCTGCAAAACGCGCTGGTACGCCCAAACAAAAACAAACGTGCTTTTTTCGGATGACCAGGGAGAAAACTGGACTTCAGACAGCAGTGGCGTATTCCCATTGCTGACCCAAAAAAGGATTTTTACCAACAATAATTGTGGATATCGCTATTCGCAAAACAACGGCCAGACCTGGACAAACATTCCTCAGATCACAGGTTGTTACAACTTAATCGCTTCAGGGCAAGACGCGTGGTGCTACAATGAAACCCAAATATTCCGTTTGAAAGACGGAAAAACAACACCCGAAGCGATCATCTCTTTACCTCCTTCAAATTATAAAATTACAAACCTTCGCGCAGATGGCGGATTATTATTGTGTACGCTTAAATTGTCCGACGGATCAGACGCCGTATTTGCATCAAGCACAAAAAATATTTTTTGGAAACCCATCAGCCTGAACCCGCCAAGCGGTTATTTTCAAAGTAACTGGTGCTTCAGCCTTGATGAAAAATATGTACTCGGCAAGGTATTTGGCAAACTATACCTGCTGCATGTCGGCGACGACAACTGGCAACGCTTTTATCCGATCAACACCGCGACCGGCGACACGATTGCCTCTGCCGATATTCGATTTATCCGCTTAGTCGGCAACAAACGCTACATGGGCGTGCGTTGCCAGGGTTTGTTGTATTCCACACCTGATAACCCGTTTCACTGGTATCCTTATGCTCCGACTTTGCCTTATGCCGATCCGCTTTGCATATACGAAGATGTGAAAGATGTTTGGGTAGGTACCAACGGCGCCAATATTTACGCGCTTCACCTGAATGCGCCCACGCCTTTGGAGCCTTCTGGGTCATCCGGGCATTGGGTCGGCGCCGATTTTACTTTATTTCCCAATCCCGGCGGACCAACGGCGACACTGCAATCGAACCAATATTTCAGCGAGCCACTGTCGCTCAAAATCTTTAATGCCGCAGGTGTTTTGATGTACGCCGGAGATCTCGCGTCCGGGCAACAATGGACGCCGGACTTGACGACCTTACACGCCGGTTTATATTTCTGGCAAATCAAAAACGCAACGGGCGCGGTGACGCTTAAGTGGACGGTAGACGGTGGGCGGTAGACGGTGGACGGTAGACGGTAGACGGTAGACGGTGGACGGTGGACGGTGGACGGTGGACGGTGGACGGTAGACGGTAGACGGTGGACGGTGGACGGTAGACGGTGGACGGTAGACGGTGGATGGTGGATGTTATGCTTAGGGTTTGATCTTGTTTTTGATCTTGTTTTTGATCTTGATCTTATTTTTCCTTTCAAGTCCGGTATTGCATTTGAACTACTATTAAAATTTATTTATAGAACATTTAATTGATTGATTAATAATTAGTTAGACCAAAGCAGATACCTAAAAAACCTAAAACTTCGTTAAAATTTAAGTAACTATTTACCATCAAAAAATCCTGAAAGGATTATATGTTTATAGCAATGTTGGATGTTCCTTTTTTTCAAATCCCGAAGGGATTTTATGTATTTTTATAGCGTTTTTACATACAATCCTTTCAGGATTGGGAAATTTTACCAGGCTTGATCTATAAACATAAAATCCCTTCAGGATTTTTGGAGTGTGCTAAGTACTTACAAATTTAAAATCAAATTCCACACCGTCCACCGTCTACCGTCCCCCATCTACCGTCCACCGTCTACCGTCCCCCGTCCCCCGTCTACCGTCCACCGTCTACCGTCCCCCGTCCACCCCGTCTCAACGTTTCAAGCACTTTTTCCGGCTGAAACGGCTTAGTTAGGCAATCATCAAATCCCAAATGAATCAAATCTTCTTGCAACTCCAGTGAACCCTCTGCGGTAAATGCAATGATCGGGGTGCTGCGTTTGCGTACATCCGATATTTTTCGGATCGCCAGCATGGCCTCCCGACCGTCCATATTGGGCATTTGAATATCCATAATAACGGCGTCAAAATCGGTCTGTTTGATGCATTCCAATACTTCAAGGCCGTCGCGGGCAACCGTGTATTCGGCGCCCCAACGCTTTAATAAAGGCGTGATAACCAATATATTGACAGTATTATCGTCTGCAACCAAAATACGCATACCGCTCAGATCCTGTTTGGTCTCAACAGTCGGCGCAGCATTGCTATTTGTAGTGTCGGGAACGGTCGCAAACAGCAGTTCCACCGTAAAGACGGAACCTATCCCCTCCTGACTTTCAACCGAAATTTTTCCGCCCTGCTGCTCTACCAATTTTTTACTGATGCTTAGCCCCAATCCGGTACCGCCGTATTTCCGACTAATACTGGCATCGGCCTGATAAAAATTATCGAAGATCTGCTTGGTTTGCTCGGCGGCAATTCCGATGCCGCTGTCTTTTATCGTAAACAACACCCGTACCTGTTGCTCGGTGGACTCTTCGAGGACATAAGCGAATTCGACCGCGCCTTTTTCGGTGAACTTGATGGCGTTGGAGAGCAGGTTGGAGAGCACTTGGATAAGCCGCACGTAATCGCCTGATAATAAATTTGTTATGTGCGTATCAGGATTAAAATCATAACGCAATTGTTTTTCCCGGGCCTGGGTTTCAAAAAGTTTGAACACATTGTGCGCAAGGTCTCTGAGGTTAAAAGGCAGGTTTTCAAAAACTACGTTCCCGGATTCAATTTTTGAAAAATCGAGGATATCCGACACAATACTTGACAGGTGCTGGGCCGAAAACTTCAAGGTGTGTACGTATTCTTGTTGGGTCGGCGTGAGTTTTTCTCCTTGCAGCAGGTTCGCAATCCCAATTACACCGTTGATGGGCGTGCGAATTTCGTGGCTCATGCTGGAAAGAAATTCGGATTTGGCTAAGTCGGCCAGTTTTTGAAGCGTAATATCCTGATCTGTACCCTTCAAGCCGATTACATTTCCCTGCGCATCTTTAATCGCTTCACCGATGCAGTTGATGTATTTTACGGAGCCGTCCTCGAAAACAGCGCGGTGCTCGACGGTAAAAGGCCCTCCAGTTTTGATGGTTTGCCTAATACCTTCTTCTACTTTTGCCAGATCATCAGGGTGGCATTTTGCGCGCCAGGCTTCATACAGGCCCTCATCCGGGTGGTTTTCAAGGTCAAAAATGCGGTATGTTTCTTTTGACCAGGACATGGCGCCGGTAGCGAGCTGAAATTCCCAATTTCCGACATGTGTTAGGGCTTGCGCTTCTTCTAATTTTAAGCGGCTTTGGATATTTTGCGCTTCCGCCTTTTTGCGTTCTGCTATTTCAGCCTTCAATTTCAGGTTACTTTTCCAACTTTTGTAGTACCCGTAGGCGCTGACCAGCGAAAACAAACTGACTAAAAACAGAATGATTTTTGCAAAAATATAATAGTTCTGCTGCTTTTCCATCTCAATACGTTGAAAAGCCAATTCCTGTGCGCGTTGCTTGCTTTTTAATTCAATATTTTCCAAATCAAATAAGCCCCTGATTTCAGCGGTTTTTTCTGCATTCAATACATTGTATAAGCTGTCATTTGAATTGAACGCTTTATGCAAATACTCAGTGGCCTTTTTAAAATCGCCTCCTTTTTCATATAAATCGGCAAATATCAGGTCGATATCACGGCGCAATTCAAGCGACCGCGTTTTTTGAGCGCAGGTATCGGCAAGTATCAAAAACGTTTGGGCCTCGCTGTATTTTCCCATCAATATGTACAAAGAAGCCACTTTTTTATAACTCAGACCCAAATTGAACAGATTACCCAAGGCTTTATCTATTTCTAAGCTTTGCTCGGCATACATCACGGCTTGTTGTATGTTGCCTTCTTTTTCATAAACCGTAGCAATATTGTAATAAGATTCGGAAATACCCGATCTCGATTGGCTGCGTTTCCTGATTTCCAGCGCTTGCTTATGTTCTTTAAGCGCTTTATCATATTTTTTCTGCGTTGTGTATAAAGAGCCTAACACCGAATGCGCATGTCCGACACCCAAATTATCACCGATTTCTATGCCCATTTTCATGGCCTTACCTGCAAAAACCACGGTTTCCGGGTCGTTAAATTGTTTGAAATACAACCAGGCAATTTCCCCGTACAACTGCCCCAGTTCGAGTCGCATGTTCAGCCGTTCCATTGTTTTTAAGGCGTCTAAGTAGGATTTCAAGGCAAAATCGAATTCTCCCCGGTACAAGTAAATTTTCCCGATGAGCGCATTTACCTTGGCCTGCAAATCCTCGTAATGGCCGATTTCTTTGGTGGAAAGCAACGCTCGCATTTGGGTAATGGCTTTCACGTAATTGCCTAAATTATACTCCGTACTTCCAAGTTGATAGAAATATGCAAGCCGCAAGTAACTATACCCAGGGCCGGGCAGTAAAGGCGCAACTTTCGTCAGACAATCCTTTGCTTTTTGATATTCATCAACCGTGTTTTCAAGCCGACTTAGTTCTATGAGCACATCCGCCTGATTATCCTTGGAATGGCGCAACATAGCTTGGTCATAGGCTTCATTCAAAATTTTCCGGGCTTGGTCAGATTGTCGTTGTTCAACTAAGAAAGTGGCATAATCAATATTTGCATAATGTCTAATATCGTAATTATCCGTATTTTTAAGTAAAAAAAGCCCTTTTTCATAATGAATGCGGGCAGAATCATTTTGGGCCTCCTGAAAAAACGTATTGGCCCAAAGAATTTCGTTATAACCGGCATACGTTGTCCCTCCGTTTTTAACCTCAATTGCCGCAGATTGGCGGAACCAATCGCGGGCAGTATTTAGGTCATTTACGTTGTAATAATATTCGCCGATGAGGGAAAGTGCATGTACTTCGCCCGCCCGATTCTTAAGTTTTTGGGCCAAGGATAAGGCTTCCGTTGCATAGTTGTACGCTGCCTGAATATCATACTCATAATATTGGTATGAAAGATTAAGCAACGTATATAGTCGGTCAGATCCAGCCTGCACCGTCAATATTTGCTTCATACTGTCAAGACGCTCCGCCTGGCTAAAGCACCAAATGGGCCATAAAACAGCAATAAATGTAGCGAAGAAGTGTGGTTTCATGCGTGTCATGATTAAAAGAGGACACGCAAATATAATACATTGCCCTATACCCTCAACCGTCCACCCTCAACCATATTTAGCCCCGTCCACACCGTCTCCCGTCCACCGTCTCCCGTCCACCGTTTCCCGCAAAAAAAAAGCGCGATGCTCGTTTGCATCGCGCCGGTTTCCCGTATATAATCTCATGAAAAGTTTCAATGTTGTGATCAATGTTTTTCTACACTCATTCCATCCCGTCGCGTTGTCTTTCATTGATGATACAAAGGTGCGGCAAAAATTTTGACCTGTAAAGGACACAAAACGGGGTTTGTTAACCCACTGAAACATCCCTTTTTGGCAAGTGTTTTTATTCTATTTTATTGTAAATCAATCAATTATACGAAATTTGCACACCTATTTTATACATAAAACAGATCATTTGTTGATAAAAAAAGACTTCAAAAAGTCAAAAAAATTTTATTTTGACCAGATGTTGTACTTCAAAATGCAATAAATAGCCCTAAAACCATCCTTCGCGCCAATTTTTTTACCCTCCTCGTAAGACCGTCCGTAGTACGAAATCCCCACTTCGTAAATGCGGATGTCCGTTACACGGCTTATTTTAGCCGTTACCTCAGGCTCAAAACCAAAACGATTTTCCTTTAAATTAATACTTTTTATAATATCCGAACGGAATAACTTGTAACAAGTTTCCATGTCGGTCAGGTTCAGGTTGGTAAACATGTTGGACAAAAGCGTCAGAAATTTATTCCCGATGCTATGCCAGAAAAACAGAATCCGGTGCGGCCGCCCGCCCATAAAGCGCGAGCCGTACACCACATCGGCAAAGCCGTCCAAAATCGGGCGCAACAAAATATTGTATTCCGCCGGGTCGTACTCCAGATCAGCATCCTGAATAATCAGGTATTTGCCGCTCGCATGTTGTATGCCAGTATGCAAAGCCGCGCCTTTTCCTTTATTTACCTCATGCTTCAGGTAGCGGATGTTTAGTTCCGGATTGGCGTCCATATATCGGCGGATCGCGCCTTCGGTATCATCCTTTGAACAATCATTGGTAATAATGACCTCTTTTTGAATACCGGCAATTAATTCAACCCGCTTCACTTTATCTAAAATCAAGTGAATCGTTCGTTCTTCATTATAGGCCGGCATCACGATGGAAAGGATATCGCTCATGGATATTTCGTTGGTTGTATTTCGTGCTAAAAAACGCAAAGGTATGGCTAAGTTTTTTATTTGCTGCTTTCATTGGCGACCGACCAAGGAAAATACCGCAAAAACTAAGGAATTTCCGGTGTTGCCGCCATCGCCAATCCGGCCAAATACCCGCCGGTCCAGGCCGCCTGAAAATTGAACCCGCCGGTGATGGCGTCAATGTTGAGTATTTCGCCCGCCATAAACAAACCCGG
>JBAXTB010000204.1:0-10498 GCA_037130425.1 Bacteroidota bacterium
ATGCCTGGAAACTTCAACTCAGGCCGGATGCGCACCGCGTTCATCTTCGGGGCATGGTCATGATCGTGTGGGCCGCCCGGCAATCGGACGAGCAACACGCCGCCCAATGTCGTAGCAAACACCGCCGATCCACCGGTCGCATCAGAGGCGTCGAGCACGTTGTTATCGCGTTCGCCTAAATAGTCAAAATGATCGGGGTGGGAAGGCAGGGTCGCCTGATTTAAATCAAAAAAAGCCAACGCAACCGGCATCGTGATGGTTAATACCTTCCTTTTTGCCAAGCACAATATATGTTCTACGATATTATCCGGAATTTCAAAACCTTTCACGCCTTCTTCTGCATATTGTTGTATCGTTCCATCAGGCGCAATGGCCGACAGTCCAATTGAAGTGCCGATCCAAGTATAGTCGCCGCATACGCACAAATCATTGACCCAGATTTTAGATAATAAAGTCTTTTCTAACAAGGTGTCTTTGTACAAAAATACATTATCAGAAGTACCCACAAGCAAGGAATTCGCACCATTGCCGTGCGCCAGGGCCATCACGTCTGATTTTTGCTTAAAAATGACCGGATCTCCATTGCGCTTGAAGTCGAGGGCGATTAAATGTTTGTGTTCTCCCACCCAAATCCGCCCTTCCACGGCAACAGCGGTAACAATAGAATCGCTTGAGGTCCAACGCAGCTGCCAGTCTTTCTTTTTAAACGAAAAAAGATGGTGATTGGTGGCAAGCCAGGTTTCGCCTTCCCATTTGAAAAAACGAACGGGTATATCTTTTTCCCCACCGCTCAAAGTAAATACCTGCGCTTGGGATGTCAACATTCCAAAACAACAAAACAACAGAACAAGAATAAATCTGCACATTGGTAGAATACGTTTTATGCCGCGAAGGTCAGCTGGAAATCCATCAAAAAAGTGTGATTTACAAAAACTTAACCCTGTCATATACATGACAATTCCCTTAGGGTAACATAAACGTAAAACAGCCTTCATGTTTTCGTATTAGACGTTTTGGATTTTTGCGAAAATTTAAACCATTTAACATTTTCTTCTATGTCTATGAATCAGTACACAGTTGTAACGCGCCAGATCGCGTTGACTTTGGTTGCTGCCTTTTTGATGGTAGTAACTGCTGTTGCGCAAAAACCGCGCAATGTAATCATGTACATCGGTGACGGTTTCGGTATCGCACCTAAAACGGCAACCCGCATGGCTTTGGGTCAGGGTCGCGATGACAGCCGCTTTTCTGACGACAAGCATTTCCGTCTGATGGAAATCGACAACCTGCGTTACACGGCAACGTTAACGACACACTCAAGAAACTCCTGGATTACGGACTCTGCGCCAGGTGCAACGGTTTATGCTGCCGGTAAAAAAGGCAAAGTGAACAACGAGGCCATCGCTTTCAACATGCAGGCCAATGTTCCAGTTGAAACCATCTTGGAATATGCAAAAAAACAAGGTTATGCAGTAGGTTTGGTTACGACCACGCGTATCACACACGCTACGCCGGCCGACTTCGCTTCGCACATTTGGAACCGTGACCTGGAAGACATCATTGCTTCGCAGTTCATTTCTGCTTCTCAGGCCGACTACGCTTCTGTATACGGTACTTCTTATGACAGCTTGAGCAAGCACTGGGTACTCCCACTGCCAAAGCGCGGTGTTGAAATCGACGTATTGTTGGGCGGCGGCGCACGTCACTTCCTGCCAAAAACAGCTGCTTCTACGAACAAAAACATCGTTGACGCCGCAGGTAACCCGATCAAAAATGCTGCCGGCAACCCAGTTTCCATCAACGGTAGCCGCGTTGACAACATCGACTTGGTTGAAATCGCAAAAAGCCGCGGATTCAAATACGTGAACAGCCGCGATGCGTTGATGAACCTCGATTTGTCTCAGTTTACCCCAGGCAGCTCTAAAAAACTGTTGGGTCTTTTCAATGCTTCGCACTGCGAATACGAGCAAGACCGCCAGTTGAACAAGCCATGGGAGCCAAACTTAGCCGACATGACCCAGATCGCAATTGAAGTATTGAAGCGCAAAGGCGGTACCAAAGGCTTCTTCCTGATGGTTGAAGGCGGTCGTATCGACCACATGGAGCACGCAAACGTAGGCGGTATCGCTTATGCGCCAGGCACTAACACCATGATTGTTGTTTCTGACAAAGAAGCGCCATCTCCAGATTTGATCTACGCATCCAACAACCCAACTGCAACACCTGGTATCTACGGTTCTGACTACCTGATCAAAGAAGTATTGTCTTTCGATAACTCAATCGGTAAAGGCCGCGACTTGCTTGAAGATCCAAACAGCGAAACCTTGATTTTCTCTTCTTCTGACCACGAGTGCGGCGGTTTGGCCGTAGTTGGTTTGCACGACGAAGCTGATGCACAGAACAATGGCACCAAAGTGCGTACGTATGCTAAAACGCCAAGCCAAACGGCGGCAAACGGCGGCGGTACCAACCCTGCGCCAAACGGCGTAACGCCAGGTGAAGCCTGGTTTCCGGATTACACCACTTACAGCTTCCAGGGCTACGACTACCCGAAACCATCCAACCCAACCGGTCCACGCATCGTAATTTCTTACGGTTCTAACCCGGTTGTAAACGGTAACGGCACCAACCTCGGCGCAACTGCCGGTAACCACACGCCACAAGACGTTTGGGTAGGTTCTGACGACAACGTTGGCGGTACCTTCTCCAGCCGTATCACTGGCCGCGGTTTGCTCGACAACACCGATTTGACGCCAATCATGAAGGACTTCCTGAAGTTGAGCGGTTACAGCACATGGGATCCAAATGTAACCTTGACATTCAACAACCCTGCTACCTTCTGCAAAAACCAGTACTTGATTTTGAAATTGAGCGTTAAAAACAACGATATCTACCCGGCTGATAATGTGGTGCTTAACTTCCCGGCTCCGAACGGTACTACCTTTGTAAACGCTACGACCAACGCCGGAACGTTCAACCACCTGTGCGGTTCTACCAAGTGCGACAAATGGACGATCCCGACTTTGGGCGCCGGCCAAACTGCTACCCTGAACTTGTTGGTTTACACCGTGACAACCCAGTCTTTGACCGTTGATGCAAGCGTATTGTCTGCCGTTACCAATCCGGCAGGCGCTAAAATCACTGGTACCATCGCTCACAGCGGAAGCTGTGGCCCGAACGGCTTGACCAACGACAACAGCGGCAATACCGTGGTTTATCCAAATCCTTCTAACAGCCAGGTTAACCTGGATTTTGCTGGTAAAACTGGTACTTTGTCTATATTCAACATGGAAGGCGTGCTGGTACACGAGTCTAAAGTATCTGCTTACGAAACCAAAACATTGGATATTGCTAATTATCCAAACGGCCTTTACAACGCTGTTTTGATTTCTGGCAACGAATTTGAAACAGTTCGCTTTGTGAAGCAGTAATTCTTATTCATTTAAGATAAAATATTGGCCTTCTCGTTGTAGCGTACAACGGGAAGGCCTTTTTGATTTATAAATTATACACAATGAAATCTTGTCTTTACTAATTTTTAAATTTAATACTTTATGATCTTCTGCTGAAAAACCACCCCGTTTTCATCCCTTACTTGCAAAACATAAACCCCAGCCGTCAAATCATTGATATGAATGATTTGTTCCGATACAGCCCCGGAAACTGTTTGTGACCAAACGTCCTGTCCATCCATCCGAAAGATGCGCAGGGTCATATTTCCATCAAAAAATTTGTTGAACACAATCTGCAGGCTGCCAGTCGTGATTGGGCTGGGGTAAATAAAAACGGCGCTATTGTCGCTTATCGTAACGTCCCTTACTTCGGAATAACCAAAATTACCATCCAAATCGTATTGTTTTAGCCGATAATAATGCTTGCCCGGCAAAGGGGATTGGTGCAGAAATTCATAGTTCTGCACTTTTAAACTAATACCCTTCCCATCCAAAATACCGATTGTTTCATACGAAACACCGTTCCGGCTGTGCTCCACTTCAAAGCGGTCATTATCGCGTTCCGAAGCAGTACGCCAAGTCAACAGGCAGTCATTCCCCTGTTTATTTGCCTCGAAACCAAGCAATTCAATTGGAAGCGCCGAACAGGAGGCTTGCACCTGGGTTCTGGAATTGCAACCATTGATGTTGTCAAAAATATTCGCCGGATTGGCCGGGATGGAAAGGTAGTTGCATATACTAGTTACGCCACAGTAGGACAAATTAGCGTTGGTTAGTAAATTAACAAACGTAATGGACGTAGAAGCAATATTATCTAATCCACTTAGGCTTGTAAGGGAGGCGTTATTGTTGACATTTAATGGCCCTCCAATGGAAGTTAGGCCGCTCAAAGCCGTGAGGCTGCTCAGCGAAGGGTTGCTAATGATTGTAAAAGTTATTCCTATGGTATGAAGGCTCCCAAGCCCTGAAACGCTGGTCAATGCGGCATTGGAAGTTATACTCAACGATCCTACAACTGAGGCAGTGTTATCTAATCCGGCGAGATTGGTCAGTAAAGGGTTCAAGGAGATACTAATTCCCCCGCCTACAGAAGTGATACTACCTAGCCCGGTAAGGCTTGTCAAGGAAGGGTTGTTTTCAATAATGAGACTTCCGCCGGTTGTACTAATGCCTCCCAAGGCAGCAATGCTTGTCAGCGCGGGGTTGTCATGAATATCAAAGCCCACGGCAGCAGAATGGATGTTATCTAAGCCCGTGAGGTCAGTTAGCATCGTATTATGAATCCTGAGATTTCCGGTAAGCGATGTCAATTGACTTAACCCATTCAAATTTGTGATCCCGGCGCCTGATATGTCAATCGTATAGGGCATATTCGTGCAGCCAGGGTAATTGGTGTGAAAAGCGTCTATTTGTGCCTGTGAAGTGAAATCGACTTCGGTAGTTGGGCATTGCGCGTGCAGGTGTACGCGCAGGAGCAGGACGAGGAGGGTTGAAAAGAGGAGGGGCTTTTCATGTTTTTGAGTGGGTTTAAAATTGACTAAATTTAGTACAAATTAAGCGATTTATCTATTTGCCTGATTCAGCATCGTTTTTGATGATTTGTTGTACCTTTTTCAGCGGCATATCAAGCAGGTCGGCGATTTCAACATCTGTTTTTCCTTTTTTATGTAGTTTAATTACGGTTTCTGCTTCCTTTTCTTCTTTTCCTTCTTCACGTCCTTCTTCTCGGCCTTCTTCTCGTCCTTCTTTTTTCCCTTTTTCTCTTGCTTCTTCCTCTGCCAGTAGTTTTTCTTGTTTCTCGTCTGTTTTTTTTATCAAAACATTATCGTACGCTATCCTTTCTTCTTTTGTCCAGTTGTGCCTGTCTGCCTCCATAAAAGCAGTGTTTAAGCCTTCATCGGTTTGCGCAAAATCTGGTATAATATTCAATTCGGTGGAATGTTTGATGAAATATGTCCATCGGTCAATCGGCGTGACTAATTCGTGTATATCCAACTTGAACTTTGGCAATTGAATAAAAGTAAACTTGATGTCTGTTAAAAGATGTTCATACGTTTCCTCTTCCAATATCAAATGGTGCGTCTTGTACGAGTTGCCTTTACCAAATGGGAAATCAAGTATGCCGATAAAATAGGCGGGATTGAGCAATGGATAGTCATCTCCGGTTTCAATCTGCATGGAATAGTCACGGGCAATGTAATACTGCACGCGCTTGTCAAACCCTTTTTTGTTAGCCACCTGCATTTCTACGACGAACTTTCGCCCCGACTGGTCGGTTGCCCGCACATCCAGAACGGTCGCTTTTTCTCCTGCAATGCGCGGGAATTGGTAGGGATTAGCCAATGAAACGCTCACCACCCGTTCGTCGCCCTGTAATTGCAAGGCCGCATTCAGAAAAGAGATAAGTGGCGCAGTTTTTTGCTCATTGCCAAATATCTTGCGAAACGCCATGTCGTTTTTGATGTCAGCGAAATACATAGTCAAACATTTGTACAAAGATACTTGAGTCAGCGGAAAGTAGCAAGTTTAAACACAAATAGTTTCATTTGGTCTTCGTTATTCGTCGGTTACAATATAAACCCATGAACATTTTTAATTCCTGGCCTGTTTAATTTTAATATAAAGTATCTGTTATGCAAAAATTATCTGATTGATGCCACAGGAAAAGTACACCTTGCTCGCAACGTCCGGCATGAACTACCCCGTGTGATACCGGAAGACTCCACCACCCTCCGGCCCCAGTTATTAGAAAGATTTCTGTTTGGCAGGCGTTGAATCGTATCTACATAGCCCGATGTGGAGCATGCAGCCACAAATTCCAAAGCGTTTTGTCGTGTAAGATTCGATAACGTGCGTATGCACGCCCCCGGTCATAAATTTTAAGCGACAGCAAAAGGCGCAGGAAAAGCAGCACATTGGGGTCTTCCTCCGCAGCCAGCCAGGGTGCAAAATCTGGCCCTGCCGTTACAACATCGCGCTTCTTTTTGAGCTGGCGAAGAATCAGCGCTTTTTTGTCGGCATTGGATTCTGCTCGAATTTGCGCGACGTAGCCCAAGTATTCCTCCTCGCCTGTTATTTCCGAAATCCAACGGCAGAGATCATTGATCGCCTTGTCCAACTGAAAATAGGCCGGGTTCTTTAAGATGGCTTTTTTGATGAAAAAACGTTCGTGCGATGGGTACGCCAACAAAATCGACTCCTCGTCTAAAATGGTTTCTGTGTTTTCGTCGTCGCTGAGTTCTTCTGAATCGGTCGGATGCTGGTTTTGATCTGTCAATTTTTCCATCAGGCGTTCAAATGCATCGTTGTTTTTCTCTAACCACTCGTCAATTGTTTTTCTGAAAACGCGTCCGTTTTTAGGCTCATGATACATGAAAGCCTCAAAAAGTTCATCGGGCGTGGCCACAATAGGGCATATATCCACTCGATGGCCCGACATCCGCAAAATGGAGCCCCAGAGGTCTTCCTCTCCTGTTTCGAGGGCTGTTTTGTTGGTGTAAAAACGCTCCAGTTCTTCTCGTTGGCGTGGCGACCAAAGGATGAAATCGTTGAGCAATTCCTCCAAAATTTGATTCAGATCGTACTTCCCGGCTTGCGCCGCATCACCGCGTTCGAGCAGGAGGCGTTTGCTTTCGGCGACCAAATTCAGGGTGCTTTCCAAATCATGCGTGGCAGCAATCCAAGGGTTCAGCACATCCGAAAAACCAAAAGTGCCAAACCAACAATGTGACAAGACCTCGGCATAAAATCTGAAAGTCGGTTCGTAGCCGATGTGTTCAAGTGCAAAGGTCATATTGCGTTTGAACTGGTTTCGATAGAGATGTTCCAGCCGTTCGACTGCGTGTTTTGGATCGTCGTAATAATTCAAAAAAGAATCGAGCAGCCTTTTTTTATCAAAATAAATGGGCATGTCGAAGTTTTCACCAAAATGCCCTTCGAGCCAATTGCGCACCTGCTCAATGTCATAGGCGGCTTCATCAGGCGCAGTAAGAAAAGCGCCGCCCGGAAAGCGCGTTTCCAGCAAAATCCCAATAGCGATGATTGCATATTTGTATTGCGCGCCGCGTACATCAATGTAGCCATATTTTGTGGATTCACCGTTGGTCTCCGGTACGCTGCCATCGTCTTTGAAAGGTCTCGGCGGAGACCAGGTAATTGGCATTTTGGGATTGGAATTGGCTTTTTCCAGTTCCAATTCGCGGTGTTTTGACCAATTTTTGTAAAAACGGATGCTTGTTCCGGCCGTCCAACTCATGTAGTCGCCATAAAAACTAATATGTTCGTCAGCCTGGCCCCGATTGACTATGAGATCGAGGTGATCTTTGTCCTGATGGTCGCGCTCGAAGCCGTTGTACGACTCGATTCGGATCAGCCGAAGGGGGAATGCCTCCGTCAGTTGAACGATCTTTCCATAAGCTTGAGACCAGTCATTTTCCGTGATGTTGGATGTTTTTAGAAAAAGTTGGAGCATGGTGATGGCTTCTTTACAGATATGGTTTTAGGTGAGTGCTTTGTATTTATTTGCTTTCTTTTTTCAGATTACATCGAACGTTACGCTTTACGAATTTGCGACGTTTAGGAAGCATTTTGGGGAAGCGATTGTTGGGCGTGCAATTTTACTTTGGTATAACAACTTTAAATCTTGGAATTTTCTCCTTGTCTTTCCGAAGTTTAAAAGCTATATTTTTTGCTTGAATATTTGTTCTAATCTGTATTAGCAGACCACTATTCCGGAGTGAACTAACTTCTCTGTCATAGGTATTCCTATCTTTTGAGTTAATGGCGCTATAAATATCAAAAGGAGATAACTCATTACTATCCATCCCCGCCACTAATATCCTTTTTTGGGGCGACGATAATTTGAAACTGTTAAAAAGCTTTAAAAACTCTTGCTGTAAAGGGGTAAAATCTGACTTGTTAAATAGTGTAACTGTAAACCAAACAGTATTCGAATATAACTTAGGTTTCTGTAGTTCATTTTCTAGCATAAGCGTAAATATCCTTTTCATGCCCTCTCCCATCTCCCTCATTAATTTACTAACTTTTAAAACGTAAGCAATCTTGGCATTTCTGGATTCATGTCGGTTGTCCAATGCTTCTAAATCTGCAATTGTTAGTGTAGAAAGCAAAGCACCAGGGCTTTTAATTTCCATTCTATCATTTAAAATATGCACTTCAATTCCATTGCTATTGGAATAGTCTCGATGGGCAATAGCATTCAAGAGGGCTTCTCTACAAGCATCCTCTGGATAAATATATTTTTGCTCAAACTTTGAGTCTCCCCCAAACTCTGTTTTATATGCTAAATAAGGCCGTAGCATTTCCCAAGCCTTAAAAATCAATTCATATATATTGCCTTGTATGAACTCATCACTTAAAACATTATATTTGTCCCCAGATAAGAGTTCTGTCCCGTTAATTCGTATAAATCTCACCTGTGAACGAGGATGCCAGCGCTGTATATCTTTAGCAAATAAAAGTAGCGCGGCACGTCGAATCCTTAATCCACTAATTGAGTATTCTGCTAACCCAAGTTGTTGCAAATATCTTTCTACAGTTAGCCCCTTTATATAGGTATCTGCTAAATTCTGTATTAACTCGATATTTAAGTCATTAAGAGTCGCTCCGTCAACGAGATGTCTGTCATACTCTCTTGATCTAACTTCTTGTTGCTCAAATTGAAGGTTCTTTATTCTAACAGGTACGGTTCTCTTATCTTTCCTAATTACTACCCTTCCATCAGGAAGTTGGAAGATTTCGGAAGTCCCCTTATCAACTTGGAAAAACAAGATAGTCTTATCTTCAATCCTCAATTTAAGTTTATATACCATTGGCAGCTCCTGCCCATGAAAAACGTGAGAGTTTACTGCATTGAGCATTGTCTCAATATCTTCTTCAGAATGTGGCACACCAGTAATTGTTATATCATCCTCTATTCCGATGACTAGTTCACCTCCATCAGTATTAGCAAAAGCAACCAAAGCTTCTGCGATGTCCTCACATATTTTTTTTACTAGGCGAGGTTTTTTACTGCCAGGTTTACCTTCCAACGCTGATTTAAACTCTCTAAAGTCGCTTTCACCGACAAAAATCGAGTTTTTTATACGTTCTTGTAAAATTAATACCTCTGACATGCTTCTTCTAAGTTTTGGAGCAAAGATAACACAATTTATTGGATTTAGCGCCTTCTTATCTCGCCCAATGTTTGCATGGACGCTGTGCTCCCCTGCATTGGTTTTGCGGGTTGGCGTTGGGCAGCATAACCGACCCCATGCAGTGTTGGGCAATTTTATGCCATTCAATGATTTCCTGCGTGATGATGCCAATAATAAGGATATCAAATCCATCGATATTCAGGATAAGGTAAGGCCGCATCAAACGTTTGTGGAAATTCTTCATGTACAGGTTGGACACGACGATGGGAAAGTTGGCCATCTTTTCCAAAAACAGCAGATGGTATAGTCCATAATCCAGCTCATGGTTGCCGATGGTTGCCGCATCGGGCGACAGGTAATTCATGAGTTCCATGGCTCCATGAATCCCGAAGCTTCGCTAAGGTCGGCTCCGCTAAGGTTGGCTCCATCAAGGTTGGCTCCTTCAAGGATGGCTCTTTTAAGGTTAGCATCGTTAAGTATAGCTTCGCGAAGGTAGGCGTCGCTAAGGTCGGCTCCGCTAAGGTTGGCCTTCCTAAGGTTGGCTCGGTGAAGGTCGGCTACGCTAAGGTTAGCTTCGTTAAGGTTAGCTTCGCGAAGGTCGGCTCCGCTAAGGTTAGCTCCGCTAAGGTCGGCTCCGCTAAGGTCGGCTCCGCTAAAGTTTCTTTCACCTGCGGCGTATGCCGCCAATAATTCTTGTGCTGTCATGTTGTTTTTATTGCCCACGAATAACGCCCCGCTTGGCAGTGCTGCGCCCTACTAATTTTCCAAAGCGGAGGGGTGTTCGGGTGATGCCCCTTTTTGTTTTTGATTGTGCCCAACGGTTGCATGGATGCTGCCTTGGCTTGGCTTTGAGTGCCGGGCATGGGCCGTATCACCGAGTATGCAAACCGT
>JBAXTB010000205.1:0-10487 GCA_037130425.1 Bacteroidota bacterium
AAAAAACCTTTGTTTTTTTGAGTTTTTTAGATTTTGATTGGGGAAATATTTTGTGAGAAGGGCGGTGTGGGGGCACCACAGACATTTCACCACAGATTACACAGATTTTCACAGATCTTGTGTACGCTTAAAATCTGTGTAAATCTGAGTAATCTGTGGTGAAACAAGCGCACCGCACGGCGGGAAAAAGCCCACCACAGATTGCACAGATTTTCACAGATGGTGTGTACGCTTAAAATCTGTGTAAATCTGAGAAATCTGTGGTGAAACATGCGCTACGCAAACACAAACAACCGACCTCATCCCAAATAATACAACTTAAAATCCTCCAACTCCTCGCGTTCCCGGATCAACATACCCACAAACTCTTTAACATTATCTTTGCTTAACTTGGTACCCCAACCCGCATCCAACAAGCGCAACCCTTGCTCGGTTTGAGGCTGTCGCATAAGTATTGATTACTTTCGCGAACCCAAATAATATTTTGAAAAAGCCACTACTCATCAGATGACTTTGAGTCATCAAATGAGTAGTGGCTTTTTCAAAATATTATTATGATACATCGTCTCCTCCCTGAGCAAACCAAACCCGAAGCCCACCGTCCACCGTCTACCGTCTCCCGTCCACCGTCTCCCGCCCTAC
Source organism: Bacteroidota bacterium (assembly GCA_037130425.1). GTDB lineage: Bacteria > Bacteroidota > Bacteroidia > Chitinophagales > Saprospiraceae > M3007. Next base: position 643 of record JBAXTB010000205.1, read on the forward strand.
ATCACCTGCAACTTCGCGAACTTCAGCATAATCCGTCGTTCCGGCAACTCATCGTCCTTGAAAACAATCGTTGCCACGCGGTTATCTTTTGGGCCGTCCACATTGGTGACCTTGCCTTCCCCGAATTTGAGATGCAGCACCGTCACACCCGTCACAACCAGATCGGAAGAGGAGGGGTTAAAACCGGCTGGATCAATCATCGGCGCTTTTACCTGGGCGGCCGGACGCATACGCGGATTGGTAAAATTGCCGCTCACACTTGCGCGCGCAGGTTGCGGGGGCGCGGGATTATTGCCCCGACCGGAGCCCATCGCGCCCACTAACTCAAAATGTTCGGGGCCGATTTCTTCCAAAAAACGCGAAGGCTCGCTGCTGCGAATTTGGCCGTAACGGTAGCGGTTTTGGGCAAACGTAATGGTCAAATAGGCTTTTGCGCGTGTGATGGCCACGTAAAACAAACGCCGTTCCTCATCAATGCCGTTCGGGTCTTCCAGCGACATAAACGAGGGAAACAGGTTTTCCTCCATGCCGGTCACGAACACACTTTTAAACTCCAAACCCTTGGCGGCGTGCGCGCTCATGAGGGTGATATAATCGCGGTCGTCCTTGTCGTTATCGGCGTCAGTGAGCAGCGAAATCGTTTGCAGGTAGGCGGATAAGGATTTGCTGGTTGGAATATCCACGCCGTTTTCGTCGGTTGTAGTATCTTGATTATCAGCAAATTCACTGATGGCGTCCAGCACAGCGTTGGCGTTTTCGAGCCTTCCGATGCCTTCCGGACTGGTATCGCTTTTCAGCAGTTCAAGCAGGCCCGATTTGCGCAGGATTTCGGAGGCTAATTTGTAGGCATCATCGGTGTCGGCGCGGCGTTGCCAGTCGCTCAAGAGCGTGCGGAAAGATGCCAGCGCTTTTTTGGCCCGATCAGGTATATCAAGCGTGGGATGCAGCATGGCCTCCCACATTGGCAGGTTGGTCGCCCCGGCTACTGCGCTGAGTTTGTCCACCGTCGCGTCGCTGATGCCGCGGGCCGGGTAGTTGATGGCCCGGCGCAAGGCTTCTTCGTCGCGCGGGTTGACCGCAAGGCGCAAATAAGCCACAAAGTCCTTCACCTCCTTGCGCTGGTAGAACGACATGCCGCCGAAAATACGGTAGGGCAGGTTCATACGCCGCAAGTGTTCCTCAAATTTCCGGCTTTGCGCATTGGTGCGGTACAGGATCGAAATTTCGGAATTGGGCAGGTGAAAGCGGTTCTTTTGTTCCAGAATCAGGTCGGCGACGCGGCGACCTTCTTCGTCATCGGTCACGCATTTAATCAACTTAATACGTTGACGATCAACCTGATCGGTCCAGATCGTTTTATCCAATTGTTTGCGGTTATAGGAAATCACCTGATTTGCCGCCGCGACAATATGGAAGGTGGAACGGTAGTTTTGTTCCAGTTTAAACGTTTTGAGCGTAGGATAATCCTTCTCAAAATCCAGGATATTGTCAATCGTAGCGCCCCGGAACGCATAAATACTTTGGGCATCGTCGCCCACAATAAACAGGTTCTCCGAACTGCCCTCGTATTTCACCAAACGCCGCAAAATGGCATATTGCAAAAAGTTGGTATCCTGAAACTCATCGACGTGTATATAGCGAAATTTTTGCTGATACTTTTCTACCACGTCGGGGTTGCTTTGAAACAGGCGATACAGTTGTAACAGCAAATCGTCAAAATCCATAGAACCCGCGCGCTGACAACGGGCCGTGTATTTTTCGTAAATATCAACAATGTACGGGCGTTTGGCCGCGCGGTCCTGGGACATCAAATCCGCATCATCACGATACAGTTTCGGCGTTTTCAAATTGCTCTTGGCCAAGGAAATACGCGAACGAATGGCCGCCGCATTGTACACATTCGTGTCAAGGTTCATTTCCTTGATGATGGCCTTCAGCACGCTGGTCGTATCGTCCGTATCGTAGACCGTAAAATTGGTCGGAAACCCGATTTTGGTCGCCTCAGCACGCAAAATACGCGCAAAAATAGAGTGAAACGTGCCGGCCCACACCTGATGCGCTTTTTCGCCCACCACTCGTTCAATCCGTTCTTTCATCTCCTTCGCCGCCTTGTTGGTAAAAGTCAGCGTCAGGATTTCCCAAGGCTTCACCCCTTGCTGGAGCAGGTAGGCAATGCGATAGGTAAGCACCCGCGTTTTGCCGGAACCAGGTCCTGCAATTACTAAAATGGGGCCGTCCGTGTTGGTCACGGCGCCGCGTTGTACTTCATTAAGTTCATCCAAATAGCTCATAATCGATGTGTTGGTGGACGGGAGACGGTTGACGGGAGACGGTAGACGGTTGACGGGGGACGGTGGACGGTAGACGGTGTGGACGGTAGACGGGGAGACGGGAGGCAGTTTGACTAGGGACAGTTGACTGTAACATTGACAGTAGATGATGAAGAGGGCATCTCGCCCGTCCACCGTCCACCGTCTACCGTCCACCGTCTACCGTCCACCGTCTACCGTCCACCGTCCACCGTCCACCGTCTAAACACCTGCTCCACCTCCGGCCCTTCCCAGTTCGTTTCGACGTTATCAATGGCCAGAATTTCCTGGAACATCCGGTTTTGCTTATCATCCTCCTTCAATGCCTGGTGGTACGGGATATTGCTAAACGATACCATCGAGTACACCGGCATAAAGTCGGGGTGTTTGGCGTGCAGGTAGGCGGCAATTTTTTTGCGCAATAAAAATTTGGGATCGGACACCAAGTCCCGCATTTCGATAAAATTGCGCAGCGCCAGTTCGGCAATCGCGTCGCCGTCGGGTTTGCGCGCGCGGGAAAAATCCGGGATCATGCGCGACCAATCGCCGTTGTAGGTTTCGTACATGCTGTCCAAAATGGTGCAGTCTTCAAAACCGGCGTTCATGCCCTGTCCATAAAACGGCACAATGGCGTGCGCGGAGTCGCCCAGCAGCAAAATACGGCCCTGCCATTGCCAGGGTGCGCATTGCAGGGTCACCAGCGAGGACGTCGGATTTTGGTTAAAATCTTCCAGTAAGGTCGGCATTAAAGCCAGGGCATCGGGGAAATAACGCTGGAAAAACGCCGTCACCGAAGCATCGTCGCTCAGGTTTGCAAACGATTGTTCACCTTCGAAGGGCAAAAACAGGGTGCAGGTAAACGTGCCGTCGGCATTCGGCAAGGCGATCATCATAAAATTGCCCCGCGGCCAGATATGCAGTGCATTCGGATTCATGCTGCTGCCTTCAGCGGCCGGAATGGTCAGTTCCTTGTAGCCGTGGTCGAGGTAGCGCTGGGTATAATTGAAACGGTCGGTGCGTTGCAGGGCGTAGCGAACGGCCGAAAAAGCGCCGTCGGTCGCAAAAATCAGCGGGGCTTCAATGGTTTTGTGTTCGCCCGTTTTCATATCCTCAAACGTGATGAGCGGATTGTTCAAATCCACATCCGTGCAGCGATGTTCGAAGAAAAATTCCACGTTCGGGAAAGACCCCGCAATGCGCAACAACTCCAGGTTCAGCCCCCCGCGCGACACTGAATAAATAGCCTCGCCTTCTTTGCCGTAAGGCTGAAACGTGAGCGTGCCGTCCACCGCGTGCATCATGCGGCCCGGCATGGGAATGGCCACTTTGTCGATTTCCGCCTTGATTCCGGCCATTTCTACGGCTTTCCAGCCCCGTTCGCTCATGGCAAGGTTGATGGAGCGGCCACCCTGATAGCCTTTTGCGCGCATATCGGGCCGACGCTCATATACTTTTACGGAATAACCGCGTCGCGCCAGAAAGACCGCCCAAAGCGAGCCGACCAAACCTGCGCCGACAATAATGGCAGTGCGCCCTTTTCGTGAATTTGATGCTTCTTGCATATTGTGGTGGAATTGATTGTTAATGATTGTTGGATGAGGGCATGAAGCGTGGCTTTTTAGACCACGAAGAGGGTTTTGCCACAAAGCGCACAAAGGTTACACAAAGGCCACAAAGCGTAGAGTGTTCAAATAAATGTTGAATCAACTTCTCCTCTATTTCCATATCTTAACAGAGTACGTCACACTTTGTGTTCTTTGTGTAATCTTCGTGTCCTTTGTGGTAAAACCCCTCTTCGTGGTCCATGTACTTACAGTTCTCCCGACAGCAATTTCAACCGCAACTCAACCACTTTAAGGTTGTACAGCGTCAAATTGCGCCGAAAAAGTGCTTGTTCGAGGGTGTTTTGGGCGGTTTGGGTTTCAAGGGCATTGGTTTGGCCAAGGCGAAAACGCTCCGTACTCACGTTTAGGTTTTCACGGGCATTTTTCACATTATCTTCTTCGAGTAAAAACATTTGCTGCTGGGTCTGGAACTGCGCCAGTTGGTCGTCGAGTTCCGTTTCGATGCCGAGGCGCAGGGCGTCGGTGCGCAAGGCGGCTTGTTGGGCTTGCAGTTTGGCGGTTTCTACCTGGCGTTTGTAATTGCCGCCGCTGTACAGCGGGTACACCAGGCCTGCGCCGACGGTCAAGCCAGCCTGGGTATTGCTTTTCAAAAAACCGGAACCGTTGTCGGCGCGCTGGGCATTAAATTGCCCGATACCCGTGATGCGGGCCTTGTTGAGCGTGCCGGTTTCATCTACGACTAAGGCTGCCACGTCCGCGTTTTTTTGTTGGGCTAATAAACTTGCGTTCCCGCCCTGCATTTTTTGCAACAGTTGATCGCGGTCGGGTTTGTAACTGCTTTCCGGCAAAACGGATACTTCAAATGCGGTTTCGGGCGCGCGTGCGAGCAGGCGGTTGAGTGCGCGTTTGGCGGCCGTCGTTACATTTTGCTGGCTCAGCAGGTCGGCGCGGCGTTGGTTGAGGTCGATTTTGGCCTGGAGCGCGTCGGTTTGGCCTGCGAAACCAGCGGCCAGCCGGGCTTCCGCGATGCGCAGGCGTTCTTCGTTCAGGGTAATAATTTCGGTCAGCGCTTTTTCCTGTTCGCGCCCGCGTGCGATGTCGTAATAGGCCTGCAAAACGGCTGCGGTGCTTTGTTGCACCTGATTTTGCAGGTTCAGTTGTCCCAGCGATTCAAGGGTTTCGAGCCGTTTTTTGGTGATGTACATGCGGCGGCCGTCGAAGAGCGTCCAGTTTAGTTGCACGCCGGCACTGGCTGTGTTGAAGGGGGCGCCTAAAGCATTGAACTCGTTGCCGTTCGACAGTTTTTGCTGAAAGGAGCTGAGGGTGAAACTTTCATTGGCCACCAAATTTACCGTCGGAAGCATTCCGGCATTGCCCTTGGTATTGTTGAGTTTGGCTGTTTCGGCGTCGGCTTTTACTAATCGTATATCAAAATTGCTTTCCAGTGCAAGGCGTACCGCTTCTTCAGCCGTCAAAACAGCGGCGTTGGGTTGGGCGTGCAAGGCTTGCAACAAAAAGGCAGTCAGAGACAAGAGAAAGAGTCGTTTCATGTTGTGTAAGTTGACCGGCAAACGATGCGGTTCGGACTGGCGGCAAAATTAGGCGTTGGCGGCGGCTAAATGGAAGGGTTTGGGGGATTTATTCGCGGCGTATTTATCCTTGAAGTGGAAGGTGGTTTCAGCCTAGTCTCGGAATAACATCAAACATCTTGTAACCCCCGAACTTCAGTCGGGGGACAAAGCATATCTACAGCCACATCTATCTTCTTTACAGAACATCCACATTTACAACACATTAGATGCTGATGTTCTGTAAAGAAGATAGATGTGTGAGGGGATTAGTTACGGTTCCACCGGTTAAAACCGGTGGTTACAAGATATTAGATGTATGCACACGTTGCGATAGCTGTATCAAAATCTTATGCAAAGAAAACACTTTTTGTATTTTTTTAGTAAGGTAAAAAATAATTAGTTTCATTTTGCCTTATTAAATAACCTAACCGATAAATTTCTATTATGGCAGACAACTTAAACAACTTGAATCCGACCTTCATAAAAGTTAAACTGGTTTCCCGCAAGGATAAAAACGTAGGCCAGCCAGCCAATGATGACAATTGGGTGCTGCAATTTTCAGGAAGTTGGAAAGATTTCCCGGAATCAGCCGAAGATTTGATCGAATTGGTGGAAAGCGCCAGAACAGATAGCAGCCGTGCGATTGAGGTTTTATGATGTAATTATTTGGATACGAATATTTCCGGAATTGAAATTGAGGATTGGACGGTGCGGTAAAAGCACTGACGATCAACACAGAGCAAGCGGCATGTTTTTGAAAACGACGGATTAGATTAGATTAAATTATGTTATTATAAATATAAGCATGCAACAGGTGACTTAAGCGTCAGTTCTGAGGTGTCATCTCCGACCAAAGGAGGAGGTGACATCTCAGAACGAAGATTACGTGAGCGCTTTCGTTCAGAGGTGTCACCTTCTCGTGCCTCGAAGATGACGCCTCCTCTCTAAAATCACGGCATTAGACTCAACCTCATCTGATGCGTATCTGCACTTTAAACACCACCCCCAACCGGCTTATTTTATAAATTATCAGTAAAATTATTTGTTTTAAATAAAAAATTTACAAAACATACCGTTTATTTTTGCCTCCTTGTTATTTCATGGTCATCTCTTCACCCGCCTTATCCTTTATCGGTGAAAACACTTCGAATCGTATTCAATTCAGCGCATGAACAAGCCGGCATTGGTGTATGTACCTTAACGCGCACTCTTTTTTTAGCCTGCGCTACGGCGTTTGGTCGCCCAAACAACTGGTGGCCGCCGCCGCCGCGCAAGGGGTGAAAACCCTGGCGCTGACCGACATCAACAACACGTCGGCGGCGCTTGATTTTGTGCGCGCCTGCAAGGAAAAAGGCATTAAACCGGTGCTTGGGATTGAATTTCGCGACGCGCAGCACCGCTTGTTGTTCATCGGCATCGCCCGGAACAACGCGGGTTGGGCGGCCTTATGCGCTTTGTTGACCGAACATTCCCTTGCCGGAAAACCCTTACCCGCCGTGCCGCCGCCCATGAACGACGTTTTTATTGTGTACGACCGCGAAGTGAAACCGCTGCAAATGTTTCAGCCTTATGAGTTTATCGGCATCCGACCGGCCGATGCGAACAAACTGTTTTCCTCGCCCTGGCGCAGGCAGCCGGAGCGCCTCGTGCTGTGGCAACCGCTTACGTTCCCGGATGCCGAAGCCTATCGCCTGCACAAACTGCTGCGCGCCATCGACGCCAATACGCTGGTGACAAAACTCGACGGCGTGCAAATGGCCCGGCCCGACGAACGTTTTTTGACCGAAACCGAAATGCTGGAGCCGTTCCGCAACGATCCGAAAATTGTGCAAAACACCCGGCGCCTGCTCGATGCCTGTTCCATTCGTTTTGAAACCGGGCTGCAACTCAACCGCCGCACGTTTATGGGAAGCAGGGAGGGCGACCTGAATTTGCTTGGTAAATTGGCCGAAAGCGGCTGTTTGCGCCGCTACGGTCCGGGGCATCGCCTTGCGCAGGAGCGCGTGCGCAAGGAACTGAAGGTGATTGCCGAAATGGATTTTGCCGCCTATTTTCTGATTACCTGGGACATTGTTCGATACGCAGAATCGGCTGGTTATCACCATGTTGGACGAGGCAGCGGGGCCAATTCCATCGTGGCGTACTGCCTGTTTATCACCGATGTGGAGCCGCTGGAACTGGATCTTTATTTTGAGCGCTTTATCAACCCGCAACGCACGTCGCCGCCCGATTTTGACATCGATTTTTCCTGGGACGAACGCGACGACGTGACCGATTATATTTTCAAACGCTACGGCCGCGAACACACGGCGTTGCTCGCCACGTATAGCACCTTCCAACCGGCCGCAATTATTCGCGAATTGGGTAAAGTATTTGGGCTGAACAAGGCGGAAATCGACGCGGTTTCGGATTATTGGTCGGCCATTACGCCCGGAACCTGGGAATGGGGCGCCCGAAAAGGTGAAGAAACGCCCGGACAAACGGAGTCGCCCGCCAATGGCAAACCCAAAAATTCCACAACGGAAATCAACACGGCCAACCTGCATCCCTGGACCAAACATATCCTCCGTTTCAGCGAAATGCTGGCCGATTTTCCCAATTATTTGTCCATCCACGCGGGCGGCGTCATCATTTCCGAAAAACCGCTGAGCCAGGCCACTGCCTTACTTATGATGCCCAAAGGCTTCCCGATCACGCATTTTGATATGTACGCGGCCGAAGAATGGGGTTTTCACAAGTTTGACATGCTAAGTCAGCGCGGACTGGGGCATATCAAGGATTGTGTAAAATTAGTGCGTGAAAACCAGGGCAAAGCCGTGAATGTGCATGAGGTGGAGCGCTTGAAAACCGACGAAAAAGTGCGCGCGCAATTGCGCAGCAGCCGTTGTATGGGCTGTTTTTACATCGAAAGCCCTGCCATGCGCGGCCTTTTGCGCAAATTGCGTTGCGACAATTACGTACACCTCGTGGCGGCCAGCAGCATCATCCGGCCCGGCGTGGCGCGTTCGGGCATGATGCGCGAATACATCCAGCGTTTTCACCAGCCCAACGGGTTTGCGTACCTGCACCCGGTTTTTAAGGAGCATCTCGGCGAAACCTTCGGCGTGATGGTGTACCAGGAAGACGTGATGAAAATCCTGCACCATTTTGCCGACCTTGGCCTCGACGAAGCCGACGTGATGCGGCGCATGATGACGGGTAAAAAACGCTCATCGGAGGCATTTTCAAGGTTAAAACAGAAATATTTTGACAATTGCGCCGCCAAACGCTACCCGGAAGAACTGGCCAAAGAAGTGTGGCGGCAAATTGAAAGTTTCGGCGGATATTCGTTTTGCAAGGCGCATTCCGCCAGTTTTGCCGTGGAATCCTTTCAAAGTTTGTATTTAAAAACCTATTTCCCGCTGGAATTTATGGTGGCGGTCATCAATAATTTCGGCGGGTTTTACAGCACAGAGTTTTACGTGCATGAAGCGCGGGTGTCGGGCGGGATCATCCACGCGCCGTGTGTAAACCGCAGCCGCAATTTGACACATATTCAGGGCAAAGACATTTATTTGGGCTTCATTCACTTGCGCGGATTAGAAACGCAGGTGATTCAGGACATTGAACGGCAACGGGCGGAGTTCGGGCCGTTTAAGTCGCTGGAGGATTTTGTGCGGCGTATCCATATTTCACCCACGCAGTTGGACATTCTGATCCGCATCGGCGCATTTCGTTTTACGGGTTTGAAAAAGAGCGAATTGTTGTGGGAAAAAGGTCGGGTGCTTACGCCGGAAAGCGGTTTGGGGGCCAATTTGTTGTTTGCCGATGAAGCCGAAACATTCCGCCTGCCCACGCTTGAAGAAGGCCCCTTCGAGCAGGCGTTTGACGAGATGGAATTGCTCAGTTTCCCGCTTTGTTCGCCTTTTGATTTGCTTGAAAACGCGCTTAAACAAGAGGATTTAGGCTTGTTTGCCCGTGAAATGCCCGATCATGTACACAAACTCGTCACCATGACCGGTTATTATGTTTGCCGCAAAGACACGCGCACCATCAAGGGCGAGCTCATGCATTTTGGCACCTGGCTCGACCGGGAAGGTCGTTTTTTTGACACGGTTCATTTTCCCGATCAATTAAAAAAAGCGCCTTTTCGCGGGCGCGGCGTGTATCGTATGCGCGGGCGACTCGTGTCGGATTTCGGGTTTGTGTGCTTGGAAACGACGCAAATGGAACGATTGGCGTATCGGGTGGATGAGCGGTATAGGTGATTTGCGATTTTTGATTGGAATTGTATGATAAATATTTGTGTTTCACGTGTTCATCCCCTTTACCCGTCAAAAGGGTTGATTGGTTCTGTGTTGAACAGGGAACATCCAGCAAGGAACATTCAACAAGGAACATTCAGCAAGGAACATTCAGCA
>JBAXTB010000206.1:0-10484 GCA_037130425.1 Bacteroidota bacterium
TTAACTCTGCTTCCGGCAAGGCCGCAATCCGCTCCAGGTAATGGCTTTGTACGCCCTTTTTTAACAATACACAAGGCGTAAAGGTTGGTTTCAAACCGCTTTCGGTTATGGCTGGCTCAATATCTTCCGCATTGGGTTTTGATTGCTGAATAAGTTCGATTAAGCCACGCAAATAATTCCTTTTTTCAGTCAAATCAAAGGCTGAAAAAGTGGATAGCAACGTGTATGAGGAGATTAATCCTTGCGCGTAGAGATTAATGGGAAAGGCTAGGGAGGTTTTTAACATGAGCGATTGTATGTCATTTACTGATATTTCTTTCTCCGTGTTTGTCAAATGTGGCTAAATGGGATCCTCTGTTGTCAAAAATCGAGCATTCAAAGTCTGGTGCTTTTGCAATAAAATCAAGAGCAAAATTCTTGGCAGACTGAATGGTTTCAAACACTTGGAAAACATCATTTTTATGCCGACCGTTTAGAAATAGGGTTAAGTCCTTTTTGAAAACGTGCCCTGTGGCAAGTTCAGCAATAAGAACAGAGCATTTATTTTCTTCTAAGATTGGTGGGTTCATCGTTTTTCAGCAAATCACTAAAATTTTGACAAGAGATTATCAGGTTTGTCAGGCTTGCCAGTACGCCGATCCCGCTGGCGCCAGGTTCTACCTGGTGTCTTCTATCCTGCGGGTTCCACCCGCTTTCACAACAAACGTCGGGTGGAACCCGACAGATTGTAGACACCAGGTGGAACCTGGCGCCAGCGAAGTGGCGTTTACCTCCGAAGCATATATTTAGGAATATCAAACGCGGCCCGGAAACCATGCATCAGTTTTTGTGGCATCCAACTGACCGGTACTGTATAGGCCCAGGGTTTCAGCGCGTCTGAAAATCCGCCTTTTTTGATCCACTGAAGCGATTGTTCTGCCCAAAAGACCCGTTCATTTTCAAATGGGTACTTTAATAAATCAAGCATCGGAAATGTTGCGTCGACTTCTGCGGAAAGCCCTAAGGCATTTATTTTTTCTGCAAATGCCTCATAATCAATATCTAACACTGGTAGTAGTCCTAAGATAGCGCCGTTTTTTTCAAAGGACGAGAAATCATCGCCTATCAGTAAACCCCAATTCCGATCATCATTTAAGCATAGGAAATGGCCGCCACCTTCGAATTGGAATATTTTTAGCATACGTGCTTGATGGTCTTTACGTTAGTGGATTAGCCAGAGATTTTTCACGGTTTATGTTTGTGCGAACAACTTGTTTTTTCGTTGAAAAGTTCGGGTTCGTCGCGCAAGGTTTTGCTTTTCTTTCGCGCCATGCCAATCTACTGCCGCGCTTGTGTCTTTTCGACCAAGCGCAAGCAACGCGCGATGATATATTATTCATAATCAATTTGTTATGTGGTTTGATTGCCCATATTATGTGCGCTTGGTCGAAAAGACACAAGCGCTACAGCAGGGTAGATTCCGAAGGAATTTAATCGGCTGAAACACCGGCAATAATCTGATTTTGAACGGATTCATAGTTTTTTTCATCGGAAAAATCCCAGTACCACCATTTGTCCGGACTATTTTTCTCGGCAATAAACCTGCGCAGATAGGCTATTTTAAACAAGGCTAAAAGTAACAATAAGGTCTTGTTTAACTCTGCTTCCGGCAAGGCCGCAATCCGCTCCAGGTAATGGCTTTGTACGCCTTTTTTTAACAATACACAAGGCGTAAAGGTTGGTTTCAAACCACTTTCGGTTATGGCTGGCTCTATATCTTCCGTATTGGGTTTTGATTGCTGAATAAGTTCGATTAAGCCATGCAAATAATTCCTTTTTTCAGTTAAATCAAAGGTTGAAAAAGTGGATAACAACGTGTATGAGGAGATTAATCCTTGCGCGTAGAGATTAATGGGAAAGGCGAGGGAGGTTTTTAACATGAGCAATTGTCTGTCATTAGGTGATATTTCTTTCTCCGTGTTTGTCAAATGTGGCTAAAGGTTCTCGTCTATTGTCAAAAATCGAGCATTCAAAGTCTGGTGCCTTTGCAATAAAATCAAGGGCAAAATTCTTTGCAGATTGAATGGTTTCAAACACTTGGAAAACATCATTTTCATGCCGACCGTTTAGAAATAGGGTTAAGTCCTTTTTGAAAACGTGCCCTGTAGCAAGTTCAGCAATAAGAACAGAGCATTTATTTTCTTCTAAGATTGGTGGGTTCATCGTTTTTCAGCAAATCACTAAAATTTTGACAAGAGATTATCAGGTTTGTCAGGCTTGCCAGTACGCCGATCCCGCTGCCGCCAGGTTCTACCTGGTGTCTTCTATCCTGCGGGTTGTACCCGCTTTCACAACAAACGTCGGGTGGAACCCGACAGATCGTAGACACCAGGTGGAACCTGGCGCCAGCGGGATTTCCTAAAACCCCACTTCCACCACCACCGGATAATGATCCGAAAAATTCGCGTCGTGTATCGTATGACACGCATACGTATTCATTTTGGGCTCCGTCAAAATATAATCGATGCGCAGCAAGGGCAGCGCGCCGCCGAATGTGGTACCGAAACCTAAGGCTTTTTCCCGAAACGTATCCTTGAACCCGTTTGAAAGCGTGGCGTACACATAAGAATTAGGCGTATCATTAAAGTCCCCGCACACGATCACTGCATGGTTGCATTGAGCAATATGGTCGCGCAGCATATCGGCCTGTTCGGCGCGGATACTGGTAGCCCTGCTCACTTTCCCCAGCATCCAGCCGATGGTATTCCAGGTTTCTTCCTCGTCGAAGCCCTTTTCCTCCATCACTTTTTCGGCGCTTTCGGTTACGCTGTTCGATTGCAGGTGCAGGTTGTACACGCGCACGAGGCGCTCGCCCATGCGAATGTCTACCCAAATAGAAGAATTTCCGGTTTTGCCAAAAGGAATATCGCCGCCGGCCTCCATTGGGAAGCGACTCATAATGACCGTGCCTTTTTTTAGGTTGAACGTATGGTCGTAGCCCATTTTTTGCGCAAGCACGTGGTAGAATTTACCGGTTGTTTCCTGGGTGCATAGCACGTCGGGAGAGCCGTTTTGCTGTAAAAAATTTGCGTAAGCCGCAGCGGTTTTTTCCCGCGACTGTTCCGTGTACGCTTTGCCGCGAAACATACCGCCGAGGTTGTGGGTGGCGATACAAACAGAGGTCTCCGGAACAATATCTTTGCCAAAATCAAAACCCACAAAACCGCTTACAAACTGCCAACCGAAAATAATAACGCCAAGGTGGTACAAGGCAAATCGGTTCAACCGCCAGGCCCACAACACTGTAAGGACAACGTTTGCCAGCAACAACCAGGGAAATGCGGTGCCAAAAAAGGCCAACCATCGAAAACTCGCCGGACTCACCAACGGGCACAAATAGGATAGCAGCGTGAGCAAAACCACAACCGCGCTCACCATTCGGAGCGCGTTTTTCAGTACATAGTGCATGGTTTTAACGTTATGGGAGGTCTCCGCAGGATGTTGAATGGTGAAAGACTTACGCCTTATTTCTTGCTTGCATCATACAGGAAGTCTTTTTCTTCCTGGGTAAGGTTTTCATAGCCGGCTTCCTTGATGCGTTCCAAAATGGCGTCGAGCTTTTCCTGATACGAAAGATCATTGCTGTCGCTTACATTGCTGCCTTTGGCGCTGCCCCCCATGCTGGCTTTGATGGCTGTTTTGGGCTTGCGTTTCTGCTTGGTTCTGCCCGATGCGCGACTGGAGAAAAGTGCGCTCAGCCAATCAAGCGCGCGGTTCACCGGTTCGGCCATGTCTTTGCCATCGCGGAGTCGGAACACAAACAGGCAACCCATCAGGAAGCCGCCAAGGTGCGCGACATGACCACCGGAATTGCCCGAACTGCCCGCAATGCCTACCAAATCAAGCAACACAAACACCAGCACGATATATTTTACTTTTACCTCGCCAAGAAACAACAAAGGCAAACGATACTCCGGCGCCATGGTCACGGACGCGCCAGCCAAAGCCATCACCGCCGCAGAAGCGCCTAAAGCATACATTCCGAACGCGGGCGAAAGATTGGCCGAAATGAAAAAGAACGCGCCGCCCGCCAGGCCGCCCAGTAAATACACAGGAAGTACCCTGCGGTCGCCAACCAAATCACCGACGATGGTGCCAAACAGGTACAGCCCGAACATATTGTTTACAAAATGCCAGAAATCGACGTGCAGGAAAAAGTTGGTAAAGATCGTCCAAGGCCGCCACAGCAGTTCATGCCAGTTTGCCGAAATACAGAGGTAATCAATCGCATCCCAGTACACCAAGCTTACGTCTTTGCCCAAATGACCAATCCACAGAATCACATAAGCAAGGTTGACGGCCACAAATATTGTAAAATTGATGACCACCAATTTGGTCACCATATTGCCCGTCCGCAACGAGTATTGAAAATCTTCCCAGAATGATCTAAATATTGCCATTTTAAAAATTCCACGTTTGGGATTTAGTACATGTTGCTTATTCGGCCTTTGTACCAAATCATAATCAACAAAAAGCCGAAAAAGGCGCCGCCGATGTGCGCAAAATGCGCCACGTTGCCGCCCGTTCCACTTACCCCGTAGACCAGTTCCAAACCCGCCATAATCATCACAAAATATTTGGCCTTCATGGATATGGGAGGGAACATCAAACTAATGATTTGGTTGGGAAACAGGTAGGCAAATGCGGCATAAACGCCAAAAATAGCCCCTGATGCCCCCAACATACAGCCATCGAACGACATAGGGTCAATGCCTTCCTTACTCAGTTCCCAGTATTGTACGCCCGTTTGCAGCACAAGTGCGCCCACACCGCAAAACAGGTAGTAAAATAAAAAACGCTTGTGCCCCCAAACCATTTCAACCATTGAACCAAAAATATACAAAGAAAACATATTAAATGCAATATGGCTCACATTCGCGTGCATAAACATGTGCGTCACAATCTGGTACGGCTGCCAATGCTCCGATCCCGGCATAAACACGGCTAATTGAAGACGTCCTAAATGATCGTAAGCGCCCGTTTCGTAATTGATATGCTCCGGCCCTAAGAGTACATAAGTGCCTATAAACATCAGCACATTGATGATGACGAGGTGCCGAACGACGCCGGTAAAAGGTTGATAAAATTGAAAATAGGACATAAATGACTGAAAATCAAATAAAAATGGTAAAATATGGGATCAATTAAGGACTGAAGCGTTTCTGCAAATCGTCCAAATCAAATGTAATAAAACAATTGCGGCCCGAAGGACTCTGGAACGGAATGGCGCAGGCAAACAACTGATCGATCAAATCTTGCATGGCCCGCACACTCAGGCTTTGGCCCCGGCGCAGGGCCGCGCTGCGCGCCATCGAGCGCGCGAGGTTGTCGCGAATGCCGAGTTCCAGTTCAAAATTATCTTTGTACTGGTTGAGCAATTTTTCCAACAGGGCTTCTTCCTGTTGGCCGGTTTCCATGTCTGAAGGTGTGGCGTGTATTATAAAACTGTTTCCCCCGAATTCCTGAATATCAAACCCCAAACGGTTGATTTCCGGCAAAATATCGCGCAGCATGGCGGCATCGGCGGTGGGCAGTTCTAATGTTTTGGGGAACAAGGCTTTTTGCATCGCAATCGGCTGGTTATCGAGGGCCGAAATATAGCGCTCATACAGGATGCGTTCGCTGGCCGCCTGCTGATCTATGAGCAAAAAACCCGACTTAATATGACTCACAATATATTGACCGTGAATCTGATATGGTTCTTTTTGGTTTTTTGAAAAGGACTGGTTTTCATCGTCCATTTCGTGCAATTGCTCGCCGGCCCGTATTTCAAATCCGGGCGAAGCGATCAGTTCGCCTCCTTGTTGCGTTGGTTCGGCAGGCGCATCATTGTCGCTACCTTTTTGCGGATTCAGCATACCCAGGCCTTCGTACATGAGTTGCCAGTTGCGCAGGTTATCGGCCTGTCTACGGGCGCCGTCGGGATCAAGATTGCCGGAGGATTTGCCCTGGTAATTGCCCACCGATTGTTTCTTCGGGTCAGGTTCGGGGCGAAGCGGGGGGGTATGCGTCAGGGTAGGTTGAAAAGCCCGTTCCTGTTCAAAATCAATGGTTGGCGTGATGTTGTTGCTGCCTAAGGCGTGCCGGATGCACACTTTGAGGTAATGGTACACCAATTTTTCATCGTCAAACTTGATTTCCTGCTTGGTTGGATGCACGTTGATGTCAATCCGCTCCGGATCAATGTCGAGAAAAATCACATAAAGCGGGAAGGCATCGGCGGGCATCAGGTCTTCATAGGCGCTGAGCACCGCGTGGTGCAGGTAATTGCTCTTGATGAAGCGTTTGTTGACGAAAAAATACTGCTCGCCCCGGCTTTTTTTGAAATAATCGGGTTTGCCGACAAAGCCGGTAATTTTCAGGACGTCGGTTTCCTCTTCAACGGGCACTAATTTTTTATTCACCGGGTCGCCGAACAGTTTGACAATGCGCTGGCGCTGGTTTCCGATGGGCAAATGAAAAATTTCCTGATCGTTGTGGTGCAGGGAAAAGAACAATTCCGGCTGGGCCATTGCCACGCGCTGAAATTCGTCGAGGACGTGCCGCAGTTCCACGGGTTCGCCTTTGAGAAAATTGCGGCGGGCGGGCACATTGTAAAACAGGTTTTTCACCGAGATACTTGTTCCCTGCGGGCATTGGCAGGCTTCCTGCACTTTTACCGTCGAATCTTCAATGACAATACGCACGCCCAATTCGTCGGTGGCGCGGCGGGTTTTCATTTCCACTTGCGCCACAGCGGCAATAGAGGCCAACGCCTCGCCCCGGAAACCCATGGTGCGGATGGCAAACAAATCGCGCGCATCCCGAATTTTCGAAGTAGCATGGCGTTCGAAGCACATACGCGCATCGGTTTCCGACATGCCGCAGCCGTTGTCGATAACCTGTATGAGGGTTTTGCCTGCATCCTTGAGGATCAGTTGCAAGCGGGTGGCGCCCGCGTCAATGGCGTTTTCCAACAATTCTTTAACCACCGAAGCGGGTCTTTGAACCACTTCTCCGGCTGCAATTTGGTTGGCTACGCGCTCCGGTAAGAGTTGAATTACGTCAGTCATGACTTTTACAAACACAAAGATACGCCTGATTACAAAGCGGCGGGCTTTTTTACGAAGGAATTGTGCCGGATTCTGCTAACGGCGTTTTACTTTTGCCGCACTTTACAGAACATCACAAACGGACGAATATGGAAAACATCCAGAACACTCGGGGCAAGGGATACTGCATATTGTACCTGATCATGTTTTTATTTTTTCTAACTTCATTGCTGCTCATGCTTTATTTCCGCAGCAGTGTGCTTGATTTTGCGAAATAAACGCATAAATCTGGGGAAAAAGTGCTTGATTGATATGTTTACGGCGCCTTCAAGGATTGCATAAACATAAAAGGTAAGATTGGCATAGGCCGCAACAAATACCCGGATGGTGGTACTTGTTGCGGCTTTTTTATGTAATTACACAAACCTTGAAAAAAGTTTCGCAAACAGCTTAACTTCACCGGAAGAACGATCCGTTTGGACGTGTTGCTGTCCGGGTTCATCGAAAAACTATAGATGTCGTGCAATATAAGCCCAACTTTCCTTCATAAACATTCAAAAAAACCTTGATTACCGGTTTTGAAGTTTTGCAACTGCGCATTACCTGTCAAGACCGAACGTTTAACCAAACTCATACTAAAATGTTCCTGTTACTTCTTGGCGCCGTTATCTTTTTTATCGCCACGGTCATTGCAAAATCCAATCCGACTTTTGCCAACCTGAGCAAGTCTGGCCGCCTGATCGGTATCGCCATGATCGTGATCGGCATTTCCACTTCCTGTTTTGTACAAATTGATCCGGGGCAGGTCGGGGTAAAAACCCTGTTCGGCTCGGTACAACCGGATGTGGTCAAGGAGGGTTTAAATTTTGTAAACCCGCTCATGGCGATCACGCATTTTGACGTAAAAACATTAAATTACACCATGTCGGCCGTGCATGATGAGGGCGATGTAACCGGCGACGATGCCATCCGCGTACTCACGGCCGATGGTCTGGAAGTGGTTATCGACTTGTCGGTGCTGTACCACATGGTGCCTGAAAAAGCGCCGGATATTCTGCGCAACATCGGAAATGACATCAAAGGCGTGATTGTGCGCCCGGTTACGCGGACCAAAATTCGCGACAACGCCGTGTATTATGATGCAGTGGCGCTGTATTCCTCCAAGCGCGAGGAATTTCAACAGAAAATTTTCCAAAGCATCGACAAAGAGTTTCAGGAGCGCGGGATTGTGCTGGAAAACCTGCTGATTCGGAACATTACCCTGCCGGAATCGGTGCGCCAAACGATTGAAACCAAGATCAACGCCGAACAGGAGTCGCAAAAAATGAAATTTGTACTGGAAAAAGAACGCCAGGAAGCCGACCGCAAACGGGTGGAAGCCCAGGGTATTTCGGATTACCAGCGTATTTTGACTTCTACGCTGACGGATAAATTGCTGCAATACGAGCAAATTAAAGCCCAGAAAGAAATTGCGTTGTCGCCAAACGCGAAGGTGATTATTATGAATGGGAAGAACGGCGCGCCGGTGTTGATTGGGCAATAGATTTCCGCGCGAGTGGATGGGACACGGATGACACAGATCCGTTCGCGTTATCCATGTCCCAATACCCCTCGCAAGCAGAAAAATCCTTAGGATCCGCGCCATCTGTGTTCCATCCCCGCTCAATCGGAAAAATCAAAAAAATTGAATCCAAACCTCCTGCTCATCACCCCGCCCTTTACCCAGTTAAACACGCCCTACCCGGCCACTGCTTACCTGAAGGGTTTCCTTCATACGAAACAGATCGTGTCGCATCAGGCCGATCTGGGTATTGAGCTGATCCTGGCGTTGTTTTCCGCCAAGGGGCTGCGCAAGATGTTCCAGCAAATGGACGATTCGGATCTTGAACTATCCGAAAATGGTTTCCGAATTTTTAGCCTGCGCGACGATTACCTGGCGACCATCGACCCCGTGATCGCCTTTTTACAGCACCGGAATCCGACGCTGGCCCACGCGATTTGCAGCCGCAGTTATTTGCCCGAAGCCAAACGTTTTGAACAATTGGACGAATTGGATTGGGCCTTCGGCGCCCTGGGTATTCAGGATAAAGCCCGGCATTTGGCCACTTTGTACTTAGAAGACCTGGGCGATTTGATTACGGAAGCGGTTGATCCACATTTCGGATTTAGCCGTTATGCCGAACGTTTGGGGCGCTCGGCCACGCATTTTGACCCCATCCACGCGGCCCTGAAAGCGCCCGAAACCTTGCTGACGACGCAGTTGCTGGCATTGCTGGAACAAAAAATACAAACGTATCAGCCCAATGTGGTTTGTTTCACGGTGCCGTTTCCAGGCAACCTGTTCGGGGCGCTTAAATGCGGCCAATACCTGAAAAAACAGCACCCGCACATCAAAATCGTGCTGGGAGGCGGTTTTGCCAACACAGAACTGCGCAGCGTGTCGGACCCGCGTGTGTTCGACTACCTCGACTATATCAGCCTCGACGACGGCGAAGCCCCGCTGATGATCCTGATCGAACATCTGCGGGGCCTTCGTCCGGCCGAGCGACTGAAACGTATTTTTACCCGCCTGCACGGGGTGGTAAGTTATTGCAACAATGCCGAAGAAAAGGACATCGCCCAGCGCGAAACCGGTACGCCCGATTACAGCGATTTGCTGCTGCGCGATTATTTGTCGGTGATCGAAATTATGAATCCCATGCACCGGCTTTGGAGCGACGGCCGCTGGAACAAACTCACGCTGGCGCACGGCTGTTACTGGGGAAAATGCTCGTTTTGCGATATTTCCCTTGATTATATCAAAAATTATGAGCCGATTACGGCCGATATTCTGTGCGACCGCATCGAAACCATCATTGCCCAAACGGGCGAACACGGTTTTCATTTTGTAGACGAAGCCGCTCCGCCTGCGCTCATGCGCGAGCTGGCGCTGGAGATTTTGCGCCGCAAGCTGACGGTGGTTTGGTGGACAAATATCCGTTTTGAAAAAAGTTTCACCCCCGATCTGTGCCGCTTGCTCAAGGCTTCGGGCTGCATCGCGGTGTCGGGCGGACTGGAGGTGGCGTCGGATCGTTTGCTGGCGCTGATGCAAAAAGGTGTAACCGTGGCGCAGGTGGCGCGCGTGGCCGAGTCATTTACGGATGCCGGCATTATGGTACACGCCTATTTGATGTACGGTTTTCCGACCCAAACGGCGCGCGAAACCATTGATTCCCTTGAAATGGTACGGCAGTTGTTCCTGAATGGGGTAATACAATCGGGGTTTTGGCATTTATTTGCCATGACCGCGCACAGTCCGGTGGGCATGAACCCGGAGGCGTACGGGGTGATTCGAACCGGGCCGGAGTTTGGCGGTTTTGCCGATAATGACCTGGCGCATGAAGATCCCGAGGGCTGCGACCATGAGTTGTACGC
>JBAXTB010000207.1:0-10416 GCA_037130425.1 Bacteroidota bacterium
GCATTGGTGTAGGTATTGATGATGGCCTCCTTGCCTAATTGCGCGTTATATTCCTTAAATTGATAAGAAGAAATCAGGTTGGTGGCTTGTTTGTAATACAAGGAAATCAACAAATTATGCCCATTTGCAAAAACGTTCTGGTAGGAAAGTTCAAGCCAATTGGTAAATTCCGGCAACAGTTTCGGATTGCCTCGGCGCAGGTTCAGGGAATCTTCAAAATCGGTGAACGGCATGGTTTGGAAGAAGTTCGGGCGGTTGATCCGGCGCGTATAGGACAATTGGATGTTGTCGGTTTCGTTCAATTTGCGGGTCAGGAACACGCTGGGGAACAGGCTGATCGGATAGGAAATGGTAAAGGAAGAGTCCCGGTCGGTTAGTGCGCCGGAGTACCGGCTGCTTTCTGCCCGCAGGCCTACTTGATAGCCCCAGTTGTCAAATTGCTGGCTGAATTGTCCGTACGCGGCATACACATCGTCGCTGAATTTGTAGTGATCGGCGAGGTTGCTGATTGGCGCCCAGGCGTTTTCTGTTGCGTCAAAGATCGAGCTGGCATTGTCGCTCCGGTTGCGCCGCACGGAAGCCCGAACGCCGCCTTCTAATTTGATTTTGTCTGTAATCGGATTTACGAAATCGGACTGGAACGTTACAAATTGCCCGCTTCCGGTACCGAGTTGTTTTTCTAAACTATTTCGACCCGAATCGTATAACGTCGAGTAATCGTTGGTGCTTTTATTATGCACGCGGTTGAAATTCAAATCGGCCGTCCATTCGGCGCCTTGTTTGGGAAACAGGTGTTTGAATGCAGCGGTCGCGCCGATGTTTCTGAAGTTCCGATCTTCGTCGGCGCTTCTGACATAGTGGCTTGTCACGGTGCTGTCCGGAAATAAATAATTGGTCGTTGTACCGATTATATTATTCGGTTGTATATGGCCTTGCGTATAGTTTCCGCTGACAGTCAACGTGTTGCGATTGTCGAGCAGGAAATCCACACCGGCGCGGCCGTTTATAAACAAGCGGTCAACCTTGCCGTCAGTGTGTTGGGTCAGGTCGGAAAGCGGTGTTCCAAACAGGTTATGGCGCACCGTTTCACCTTCCGATACGTTTTTATTGTCATTATAATTCAAGGATCCGAACAGGTTTATTTTTTGACCACGCGCATTCAGGTCGCCGCCGAAATTGTAGCCTCCGCGCGAGTCCACGCCCGCGCGCACGTTGCCGTTGTAGCCGAGCCGTTTTTCTTTTTTCAGGACGATGTTTACAATGCCTGCTGCACCGCCGCCTGCATCGTATTTTGCAGAAGGATTAGTAATTACCTCAACGGATTCAATGGCGTCGGCCGCAATTTGGTCGAGGGTGAGGGTAGTGGGGCGACCGTCCACAAAAATCTGGGGCGCGCCGTTGCGCAGGCTCACATTGCCATCTATGTCAACTGAAAGAGACGGCACGTTTTTCAGGGCGTCTTGCGCGTTTCCGCCGGCAGCGCTAAGGTCTTTGTCGACGCGAAACACTTTTTTGTCCAAGGCGAGTGTCACTGTGCTGGCTTGGCTTGAAACCGTCACTTCTTTCAGCAATTTGCCGTCTTCGAGCAGGGCGATGTTGCCGAGATCTTTTTCCATGAGGCCGCCACCGCCCGGGAAGCCGCCACCTGGGAAGCCGCCGCTTGGTGCATCGCCGCCCGAAGGCATGTTGCCGGGCGCTTTGCCCTTGGGCGGTCCGGAAGGCGCTTTGATGCCGAATGTGACTGTTTTGCTGATTTCTGCGTAGCCGATGAGCGATACTTTTAAGGTAAAATCGCCTACAACCGGTAGTTTTTCGATGCTAAAATCGCCATTGGCTTCGGTGAGTTGGCCGCCGAGCATGCCTTCACTGAGGGAGCGTGTTTGCGGGTCAAATTTTTTACCGAATATTTGAACGGTTGCGTAGCCGACGGGTTTGCCTTTGGCGTCAACGATTTTGCCGTAAAAGCGGCCATTGTTCATTTTGGCGGGGTCAAAACCACTGGGCGGGCCGCCTCCGGGTTGTTGCGCCGATATATTAAAGGTGCAGATGCTTAAAAAAGCAAGGACAAGGACAATTATCTTTTTCATGGTATAGCGATGATAAATTCGAATGCAAAGAACGTCTTTGCGCGCCTTACGGACAGACCTGCGTAGATCATACGGGGGATTGTGGAGACGAAAGGAGGGAATGAAATGAGCAAGGGTGCAGGGCGCCATCACGTTTGCCTCAAGCCCCCAAAACGCCCAATTGATCGCCGGAAAACCGTTTTTTGTCTCCACAACATAAAATGATCGACCCGAATTGCGCATTTTTGCAGGAATACCACACGTATGAAACTCAGTTCGGAAACACGATTTGCCCTTATTTTTCACCTTGTTCTTTGGACGATTTGGTTTGGGCTGCCATTTGCCAGCGCCCCGGATGACCGCTTTAGGCGTATATCCATCGCCTTGATTCCGGTTACATTCACCAATATTCCATTGTTTTTGGCCAATTCAGACTGGCTGATCCCATATATTTTCAGGCGGCGGGGGCTGACGGTTTATTTTTCGGCAGTCCTTGTATTAATTGCGGTATTTGCGATTGGGCAAGGATTTATGAAGGAATCCCTGATCCCGCCTGATTTGATTCGCCACCATTGGGATTGGTTTTGGTTTATTGTGCCGGTCATTTTTGTCACGGCGCTTAGTACCGGGTATGGTTTTATCCGTTACATGCTGGCCGAGGAAAAAGCGCGGCAGGAAGAGCAACAAGAGCGTCTGAAATCGGAAGTGTCGTTTTTGCGCACGCAGATTAGTCCGCATTTTATTTTCAATGTGTTGAACAGCATTGTGTACCTGATTCGCTCCAAATCGGAACAGGCGGAACACGTGACGATGAAATTATCGGAGCTCATGCGCTACATGTTGTACCAATCGGGCGATGCGCAGGTAGCCTTGGAGCAGGAAGTGTCTTACCTTAAAAACTATGTGGAACTGCAAAAAATACGCTTTGAAGATGATGTGGATATTCGCCTCAACATTCAAGGCGCGGCGGGCGCTCACCGCATTGAGCCGATGCTGCTGATCCCTTTTGTGGAAAACGCATTCAAACACGGGGTGGGGCTAATTCCTGATCCAATGATTGATATTTCCTTGAAAACCAATGAAAAAACGCTGGTTTTTGAAGTGCTCAATAAAATTGCGCCCGAAAGCGCGGAAGATAAAGACCCTGCTTCGGGGATTGGTTTGAAGAATGTGCGGCGGCGTTTGGAGTTGTTGTATCCTGAAAAACATCAGCTGGATATTCAGAACAAAGAAGGTTTGTTTTCTATTCGCTTAGCGTTGGAGTTTGGGGAAAAATAAAAGCGAGGGCGCCGAAACCGGCGCCCTCGCAGTATAAAGACTTAAAAGATCGAAACTATTGTTTCTCAAAAGTTCTGGTAGATGTACCCCATGCGCAAGTACCAACGCCATAGTTAACGGCCGTTGGTTTTGTTGATGGGAATTCCAATACGACCCATTTGAAGGTGACTGGGGTATAAGAAGTAATAGCTGGCGGGTATTGGGCAGTGTATTCCGCGCTGGTCAGGCCCAGTGGACAACCAGGTGCGCCCAACTGAAGGCCACCACCGCATCCGTCGGTCTGACATGCAAAAGAAAGACTGTCCGTACCTACTGAACTTTTGAAGTTGTAAAGCAGGTAAGGAACAGGACCGACAGAAGCTGCTCCACCCGGATTGGTAATCAGGTAAATTCCGGTTCCTATTTTGCCGACTGTAAGGAGATAACCGGCCGTATTATTCCTTTTGTAAATACCTTCCAGGGCTGTAGGGCCTGGATTGGTATTTGCTTTCGCAATTACCACGCTGGAACCAAGGCTTACCCTGTAACTACCTTTGTTGGATTTGTAAACCGAAAAACCCGATGCTCCTGCGCTAATGGTGTCTACAAAGACCAATTCATTTTTGTGAATTTTAATGGAATCCTTGCCAGTTTTGCCGCCATACCCTCCTTCAAAACCCAAAATACTGTCAACGGCCACGCCGATAACATCCGGGAGGTCGCTGTAAAGATGGGTGTTGCCTTGTCCATAAATATAGACATCATCCAGATAAGAATAGGCGATATAAGGCACGGAGGCGAGTTTTGCCACCGAATCAGGATCTTCTGTTTTGGAGCAAGCCTGTACCAACAAGATACAGCCCACACAAAGAGAAGCGAAATATAGAATTTTACTTTTCATATTTGAAAGAGTTTTTAAGAACGTTCAAAAGGGGTGGCAAATCTTTTGCAATTCATTGATGCTCCATATAAAATGCCCAAGATTTGCCACAATTGAATGAAGATTCTTTTTGTTTAGTTATCCCAAAAAACTTTGTCTGTGATTGGGTGCTGACCCGGGAAGCTTTGGTTCAAACTTTCCTCATTTTCCGGATAAGGTAAAATACTTGGGAAAACACCTACGCCCAACGCATTTTTAGTTGGAGATTTGAACACGCCGCCTGCGCTGGCGAAAATCGGCAAACTTGGACTGTCAAATCTTCTGGTTTCAATCCAAGATTCGATCGGTTGAGTGCCATTCATAGAAGTCCATTTTTGCAGCGCAATTGTTTTGATGGCATTGTTCGCATCGTATGCACCGGTAGCTGCGAGGTATTGCGTTGCAATAGAATCTGGAAAACCAAGGTATTCAAAGTTGGCGATTACGCCCGCGTCATACGATTCTTTTGCTTTGCCACCGGTAGTCCAACCTCTTGCTGCTGCTTCTGCCAGCAACAGATTGCTTTCCCATGCGGTAATTAAAAATACCGGAATTTTTGGGCCGAAAATCAAGCCACCCGTTGGCGATAATGCGCCTGCAGGACGGGAAAAGCTGGAAGTTGGCGGTTCGTTTTGAATTCCGCCAGGATACACGCCATAGTGCGTATTAGCCGCATTTCTGTCGAAGAACGCATCAATCCTTGGGTCTTTTGTTTCTGTCAGGTATTCCAATACGGTGGTCGTTGCCACATAGTAGTTGCCTAAAGCCGTGCTTTTTGCCGCATTCCAGAAAGGATTGCTGCCAGAAGAACCGCCCGGATACGGAACTTTACCAGCTTCGGCGTTGGTCAGGATAAACTGATCGTCGCTGGCATATAATTCTTTTGCTTTCGTTTGGCCGCTTGCGCCTTGACGCAGGTAAACTTTCAGCAACAGGGTATGGGCAAATTTATCCCATTTAACCAAGTCACCGCCATAAATAAGGTCGTCGGCGCCAGGAAGGGTAAACGTACCGGTGCCTTCAATGAGTCGGATAGCGTCTTTCAATTCCGCTTCAATGCCCGGATATACAACATCTTTTGCGTTGTCATATTTAGGGTGCAAAATGGAGCCGTCAGAAATGTCACCTTTCAAAGCGTCTACATAAGGAATATTGCCAAACAAGTCGACGCAAACCTGAAAGTTATAGGCGCGCAGAATTTTGGCGATACCTTTATAGTAATTGCTGTTTGAGTTCTGAACGATGTAATTCAGGTTGGCGCTACTTCTGTACAAGGTGCGAAAAAGTTCATTTCCTTCAGAGGACGCCAGTTTGTTTTGATCCGGATCGCCAAGCGATACGCCTG
Source organism: Bacteroidota bacterium (assembly GCA_037130425.1). Lineage (GTDB taxonomy): Bacteria > Bacteroidota > Bacteroidia > Chitinophagales > Saprospiraceae > M3007. Next base: position 5,588 of record JBAXTB010000207.1, read on the forward strand.
GGCCGCCTGACCAGTATTGGCTCCAAATAGCCAGATTCGGGTACATGCGCTGACCCATACCGATTGAAATTTGCAATTCGGCTGCGCTGAGTTGAAGGTCAACCCGGGAAATGGTTGACTGATTGGGGTCAATATTTACATCGAGATAGTCCTTGCAAGCAGAAAAGGAAAGTCCCATTCCGACAATCAGCAAGGCCATAAGTTTGATTTTATGACTATTCATCTTTGAGTGTTTTTTTGTTTAGAAATTGAGCCGTACCTCAGCGCCAAAGCTTTTTGCAGATGGCGTTGTGGTTGTTTCGATACCAACCGCATCAGAAGCGCCGCCTACGCCGCCTACTTCCGGATCCGCAAAGGTGTTCGCTTTTGCAACCCAGTATTTCAGGTTCTTAGCGAATACGCCGATGGTGATGCTTTTGAAGAATGCAGTAGGCGTGCCTGGAATGGTGTAAGAAACAGCCAGTTCGCGTAATTTCAGGTAAGAAGCATCCAGCAAAAATGAGCTTGCAGGCGCTGCTTTGAAATAAGAATATGCATTGGTTTCCTTTGTGTTGGTAACATAACCGCCGTTGCCGTCGGCAACAACGCTGTTTTCCACTACGAAAGGTTTGCGATCATTAATTACAGTAGTAGATGCGGTACCGTTAAATTCGGTGCTCACTTTGGTACCGGAATAGAACAGACCGCCTTTTTTACCGTCCAACAGGGCGCGGATGGAGAATCTTTTGAAAAGCATCACCTCCGTACCTAAAGTGGCCAGGAATTTAGGCTGGTAGTTGCCGAGGTACTCCAGGTTTGCGCTTTGTTTCGGGTTGCCTTGTGCGTCTACAATCACGTGGCCTTGGCTGTCGTGTTGGTAAGTCGTGCCTTTGAAGGTACCGAATGGCAAACCTTCTGCTGCAATCAGGTTCAGGGAACCGTGGCCGGTAAAGTGAACCAAACCAGAATAAATCGTCAACTCATCCGTAGTCGATTCATTTTTGATGATTTCTTTAACCTTGTTTTTGTTTGTTGACCATGATCCGTAAAGTCTCCAGTTGATATTTTTGGTTCTAACCGGGTTCAGACGGAGGGCCAATTCATGCCCTTTGTTTTCCATGCGGCCAATGTTCAACGGCACAAGCGAATATCCAGAAGACCAAGGAATGTTTACATCTACAATTTGATTTTTTGAATTGATGTTGTAGTATGTATATTCTACTTCAATGCGGCTGTCAAAAAATCCAAGGTCAACACCGAATTCGGTTGTAACCGACAATTCAGGTTTTAAGTTCGGGTTGCCGATTCGGTTCAGTTTCTGAGCGCCTGGAACGTTGTTGAATGGGAAACGGATTTGATAGTCGGTGCCTAAATCCAGCAACAGCGGGTTCAAGCCGTAGTACGAATTCAAACGGTATTGAGGCGCGTCTTTACCGGCAGAACCCAAACCAGCCCGGAATTTCAAGAAGTTGAGCGGGCCGATGTGCATGTCAGCCAAGTTGGTTGGCACCACAGAGATACCGCCGCCTTGGTAGAAGAAACCTCTTTTGCCGGCAGGCAGGGTAGAGGAGAAGTCATTACGTGCAGAATATTCGCCAAACAACCAGTTTTTGTAGCCCAAAGAGGCATTAAAATAACCTCCCATCAGGCGATAGCGGCTTGAAACCGTGGCTGCAAGCGGGGTTTGCGCAGAGTTTGAAAGGTCGTAAAAATCAGGGATAACAATACCGCCAACAGTGGTACCGCTGACCTGACGGATCGATTGGTCAATTGAGTTAAACCCAAGTGTTGCGCCTAATTTAAAGTCATCCGAAAGTTGTCTTGTGTACGTTGCGAAAGCGTCGTACGTCATGTTGATGATACGGTTCGTGCTTTCTTTGTAAGATCCTAAGCTGAAAGAGTTCCGTGGGCTGCTGAAATCGCTCAAGTCGCCATCAGACCATGAAAGGGCGCGTTCGTAGAAGAATTTAGGATTCTTTTCTGTTACGTTGCTGGTGATAAAGTTGGTGCTCACTTTACCTGTAACCGACAAATGTTGAATTGGCGTATACGTCAGCGAAACGCTGGAAATTACGTTGTCAACTGAGTTGCGTACATCTTGTTTGTCAAGGATATAAAACGGATTGATGGAATACTGGCCATAAAATCCTTTAAAATCCTGGTAAGGGCTGTTGTAGTCGCGCAATTCCTGAATCGGGATATTCGGAGGGGTTTGCGTCAGGAAAGCCATTGCTGGCGTACCGGAAGAATAGCCAAACGGATAACCGCCTTCGGTCGCGCCGCGCTGATTGAGTTTGGAGTAGTTAAGCGAGAAATCAGAGCGCAATTTTGAAGAAAACTGCGAACCAACATTCAACAAAATGCTGTTTTTGTTCAGTTTCGTATTGTGTACGATACCGTCGTTGTTGAAGTTAGTGTAAGAAACAAAATACGTGAATTTGTCGTTTCCGCCGTCAATCGAAACGCTGTTGCGCGCCGTTTTACCGGTGTCAAAGAAGTTTCTCAGGTTGTTTTTTACAGCGCTGTAAGGGCGAACCAATTGTTCAATTTTACCATTATTCAATGGGATCAGGTTGCCGTTGGCATCAGCAGGGGCAGCAGTCCATGGGATTAAACGGCCATCCAGCGGCGCACCCCAGGCGAAGTTTTCACCCATGAAAATGTCGATACCGCCGCCGCAACCGTTGCAGGTTTTGTAACCGGAACCAAATTGTTCTTGTGTTTTGTAAATGAGATAAGGCTCTTCCGCGCTATACGAGGAAGTGATGTTGATGTTCGCTTTTTCGGCTTTTTTACCCTTTTTAGTGGTGATAAGGATAACGCCCGAACCGCCGCGCGAACCGTAAAGGGTGGTTGCTGCCGGCCCTTTTAATACAGTAACAGATTCTACTTCGTCGGGGTTGATGTCATTACCGCGGTTGCCGAAGTCCACATAGTTGTCGCGGCTACCATCTTTACCTGTACCACCGCCGCCTGAAGCGCTGGAGTTGTTCACGGGCACACCGTCTACCACAATCAGGGCATTGTTGCCTTGCGTGAGCGAGGTTTCACCGCGCAAAACGATACGCGTAGAAGCGCCCACTGCGCCGGAAGCAGAGTTGATTTTAACACCGGCTACTTTACCTTGAAGGGCATTCAGTACGCTTTTGTTGCTTACTGAATTCAAGTCTTGGGATGATACCGTTTGATTGGCATACACCACATCGCTTTTGTTCCGGGTAACGCCGAGCGCTGCAACAACAGCCTCTCCGAGTTGTACGCCGGAAGCCAGCACTACGTTGATTGAATTGGATGCCCCCAGAACAATTTCCTGGGTTGTGTAACCGGTGTAAGAATACACCAGCGTGGTTGCTCCGGCAGGCACCGCCACGGAATACTTGCCATTGAGATCCGTGCGCGTACCAATGGCGGCGCCCTTCACAGCTACTGAAACGCCGATAAGCGCTTCGCCGTCATCTCCGGTAACGGTACCGACCACCGTGCGCTGCGCGAGCGCCGTACTGACCAAGGCCAATACCAGAGAGAGGGTTGTAAGAAATTGCTTCATACAAAAATGATTTAGTTAAAGAATTGAATTATAAAAAGAAGGATGTTCTTGTATGGCCTTCCGGGGATATTTTTAACAGTAAAGTGAATACGCGATTAAAGCAAAATGCAGACACAAATCAGCTATATGCGACTACTTTGAAAATGAAAATTTGCCGCTTACATTGAAAGGTCGAAATGATTGCTTAGCGCTAAGATACGACTATTGGAGATTTTATTACCTATCGTGACTTAGTTGATGAAGATTTTGTTAAGTTTGTTGTCGAAAAAGCGAAATTTTTATACCTTGATACTACGTTGCATTATCGTTGACGACGAGCCTTTGGCCCGAAAATTCTTAGAAGATTACGTGCGGCAAATTCCGTTTTTGCAACACGCAGGCAGCTGTAAAAATGCCTTTGAAGCAATGGAACTGCTCCAGAAAGAGCCCGTCGATTTGATGTTTTTGGACATTCAGATGCCGGGTATGCTGGGCACCAAATTCTTGGCAAGTTTGCGCGAAAAACCCATGGTTATCTTCGTTACGGCCTATTCTAACTACGCCGTGGAGAGTTATGACCTTGATGTGGTGGACTACCTGATGAAGCCCGCTTCGTTTGAACGCTTCACCACGGCGGTCTTTAAAGCGCTGGATGAAAAACAAAAATCGGCGCCTGTTCAACCCAACATTCCCGTTCCAGAACCAGCGCCTGATCCGGATTTCTTTTTCGTTAATGTGGAATATGCTTTGGTTAAAATTTCGATCCCCGACATCACCCATATCGAAGGGATGAAAGATTATGTCAAAATTTTTTTACAAAATGCTGCGAAGCCGATTTTAACTAAAATGACGCTGAAAAGCATCCTCGAAAAACTGCCACAGGATCGGTTTCTGCGCGTTCAAAAATCGTTTATCGTAAACACCGCCAAGGTGGAGTCAATTCGGAACCATCAGATTATGATTGGGAAACATGAAATTCCGGCGAGTGAGGGTGGCTTGGAGGAGTTGTTGAAGGTGTTGAATTTTGCGAAGTGAGCGCTTCGGCCTATCGTTGAATTTGGGTAAAAACCTGTACTTTTGTATTAAACGTAACAAGTATCACATGGCAATTACAAATCAAGCTGCAACAAAATTCACTCCTTTGCAATTGGAGTTGTTGAAAATTTTCTCCTTTAACCCCACAGAGGAAGAACTCCGTGATTTAAAAAATATACTTGCCCAGTTTTTTGCGCATCGCTTCGTTGACAAGGTCGCGGATATTGCAAAAACTCAGAATATCACAGATGCTGATTTAGACAAGTGGTTGGAGGAAGATGAGCAATAA
>JBAXTB010000208.1:0-10405 GCA_037130425.1 Bacteroidota bacterium
TCATGTAATCTTAAATCATGTAATCTCAAATCCTTAAGTCAATGACATTGCCCTTTAGGGGTTGGGGTGGCCAAGAAAAACGCTCGAAATTCCATTATCCAAAAACTAAAAACCTAAAGTGCCAAAGTAGAATTAAATCAATGACATTGTATTAAATAAAGGGGGGCGACGCAAATCTACGAATCTTAGTAAGCCTTCAAATACTCTTCCACAACTTTACGCGCATCTTTCGCGGCCTGATCATTGTAATGCGGGCTGCTTGGATTGGCGAACGCGTGGTCGGCGTCATAGTGATGCACCGTTACTTTTTTACCGGCTGTTTTCATGTTGGCTTCAAATTTGCCCACCATGTCGGCGTTGATCCAGCGATCCTGGTTGGCGTGGATGAACATCACATTTGGCGTGAGTTTTTTCAACAGTTCCACATCCTCCACCGGCATACCGTAATACATCACGCAGGCTTTGGCCTTTTCCTTCATCTGCAGCGCGGCCTTCAGCGACCAGCCGCCGCCGAAGCACCAGCCGATGGTGCGGAAATCAGCCATCGGGCCGGCATAATTGGCCGCTGCGCCGATGATGGATACAGCGCGTTTTTCATCAACTGATTGCATAAATTTACCAGCGTCTTCGGGCGTCGTAGCCACTTTACCGTCGTACAAATCTACCGCAATTGCATTGACATTCAGCGTCTTAGACCACATATCCGCTTCGCGTTTTACATAGTCGTTCAAGCCCCACCATTCGTGGAATACCAGCAGGTATTTGTTTGTTTTGTGTTTCGACATTGCTACGTATGCGCGCGCGCTGTCCTGGCCTGCAATGGCAATTTTGACCATTTTGCCTTTAATTTTAAAATTGGCTTCTTCCGGAGAAGGGTGCGCCAATTTAAAGCCTGGGTCTTCTGCTAAATCGGCAAAAGAGGCGGGGGAGTGGCACAGTACATTTTCTTTTTGCTGGCTGCACGCCATGACAAAGGTAAGGGACAAGAGTAAGAGTAACTGTTTCATATATGTTTGAATTGTTTAAATTACGTTTAAAAACTAATCCACAAACAACACCAGCCCTTTTAAATAAGAGCCTTCCGGGTGGAATAAACTGACCGGATGATCGGCGCCTTGCGTCATAATATGCAACACGCGCGCCTGCCTTCCGGCTTCAATCGCAGCTGAAACAATCGTATTATAAAACAGTTCGCGGTCTACGACTTGAGAACAGGAAAAAGTAAACAAAATACCGCCTGGCGCTAAGCGACGAATGGCCGCTTCGTTCAAGCGTTTGTAGCCTTGCACGGCGTTGTGCCGTTTTTCCATGCTTTTGGCATAAGCTGGGGGATCAATGACCATTACTTCATATAAAGTGTCTCCGTTTTTCAAAAACTTAAGAACATCCTCCGTGTAGCCCTCGTGTGTGCCCGCATAAGGCAAATTGAGCGCTGCGTTTTGTTCCGTGAGTTCCATGGCCCTTGCCGAAACATCCACAGAATGAACTAATGCAGCGCCCGCCTTGAGCGCATACGCGGAAAAGCCGCCGGTATAGCAGAAGGCGTTCAACACGGTTTTACCCGCTGCATAACGGCCCAACAATTGCCGATTGTCGCGTTGGTCAAGGAAAAAACCCGTTTTTTGGCCCGTTACCCAGTCCACTTTGAATTGAACCCCGTTTTCCAACACCACGGCGCCGCCTTCCGGGCCGACGCCGATTAAATAGCCATTGCTTTGTTCGGCAGCATATTGCGGCGGCAGCGACTCCACACTTTTATCGTACACGCCTTGTAATTTCATATCAGGCAGCGCCATCAGGGCTTCCGCAATCAGCGCGCGCTGGCGGTGCATCCCGATGCTATGGCATTGCATGACGGCCACCTGATCGTACACATCAATGACAAGGCCCGACACGCCGTCGCCTTCGCCATGTACCAATCGGTAACAATTGGTGCTTCCGTCGGCTGGAATAGCCTTTTGTCGCACGGCCAAAGCGTTGGAGAATTTATCAAGCCAAAAGGGAAGCGCAAACAAATCGTCTTCCGCGTTAAAACTCAACACCCGCACGCTAATGCTGCCGTTGTGAAAATGCCCAATGCCCAGCGCCTGTCCGGATCGATCTATTACCGCCACTGCTTCACCGTCTTCCGGATTGCCTTCAATACGGGCAATGGCGCCGGAGAAAACCCAAGGGTGGAAACGGCGCATGGCCTGATCACGTCCGGGTTTGAGATATACTTTTTTGTATTGCATATTGTGTTCAAAGATTGCGTCGGTCGGTACGAACAACGCCCCGCAAAGGTATCCTTACTTTCCGTTTTCAAAAGAAAAGAACGCCAAAGGAGGCTTTGTGGGCTGTTTGTTAAAAATTTTTTGTTTGCAAAAAGAACTTTTCTGTACTTTTCGCCGCGAAAAAGACCGGAAGCGCCTTTGCAATGCTTTAATCTGTCTTTTAATCATATATAATTACTTATGCGAATTCAATTTAGCCTTTCATGCCAGAAGGGCACAATTATTCCAATCAACTACCAGTCGGAGATTTCGAACTGGGTGTTCACTGTCCTGTCCAAAGGCGGTGCGGAGCTTTCTGCCTGGGTGCAGCAGCAGGGGTACGATTTAAGTTCCCGCAACTTTAAACTTTTCACCTTTAGCTCCTTGGCCATTTATCCGTATGAAATGGATCAGGTGAAGCAAGAGTTTAGGCTATTGGGCAACCAGGTCAAACTTACGATCTCGCTTTTTCTGGATCCAACCTTCGAGCAACAGGTGATCCATTTGTTTCGACAGCTTCCCCTTACGCTCGGCACGCTGGAAGGCCGCCCGGCGCAGTTTGAAGTGAAACACTGGCAGATCATGCCGCGCCCGAATTTTAAGGATACCATGCAGTTTAAAGCGGTATCGCCTGTATCCATTACGACTGTTGAAGAAATCAAGACGGCCAACCCGTACTTGTTACCCGACAGCGAAACCTACGATATTAGTTTTTTCCACCACGCAGTTCGGCGTTTTAAAGCAGCCAAACAATTCAAATCGCTGGCGGGGCTTAAACTCCTTGATCCGGCTTTTCCCATGCAGTATCGGTTGATTGGTCAGGCGAAATCGCGTTTGATTCACCTGAAGCCCAACCCGGAATCTATTACCCAGTTGCGCGGATTTGTGTATGAATTTGAAGTAAGTATGCCCGTCCCGTTGATGGAGTTTTGTTATTTTGCAGGATTCGGCGAATACCCGCATTTGGGATTCGGTTTTGTGGAAATTAAATAACGGATTGTCCGTTTAATGCTTTCATCAGAAGAACACAGGTACACTATGACAGCCCGTTTTTGTGCGCTTCCACTTTTCGGCATGGCCTTTTGCGCCCTGCTGATTTCCTGCAACTCGGAAGTTGTAGTGAAAAATAAGGCTTTGCTGACCGGCCGGTGGGAACTTTTTAAAGCTTTGCGCAACCAAAAAGCCACCGAAACGCTCGACGGCACTTATTTTACGTTCAGCGATGCTGGTAAAATGACGACTAACTTGCCGGTTGGCCCGGAGGGTGAATGCGATTTTGAACTTTCCGGTAACCAAATTAAGCAAAAAAGCGCTAAACCGCTGACCTATAATATTGTAGAACTGTCTGACTCTATCCTTACGTTGAGTATTGAGCTGCGCGGTATGCCTTTTCAGTTGTTTATGCGTCGGGCTGCTGTAGTGGCGCCTGCGGTGCAGGATAACTTGGGCGTGGATAGCGTGCGGGTGGATTCTGTGCCGAGGTAGTGCGCGTGCGTAGCGTGGAAAGGAACACAGATGAAGCGGACCTGCGGGGCACAGATTTAAAAGGACTTTCCGAGTGCGAGGGGGTAACACAGATGACACAGCCTTCGGACACAGATTTATCCGTTCTTCGAATCAGGTCATCTGTGTCTTTAGTCCGTGTCATCTGTGTTTCCCCCTCGCAAGCAGCATCAAACCCCTTTCATATTTGCGCCCGCCGGGGACGTGTCCCATCCACTCTAGAAGCTTAAAAAAAATCATAGATGCACTCCTTTACAAGAATGGTCTTGCTTTTTGCACTCGGTGTAATACTTGCCGAAAACGCATATTCTCAAGATACGCTCCCCTGTGAGATTGAGATGGATAACCACGAAATTGTGGGCAAAGATTCTTTATCAGGGGTAGAAATATCAATCTATACGCAGCATAATAATATATTCAATTGGGCGTGGGAGGCATTGATCCTGCTCATGATAATTCGAATTATTTGTTGCGTTACTGTTACGATTTAATGTATGCCGCGTTGACGGGAGATTCAACATCTACGGAATTGCTTTTATCCTTAAAAAAAGATTTTAAGATGTTTCGCATGGGCCTTGATGCGGAAGACTTATATTACAATAGGGAAATCTTGTATAACTTGCTTATTTGTGATAAACCGGAAGCGATTCGAGCGCGGTATGTATATTTGTGGAGAAGCGGGTATCAGTAAAAAGCCTTTTTAAAACGTACAAATCAACGCAACAAATGAGTGCATCCGATACCCTCAATCCTGCTTTCTCTGATTCCAAAAAACATTACGAGATACTCGACGGTTTGCGTGGCGTGGCCGCCATTACGGTGGTGCTTTTCCACCTTTTTGAAACCTTTACCAACACGAATCACCTGGTTCAAATCATCAACCACGGTTATTTGGCCGTCGATTTTTTCTTTGTTCTGTCGGGTTTTGTGATTGGTTATGCCTACGACGACCGCTGGGGCAGCATGAGCTTGGGCGATTTTTTTAAGCGGCGTTTGATTCGACTACATCCCATGATTGTGATGGGTATGTTTGTAGGGGCCTGCGCATTTTATTTCAGCGCATCGCCTGAATTGTTTCCCGGCATTAATGCAGTGCCGTTTTGGAAGTTGTTGCTGGTGATGCTGATCGGGTTTACGCTGTTGCCGGTTCCTGCGTCTTTAGACATTCGAGGCTGGGCGGAAATGCACCCATTAGACGGGCCAGCTTGGTCGCTTTTTTACGAATATGTGGCCAATATTTTATACGCTCTTTTTGTTCGGAAGTTTTCAAACACCGCTCTTGCTATTTTGGTGTTTTTGGCCGGTTGCGCTTTGATACAATATGCAGTTACGAGTCAGACGGGCGACGTAATTGGGGGCTGGTCCTTGGATCCCAGCCAGGTGCGGGTTGGGTTGACGCGCTTGATGTATCCGTTTTTTGCCGGATTGTTGTTGTCCAGAGTTTGTAAGCCGGGGCAGATCAAAAACGCCTTCGTTTGGAGCAGTTTAATGGTCATTGTGGTGCTGGCATTTCCAAGGGTGGGCGGCGCGGAGCATTTGTGGATGAACGGTCTATATGATTCATTATCAATCATTTTTATCTTCCCATTGATTGTTTATATCGGCGCAAGCGGGGAGATTAAGAACGCGTTTATGTCGAAGGTTTGCAACTTTTTGGGCAGTATATCTTATCCGGTTTATATTGTGCATTACCCGCTGATTTATATTTACACGTCCTGGGTGATCGACAATAAAGTTCCGATGTCCGCTGGCTGGCTGAACGGTTTGCTTTTGCTGGCGTCGTCGATTGCGATCGGGTATGTTAGTTTGAAATACTATGATATTCCGGTGCGGAAATGGTTGATGAAGCGGTTTTATGGTAGGTAGTCTTCCTTGCGCGTAGGGTGAAAAGGGACACGGATGACGCGGGCACTTACAGTGCGCAGATTTTAAAGGATTTAAAAAAAATACTAATTTGTTTCATTTGTCTATTATGATAAAAATGTGGAGATTTGAAATTTTCAAATATATTTGCCCCATAAAATTTGCCGCATGAACCGATTTTCCCTCTACACGTTAAATTCTATGACCTTCTTCAATCTAACCTCATCCGTTGGATTGAAGCAAATCATATTTGCATCATAACGCAGGCTGATCTAAATTTGAACTTGAGGAAATCCAATGACAAAAGAACTTGAAATTGAAAAAGGTTTGATCAGCAAATTAGTCGACCTAAAATATACTCATCGCGCCGATATTAGGAACCGCGAGGCGCTTGAACTGAACTTTCGACAAAAATTTGAATCATTAAACCGGGTCAAGTTAACGGACTCGGAATTCGCCCGCCTGCGCGATGAAATCATCACTGCCGATGTATTCACTGCCTCCAAAATCCTGCGGGAACGCAATACCTTCCAACGCGAAGACAACACACCTTTGCAATATACCTTGGTAAATATCAAGGAATGGTGCAAAAACGAGTTTGAAGTGGTGAGCCAGTTGCGGATGAACACCAACGACAGCCACCATCGGTACGATGTGATTTTGCTGCTGAATGGCATCCCGATGGTGCAAATCGAACTCAAAACGCTGGAGGTTAGCCCTCGCCGGGCGATGCAGCAAATTGTAGACTATAAAAACGATCCCGGCAATGGCTACACCAACTCACTACTCTGCTTTGTCCAACTTTTTATCGTAAGCAACCGATCTCACACCTTTTATTTCACCAATAACCACAACCAGCATTTCAATTTTAACGCCGAAGAACAGTTCTTGCCTGTTTATCAGTTTGCAGGCGAGGACAATAAAAAAATCACCCATCTCGACGATTTTGCCGAAAAATTTCTGGGCAAATGCAGCCTTGCCCAAATGATTAGCCGCTATATGGTGCTGGTCGCCACGGAGCAAAAACTGTTGATTATGCGCCCTTACCAGATTTATGCGGTGAAGGCCATTGTTGATTGTATCCACCAGAACCGGGGCAACGGCTACATCTGGCATACCACAGGCAGCGGTAAAACGCTTACTTCATTCAAAGCCTCTACTTTATTAAAAGACAATCCCGATATTGAAAAATGCCTGTTTGTGGTGGATCGAAAAGACCTGGATCGGCAGACCCGCGAGGAATTCAATAAATTTCAGGAAGGTTGCGTGGAGGAAAACACGAACACAGAAACGCTGGTGCAGCGCTTGCTGTCGGATGATTACGCAAACAAAGTAATCGTCACCACCATTCAAAAACTTGGCCTTGCGCTGGATGAAAACAGCAAACGGAACCTGCAGAAGTCGGCAAACGGCAAGCCAACATACAAAGAACGCTTAGAACCGCTGCGAAACAAACGTATCGTTTTCATTTTTGATGAATGTCACCGCTCACAGTTTGGCGACAACCACAAGGCTATCAAAGCGTTTTTCCCCAAAGCGCAATTGTTCGGATTCACGGGTACGCCCATTTTTGAAGACAATGCCAATTATAAGCAAGTGGATGGTACGGTCGGTTCTTTTGTAACCACTGAGGACATTTTTGAAAAGCAGTTACACGCCTATACGATCACGCACGCCATTGAAGACAAGAACGTGCTTCGGTTCCATATCGATTTTTTCAAAGGCGAACAGCATATTGATTACAATAGCCGCCCGCACAAGATGGCCGTGGTACACGCCATCCTGAACAAACACGAAGCCGCCACGAACAACAGACGCTTTAATGCCATTTTTGCGACAAGTTCTATCAATGACGCCATTGAATATTACGACTTATTCAAAGAAGTACAAGCGGAAAAAGAAAGAGACGATGTCACATTCACGCGCCTGAACATTGCCTGCGTGTTTTCCCCGCCCGCCGAAGGCAACAAAGACGTGCTGCAACTGCAAGAAGACCTGCAACAGGAAAAGGAAGACAACAAAGAAGCGCCCGATGAAAAGAAAAAAGCCCTGAAAACCATTATTGCCGATTACAATAAGCAATACGGCAGCAACCATAGCATCAACGAATTTGATTTGTACTACCAGGATGTGCAGCAACGCATCAAATATCAGAAATACGCCAACGCCGATTACCCGCACAAAAATAAAATAGATGTGGTAATTGTGGTGGATATGCTGCTTACCGGCTTCGATTCCAAGTACCTGAATACTTTGTATGTAGATAAAAACCTGAAATATCATGGTTTGATACAGGCATTTTCACGCACCAACCGCATTCTGAACGATACAAAACCTTCCGGCAATATCCTGGATTTTCGCGGACAGCAACGCGAGGTAGACCATGCCATTGCCTTGTTTTCGGGAGAAAACGCCGGACGAGCCAAGGAAATCTGGTTGATGGAACCAGCGCCCAAAGAGATTGAAAAATACGAAGAAGCGGTGGCGGCCATGGCAAAATTTATGGCAGAAAAAGACCTGGCTTGCGAGCCGGAACAGGTGTACAACCTCAAGGGCGATACGGCGCGCATCGAGTTCATCAACCGCTTTAAAGAGGTGCAGCGCTTGAAAACCCAACTTGACCAATACACCGATTTGAACGAAGCGCAAATTGAAAAAATTGAAACCGTGTTGCCGGAGGACCAGTTGCGTTCCTTTAGAAGTTCGTACCTGGAAACTGCCAAAGCGTTTAAAGAAATACAACAAAAAGCAGGCGAGCACCCCCCCACCGAAATCCAACAACTTGATTTTGAGTTGGTATTGTTTGCTTCGGCCGTGGTGGATTATGATTACATCATGTCGCTCATTGCCAAATATACCCAAAACCAACCTACTAAGCAAAAAATGTCGCGAAGCGAGTTGATCGGCTTGCTTAGTTCCAGTGCCAACCTGATGGACGAGCGGGATGATATAAAAGACTACATCAACAGCCTGGCGGCAGATAAACCGCTCACGGAACAGGAAATCAAAACCGGTTACCAGGTATTCAAATCCGAAAAACTCGAACGAGAACTGGCCGAACTGGCCAAAGAACAAGAATTAGAACCCGCTGCATTACAATCCTTTGTGGACGGCATTATGGATCGCATGATTTTCGACGGCGAACAACTGAGCGACCTGCTTGCCCCGTTGGAACTCGGCTGGAAAGCCCGCACCCAAAAGGAATTGGCGCTGATGGAAGAACTTGTACCACTCTTAAAAAAACGCGCCCAGGGGCGTGAAATCTCCGGATTGTCGGCTTATGAATAAGGAAAAGAAAAAAATGATGGCGCCGAAGTTGCGCTTTCCGGAGTTTCAGGAGGAAGGAGAGTGGCCATACAAGAACGGTGATAGTGTTTTTGCACAGGTTTCTAATAAAAATCATGATTCCGATCTTCCATTACTTGCAATTACTCAAGAGCATGGAGCTATACCAAGAGACGAAATTGATTACAGTGTAATTGTCACTGATAAAAGTGTTGAAAGTTACAAGGTTGTTGAAATCGGTGACTTCATTATTAGTCTGAGGTCTTTTCAGGGAGGGATTGAATATTCTAATTATAAAGGTATTTGTAGCCCTGCTTACATCATCTTGCGGAAAAAAAATGATGTTGAAGATACCTTTTTTAAGTATTACTTTAAAACAGATCTTTTTATTCAAGATTTAAATAAGAATATAGAAGGTATTCGTGACGGGAAAATGGTTAGTTATAAACAGTTTTCTGAGTTGTTGTTACCTATGCCATCTAAAGGTGTACAACAAAAAATAGCCTCTTTCCTCGCCTCAGTTGACACCCTCATCACCGCGCAAACCCAAAAAGTCCATGCCCTTCAAGCCCATAAAAAAGGGCTGATGCAGTGGCTTTTTCCGGCGGAAGGAGAGATGGTGCCGAGAGTAAGGTTTCGGGAGTTTGAGCGTGCGGGGGAATGGGAGGAAAAAAAACTTGGAGAAAAAACAATCAAAGTGGGCAGCGGAATTACCCCTAAAGGTGGTGATAAAACTTACATAAAAGAAGGTCGCCCATTTGTCCGAAGCCAGAATGTTGGCTGGGGATATTTGATATTAGAAAACATTGCGTTTATTGATGAGGCTACTCACTCAACATTTTTGTCTACAGAAATAAAAGCAGGCGACGTGTTACTAAATATCACGGGCGCCTCAATTGGAAGAAGCGCAATAGCTGATACACGAATTAGAGGCGGAAATGTCAATCAGCATGTTTGTATTATCCGAACAAATAAGGAATTATCGCCATTTTTTTTAAGTCAATATTTATTATCAGATAACGGGCAAAAACAGATAGATAGTTTCCAGGCAGGAGGGAACCGCCAAGGTCTTAATTTTGAACAAATTCGAACTTTATCTATTCCGTTGCCACCAAAAAAAGATGAACAACAAAAAATTGCCGATTGCCTCTCCTCCCTCGACGACCTCATCACTGCCCAAACCCAAAAACTCGAAGCCCTCAAAACGCAAAAAAAAGGGCTGATGCAGCAACTATTTCCGAACCTAAATGATCTGTAAACATTGAACCCATCACCCCTGTTCCGTAGGAACATCATCTTTGTAGCAAAACGGCCCGCCCCCTGTCCATCGTTCCGTAGGAACGGTATCTTGTGTGCTACAAATATGCCGTTCCTACGGAACGAAAACGCTGGGATGGAATGTGCTACAAATATGCCGTTCCTACGGAACGAAAACGCTGGGATGGGATGTGCTACAAATATGCCGTTCCTACGGAACGAAAACGCTGGGATGGAATGTGCTA
>JBAXTB010000209.1:0-10388 GCA_037130425.1 Bacteroidota bacterium
TGCTGCTGATTTTCAGGTTTTTCAACGGACTCGGCGGCATGGCGCTCATTGCGGCATGGTGGGGTATTTGGGACTTGGTGACGGGTATCGGATTGGCCACTTATTGGAAAAATAAGGCTGCGAAAAACGTATAAATCCCGTTTGCGAAGCCTTTTTTCGGTTTCGTAAACGCAGGGAACTGTACCTTTGCGCGATAATCCCCAACAAATCACACTACAATTCAGCGGCACGAAATAATGGAACTCAAACTCGAACACCTAAAATATCAGGATGACGCCATACAAGCCGTCGTGCAAGTATTTGACGGAACGGAGAGAAATACCTTTGACAATGCCTGTTTTGAAGGTATTCGCGCCAATGTTTCCAAACTTTCAACTAAGCAAATTCAGGAAAATATAAAAACGGTTGCGGCGGAAAACGGCATTGACGACAATACCTTAAAATTATCGGATGAATGGGATCTGTGCATAGAAATGGAAACCGGAACAGGCAAAACGCTTGTTTACATAAAAACCATTTATGAACTATTCAAACAGTACGGTTTTACAAAATTCATCATTCTCGTACCTTCCGTTGCCATCAGACAAGGTGTATTAGGAACTTTTAGATCCTTTAAACGCCAATTAGAAGATATTTACGGGTTTGAACCCAAAGCATTTGAGTATGATAGTAAGCGACTCAATAAAGTAACTGATTTTATTGAAGAGCAGCATCCACAGGTTATGATTATGACTTTGGCTTCCTTTAACTCAGAAGACAAAATTCTGAATCAAGCCCAAAGAGAAGACTTGTTTTCCAATATGCCATTCATTGATGCAATCGGGAAAACAAATCCGATCATTTTAATGGATGAGCCGCAGGAAGGCATGGATACGGAAAACTCCATCAGGCAAATCGCCAAACTGAATCCATTGTTCAAAATCCGGTATTCAGCCACCCATAAGCTTGTGAAAAACCTGCTTTATCGCCTGACGCCTTACGATAGTTACAAACAAGGGCTTGTCAAGAAGATAGAAGTCCTGACGGTGACTGAAAAAAATGACGAAGCGACCATTAAAATAGAACTCGCCGAAACGCAAAACGGAACGGGCGCGCCAAAAGCCAAACTTAAAGCGTGGCATCAATCTAAATCTACCGGAAAATTCGAATTTAAACTTACCGGATGGCTTAAACAAGGCGATAATTTGGGCGAAAAAACCCAAAATCCGAGCTATTTGAATTATAAAATTACTCAAATTAATAAAAGCCTGCGAACCGGCAAATGGAGTGTTTCGTTTTCCAACGGCGTTGAAATTTTGGAAAAACAAGCATCCGGGAATGTAGAAAATATATGGGCTTTGCAATTAGAATGGCTTATTCATCGCCATTTCGCCAAAACCCAAAAATTAGCGCCGCATGGAATTAAATGTTTGTCCTTGGTTTTTATTGACAAGGTAGCCAACTACATGGGCGAAACACCGATCATCAAAAATCTTTTTATCGAAAAATATAAGTCAATTTACCCTGATTATCACGACGGCAAAACGCCCGACGAACAACATATTCAGGCGATACAAGGCTATTACTTTGCCCAAAAATCAAGCGGCGAATATGCTGATAATGAAGGCGGTATAAAGGAACAATCTAAAATTTACGAACTCATTTTAAAAGGGAAAGAAGCGCTTTTAACCCTGTCAAATCCTGTTCAATTTATTTTTTCCCACTCAGCCTTGGGCGTAGGTTGGGACAATCCGAATGTGTTCAACATTGCAACGTTAAATACGGCTTATTCTGACATCCGAAAACGACAGGAAATCGGCCGGGGCTTGCGTATCTGCGTAAACCAAGAGGGCCAAAGAATATACGACGCCTTGGCTGCCGAGGATGATGCGCGCATTAACCAACTAACGGTCATCCCCAACGAAACGTATGAAACCTTTGTAACGCAATATCAGGAGGAAATCAAAGCGGTTTACGGAAGCGCTGGCGCGGGCGCAAACATGACGCATACGCACAAAGGCAAATCGCAAGACCTCGTTCATTTTAAGCGCAGCAGCTCCGAAAGTGTTAACGCCGCATTCAAACGCTTCTGGAAATCGTTGGCCCAAAAAACCGATTATACGATTGCGTTTGATGAGGAACATCTGATAAAATTATCCATTGAACGCATCAATGCCATTTCAATTCCGGATTATGTGATTGAAGCAAGCAGCCATTTGATTCACGAAATAACGGAGGAAGGAAAACAAGATATATTCGGCGGCACGGAAAGCGTAAAACAAAAAGGCCGGTTTTCTCCCTTGGATTTGGTGGAAGAGTTGAGCGAAAACACCGGACTTAGCTATGGTACGCTTTTTAAAATCGTTGAAAAAATCGACAACCACCGTGAACTCGTTAAAAATCCGCCCCGATTTATACACGAAGCGGCGGCCATTATTCGAAATATAGAATTGGATGAAATGTTGCGCGGCCTGGATTATCATTTAACCGGCGAAGATTATCCGTTTAATTTTGATGATTTTGTAAAACACGTTGCCTCTAACGGCTATATCGACACCCCGAACAAAGGCGTTTTTGATAAAATGCTGTATGAAAGTTCCTACGAACGCCAGTTTTCAATCGGCGCGGATATTGATCCCCAGGTCGTTTGTTTTATCAAATTGCCGAATTGGTATAAAATAAAAACGCCCATTGGTGATTATGAACCGGATTTTGGCTTGGTGATGAAACGAAAAAGCCTTAGAAACGGCCAGGAAAGCGAATTCTATTTTGTGATTGAAACAAAAGGCACGAATAATATCGACGATAAAAAAGTGCTCAGGGAAAGCGAAATTTATAAAATACAGTGCGCCATGAAGCATTTTTCATCCATCGGGGTAGATGTGCATTACAAAGCGCCGGTTAAAGATTACCTCGTTTTCAGGGCCGAAGCCGACAAAACCATCAACCGTTTGATTGAACAAGCATAAGATATGGAAAGCCTGAACGACTATCTGCCGTTAAGTAACGACTGGAACAAGGAGCGACTTGATGCTTTACAAAAACTGTTCCCGGATTGGTTTACCAATGAAGGTAAACTCAACATGGATGAAATTAAAAAAGCGGCGGATCCTCAAAGCGTGCAGGAAACGGAGCGCTATGAATTTCGTTGGTTCGGCAAAAGCGGTTCCAAACGCAATGCGTTCACACCGAGTAATGCCACACTTGTTTTTGATGAAGCCCGGAGCGTCAATCCGACCGAAAGTGAACATATTATCATAGAAGGAGAAAACCTTGAAGTGCTGAAACTGCTCAGCACCGGCTACCGCGAAAAAATCAAGTGTATTTATATCGACCCGCCTTACAACACCGGTAAGGATTTTGTGTATTCCGACAACTATACGCAAGATAAAAAAGCCTACTGGGAAGACGCCGGCGTGCTTGAAAACGGCCTTAAAATTGACACCAATGCCGAAGCGGACGGGCGCTACCATAGCAATTGGCTCAATATGATGTATAGCCGGCTGCTGATTGCGCGGCAGTTACTCAAAGAAGACGGCGTGATCTTTATTTCCATTGATGACAATGAAATGCACCATTTGAGAAAAGTATGTGATGAAGTGTTTGGGGAAGAGAATTGGCTTGGTACTATTATTTGGAAGAACGCAACAGATAATAATCCAACTCAAATCGCAATTGAACATGAATATTTAGTAGTTTATTCAAAACAAAAGGACCTCATTGACGCTGAATGGAAAAGTAAAATTTCAGACGTTAAGGACGTTTTGGTAAATATTGGAAATAAGTTTATTGAGCATAATGACTCCCTGACAAAACTTGTTTCTCAATATAATGATTGGTATCGTATTCATAAATCTGAACTGTGGCCACTTGACAGATATAAATATATCGATACAGGTGGTGTTTATACTGGCAGCCAAAGTGTTCATAATCCAGGTAAAGAAGGGTATAGATATGATGTGATTCATCCCAAAACCCAAAAACCTTGTAAACAGCCACTACTTGGCTATCGGTTTCCCAAAGAAACAATGTCCAAACTTATTGAGGAAGGTAGAATTCTATATGGAGAAGATGAAACCAAAATAATAGAATTAAAGGTTTACGCACATGAGTTTGAAGATAAACTATCCAGTATTATTGAGTTAGATGGAAGAACTGGCTCATACGATTTGAGGGATGTTTTCCCTGATTCACAAAGAATATTTACAAACCCTAAACCGTATAAATTTTTAAATTCGTTTTTGGCATACGTGCTAAAAAGTGATGATACGATATTAGATTTTTTTGGAGGCTCCGGCTCTTTAGGCCACGCAGTTGTTGCACTTAATCAAGAAGATAATGGCAGCCGCAAATTCATCCTTGTTCAAATTCCCGAAGCGACCGATGAAAAAAGCGAGGCATTCAAAGCAGGGTACAAAAAAATCAGCGACATTACCATTGAGCGCAACAAGCGCGTGGTGGAAAAGATTATTGAAGAAAAGAAAAACCAACAACCCGATTTGTTTAGCAACGGCCACAAAGATGACGCGCTCAAGGGTTTAGGATTTAAAGTTTTTAAGTTGGTAAAATCCAATTTCCCAAGGGTTGAGTTTGCCCCTGACCCTGAAAAATCGGATGAAGAAAACATTGAATTGCTGAAAAAATACATCAAAGATAAAGAAGCGCAGTTGTTGACCGCCTTCAATCGGGATGAGCTGTTAACCGAGATTTTGTTAAAAAACGGCTTTAGCCTAAACTACAAAACAGAAAAGCAAGCGCAATTCAAATCAAATGACATATTCTTGGCCACGGACGGAGAAAAACAAACATTAATCTGTTTAGATGTGTCAATCGAACCCGAAACAGTGGAATATTTTAAAAAACATACCGATTTAAAATTAATATGCCTTGAACGCGCTTTGGATACCACTAAAAAGTACAACCTGAAGCACTATATGAAGGATAATTTCAATGCTTTTTAAAAACGCGTACATGCAACTCTACGATCAAATACAGGAAGCCATCGCTTTCATCCGCACGCAAACCGATTTTCAACCCAAAACCGGCATCATACTAGGGACAGGTTTGGGTAATTTAGTCGATGAAGTAACACCTGCTGCGGTGATTGATTACACGACCATTCCGCATTTCGCCCGCAGCACGGTGCAAAGCCATTCGGGTAAATTGGTATTCGGCCATTTGAACGGGCAGCCCGTGGTGGTAATGGCCGGCCGCTTCCATTATTACGAAGGCTGGAGTATGCAGCAGGTCACTTTTCCGGTGCGCGTGCTCAAGTTCTTAGGCATCGAGCGACTAATTATTACGAATGCGTCCGGCGGCATCAACCCGCATTTTCGCGGGGGCGATATTGTGGTGGTGAAAGACCATATTAACTTACTGCCTGAACACCCGCTGCGCGGCGAAAACGACGAACGCTTAGGACCGCGTTTCCCGGACATGTCGGTGCCATACGACCCGACTTTAAGGCAAAAAGCCTTGGAAATTGCTAAAAAACACCAAATTCGGGCCTTCGAAGGTGTCTATTCGGTGCTACAAGGCCCGAACCTTGAAACGCCCGCAGAATACGTGATGCTGCGGCATTTGGGCAGCGATTGCACCGGCATGTCCTCCGTGCCGGAAGTGCTGGTGGCGCGCCACATGAACCTGCCGGTGCTGATGCTGTCTATGGTGACCAATGTTTCCTTCCCGCCGTCCATGATTAAGGAAACATCGGTGGAAGATGTGATTGCAGTGGCGAAGGCCGCCGAGCCGAATTTGAGCTTACTGGTAAAAGGGGTACTATCTGCTCCCGAAGTCACAGCAATAAACGCTGGGAGCGCGATTTTGTAAGGTCTATGGAAAATTTTGGAAGGCGTTTTACGGCCAAACCGAATCCTGTTATTCCCCGTATTCCAATACCATAAACGTACCGGGTACCGCTTTGGGTTTCGGGTTGGGGTTCTCAGCCGTAGCCGCCGGTTTTTCACCTAATTGGGCCGTAGATGTGAAAAGATGATGCGTTTTTGTGTCTAAGGCGATGGTTTTAGCGCCCGGTTCTGTTTTCACGGTTGCTACAACCTTGAACTCGGTGGGCGAAACAACCTTTACCACGGTCATGCTGCCTTCGCCGTTTGAGCTGACTGCAATTTGGCGCTCAGCATCAAAAACAACACCGTCCACGCGCTCGCCGATGGGAACTTTTGAAACAATGGCGCCCGACCCGGCATCTACAACCATCATCCATTTATTGTGGCAAACAGAAAACAATAATTGGTGTTGCAAATCAATGGCCAATCCGGTTGGCGCATCGCCGGGCGCGAGCGGGAAACGGCGCAACACTTTCAAACTGGTCGCATCAAAAGCCACGATCTCGCTTTTGTCTTCCAGGTTTACAAAAATAGTGCCCTTGCCGTTGCTCACACCGGCCTCGGGCGCGCCCTCCAGCGCGATCGTGCCCACGACCGTGCCTGTGGCCGGATCGATCACAGACACATTGCTGCTTTTACTATTAAATATGAACAGGCGCTTTGAAAAAACATCGTACAGGGACGCATCCGGTTTTTCACCCACCGCTATTTCGCCTTTGACGGCCAATGTTTTCGTATCAAAAATGGTTACCGTATTGGCTTTCCCGTTGGTGACATAGCCAAGTCCGCGTTCCGGCACAAGGGTAACGCCGTGAATGCCCTGCCCTGCAATAGTGCCCAATTTTTCATGGGTGTCGACATTCAACACTTCTACTTGTGTGAAGTGCGAAACATATAATTTTCGCTGTTCCGCGTCAACCGTGAGGTAATCCCAGGAGCCTTCACCGCCAATGACTGTTTTTTTGATTTGGTGGATATTTCCAGCGGTTTGAGCCTGCGCCAATCCGAAAGGAAGCACGAGGGAGATCAAAAGCAGGTATTTTACATAAAAATTGTTGCTCATCTGTTGTCTGTTAATTGTTAAAAAATTAAGCGCTTTTTGCAGCATTAAAGGTACTGGCCGCAAGCTACATTCGCGAGACAATTTTACCGTTTCAAATAGAAATAATATCAAGACTTGAATCAATGCGTTTAATAAAATTGCCGCAAAAGTTTTAATCGGTTTACCTCACCAACGCATCAATAAGAACAAATTTCCGATACTGCCCAATAATGTGCGTTCAAACGAGCCTACGGCATATTTCGGTTCGCCGTTATCGTCATTGCTTTGTTGTACAAAAAAGGAGCGGCTTTGCAGGTTGGCGCGGTTGTAAAAATTGTAAATCGACAAGCCGATGCCGCCTTTCATTTTCCCGATTTTAAAATTGTATTGCGTACTGATATCTAAGCGATGATAATCGGGCAAACGGGCGGTATTGCGCGGTCCGTAGGCCACTTCCTGCGTTTGACTGCCGTCGGGCTGCAAAATGGTGTCAATGCCGATGGCGGGGGTAAACGGCCTGCCGCTGTGAAAATTCCAGGATAACGACAGCGACCAGCGTTTCCAGTCGAAACTATGCGTCCAACTGATTGTATGGCGTTGATCGAAATCAGTGGGGAAAACGGCGCCGGCATTGAGTGAATCAAACCGCGCTTCGGCTTTTCCGTAGGTATAACTGATCCAGTGCGTGTACACGCCCCATCGTTTGCGCAGCAGCAGTTCAAAACCGATGGCGTGTTCGGTGCCGCGCGCATCCCACACGGTTTGCGGCTGCCCGTTGAAACGCAGGTTTACGCCCGTGAGCGGGGTCAGCAGTTTGCGGTACACTTCCATGTCCATCAGCCAGCCGTTTTTGGAAACCGTCATACCTACGGCAAATTGGCGGTTCACCAGCACCGGCAATTTCAGGTTTTCATCGGCCGTGAACCAAACTTCGTTGTTGAGGCCGAGGTTGTTCCATATATAGGCTTTGCGCATAAACTGTCGGTACACGCCCGCGTTGGCTTTGAATCGAACGCTTTCCGAAACGGCCCATTGTGCCGCCACCCGCGGCTCCCAGTAAGCGCGCGTGGTATAATTAAAGGTCACGTTGCGCAAACCGGCTTCAACACTCCATCGGTCGCCATCCGCAACCCGCCATGCCCCGTAAAAAGCCGATTGGTTGGAAGGTAAATCAACGTTCCATTCATAAGAATTATCGGAATTGGTAAAATCCGTATAGCGTTCCAAAAAATGATTGCCCGTTTTAACGGCTTGAAATCCGAATTTCAGTTCCTGTAAAGGCGTGAGTCGCCAGGCATTGTCAAACCTGAACACCGTTTCCTTGAGGGAGTTCTCTTGTCGGCGTTTGGTTTGGGGGAAAACAGTGGTGTCAAAAGAGCCGGCGTAATCATACAAACTTTCATAGCCGCTTACCGCGAACTGCCATTCGCTGTGGTAGGCAGGCGTCCAGTTTTGGCGTATGCGCATCCCGACGCCGACATTGGCCACTTGCACCGTATCGCCGCCTGAGTAGGTAAAACCCCAGGCGGGAATGTTGGCATCCACGCGGTAACGCAGTACATCGGTACCGGAATAAGCGCTCATTTCCAAGCGGGTTTTAGCGCTGGGTTGGTAGTAAATTTTAAAATTGGCGTCATTAAATGACGAAACCGGCTGTATTCGAATGGCGTGTAATAAAAAAGAATCGCTTTGCTGGGTGTCCACATCGTCTTTGATGCGAGAATTTTGGGTGGCAAAGCCGAATAATTTTTGGTAGGCTTTATTTTGAATAAGGTCGGAAAATGCGCCGCGACCAGCGATCAAAAGACCGCCTTTTTGTTTAAACAAAGGGGCTTCGAAGGCAAAATAGGCGCTTAAAAAGTTGATCCCGGCTGCAAAGGTGGCCTTATTTGGCGTCGGCGGGTCGCAACGCATGTCAATCATGCAGGACGCGCGGCCGCCTTGTTCTGCGCCGAAATTGCCTTTCCAAACAGTTACGCGGTTCACCACATACGGGTTCAGGGCCGACACCACGCCAAATAAATGGCCGGTGTGGTAAATCGGAATGCCTTCCCAAAGCACCATGTTTTGGTCGCTGCTGCCGCCACGCAC
Organism: Bacteroidota bacterium; assembly: GCA_037130425.1. Lineage (GTDB taxonomy): Bacteria > Bacteroidota > Bacteroidia > Chitinophagales > Saprospiraceae > M3007. The sequence goes on from JBAXTB010000209.1 coordinate 8,959, forward strand.
CAACAACTCGCCGGCTTTGTCGCCATCAGAGGTAACGCCCGGCAACATCTGGATCATGCGGAATGGGTCGGGTTCGCCAAGCGGCGGCACGAAACCGGTTCGGTCTGGTCGGAGTTCGGTAGGCGCCTCGCCTTTTACCGGCACGCCAATGGGGTCGACAGCGCGGTCGGTGACGACAATTTCCATGAGCGCGTGGATGTTGAGGCGCATGGGAAGTTCGGCACAGGGTGTTTTAGCGAGGGCTTTGGCGGCAATTTGGCGGTATTGATAGCCGACATAACGCAAATAAACAGAATCGCGGTCATTGAGCGGCGCGGCAATTTGCAGGGAAAAACTGCCGCTCAAGTCTGTTTGAATGCTTTGGTTGCGGCTGGGGACTTGTATGGTCACGTAAGGTAATCCCTCCTGCGTTTCGGCGTCGATGATGTGACCGCAAAGGGTGACAGGTTCTATGGGCGTGGTGGATTCGCCGCGTTTGCGGATGATGACGTAGCGTTCGCGGGGAAAATCGGCGACAAAAGGCGTTTCCCGCAATAGGATTTCAAAGGCATCGGTCGGTTTTTGGTCGCGGAACCGGGCCGTGACGCGGATGTCTTTTGCCGAAACAGGATCGAAGGAAATGCTTAGTCCGCTCGATTGTTCAAGGGTTTTGAGGGCTTCCGGGAGCGGGGTTTGTTGGAAATTTCCGCTGAGCAGGTTTTGGGCATGGAGGGAGGTTTCGGCAAGGCCGATGAGGAAGATGAGTGTGAGGAATCGGATAGGGGGCCAACCCCAGAAGAGGGACACATTACAAGGAATTGATAATCTGCGCATTATGGAGCCGATTTGAAATGCATCATGAAAGGTTCATTGTAGTTACTTTAGGATTTTAATTTTCGGATAAAGGATTTTGTGGTTTTCGCTTGGTCGCCCCCGACCCCTGAAGGGGAGTACATTGTAAGTGGTTGATAATCTGTGCATTAGTGAGCGAAACTGAGTGTGAATACGGGAAAACTGGTGGTTTTCTTTTTCAGAAAGCCGTTTTAAAATAAATACGATCACAGTTCACCTAAAGTCTTTTGTTCCATAAACAGATGATTATTAGTCACTTACAATGTACTCCCCTTCAGGGCAATGTCATTGACTTAAGGATTTTAAAGCCCCAACGGGGCGGAATCATTAACACAGGGTAACACCCTGTGCCTTTGAAGCCATGCGAGATCTAAGCCCTGAAAGGGCGGAATCATCCGGCGCTACGCATGATTCCGCCCTTTCAGGGCTTCTCAAAAACCTTGGCCATTTTAAATTGGGCGTTGCCCAATTCTAATGATTTCGCCCCTTTAGGGCTGTGGTAACCCTTAAGTCAATGACATTGCCCTTCAGGGGTCGGGGGCGACCAAGCGAAAACCACAAAAAATCCTTTACCTGAAAACAAAAATCCATTAAAGCGC
>JBAXTB010000021.1:0-29191 GCA_037130425.1 Bacteroidota bacterium
ACTTAAACGCATCAATGTTTTGATCTAATTCAAGGCTCACGGTAATAGGTGTTGTAAGATGAATAGTAGGGCAATGTTATTGACCTAAGATTTTTGAAAGCCCCAAAGGGGCGTAATCATTAGAATTGGGCAACGCCCAATTTAAAAATAACGAAACCAAACGCAATGTAGCATGATTTCGCCCTTTCAGGGCTTTGATTTCACGCAGCCTTGAATCACAGGGCGTTACCCTGTGTTATTGATTTCGCCCTTTCAGGGCTATGGAAAACCTTGAGTCAATTACATCCTCTTTCATGGCCTCAAATCAAGCCGCAATCGTTTCTTTCTCTTGCATCTCCTGCCGACGTTTCGCTTTTTTCTCCGAGTATGCCGTAGCCGCTTCCCGCACCCAGGCGCCATCTTCGTAAGCTTTCACCCGCGTTTTCAAGCGTTGTTTGTTGCAAGGGCCGTTGCCATTCACCACGTTCCAGAATTCTTCCCAGTTAATCGGGCCGAAGTCATAATGGCCGCGTTCGGCATTCCATTTCAGTTCAGGGTCAGGTACCACAAGGCCAAGCACTTTGATTTGTTCGGCAATCATATCTACAAAACGCTGGCGCAGTTCGTCGTTGCTGAAGCGTTTGATCTTCCATTGCATACTCTGCGCGCTGTTCGGAGAATCGGCGTCCGATGGACCGAACATCATAACCGATGGCCAATACCAACGGTTGATCGCATCTTGCGCCATCTCGCGTTGTTCCGGCGAGCCGTTGGCAAGCGTCAGCAGAATTTCAAAACCCTGGCGCTGGTGAAAACTCTCTTCCTTGCACACCCGCACCATCGCGCGCGCATACGGGCCGTATGAACAGCGGCAAATCGGAATCTGATTCAGAATCGCTGCCCCATCTACCAACCAACCGATCGCGCCGATGTCGGCCCAACTGATGGTCGGGTAGTTAAAAATAGAAGAATATTTGGCTTTTCCGCTGTGTAGTTCATGAATAAACTGATCGCGATCAACGCCAAGGGTTTCGGCAGCAGCGTAGAGGTACAAACCGTGGCCGCCCTCATCCTGCACTTTTGCCAGCAGGATTTGTTTGCGTTTCAGCGAAGGGGCGCGGCTGATCCAGTTTCCTTCGGGCAACATACCCACGATTTCGCTGTGCGCATGCTGGCTTATTTGGCGGGCCAGCGTTTTTCGGTATGCGTCGGGCATCCAGTCTTTCGGTTCAATCCGAATATCAGCGTCAATTTTGGCTTGAAACTGTGCTTCTAACGAAAAGGTTTGGGCGCCGCTTTTTTCACGTAATTCCATCCGTTGTGGTGTAATGATTTTATTTGAACCAAGATAGGCAACTAAATTGTGAGGCAAATTTCGACGTTTTTTAACAACTCAAGGTATATTTTTGTTCGCCACGCCACAATTTCTGCATTTTAAACGTTTATGGGTGCATTATCTAAAAACCTTGTAACTTTGCGGCTTATGAAAAAAATGATCGGCTTGTTGCTGCTATCCGGCTTAGTATTGTGGGGCAGCGCATGTAAAAGTGAATACGAACGCATCCGCACGGGTGGAAATGCTGACGCGATTGTCAATAAAGCGTTCGAATATTACGAACAAAAGGACTATCAAAAAGCCCAAACCCTGTTTGATTTGGTGCTAACAAGCCTGCGCGGCGACAATCGGGCTGAAAAAGCGTATTATTATTACGCCTACACCCACTATTACCTCAAGGAGTATTTGCTGGCTGCATATTACTTCAAAACGTTTTCAAACACCTTCCTCAATTCCCCTTTCCGGGAAGAGGCAGCGTATATGTCGGCTTTTTCAAATTATAAACTTTCCCCGTCTTACCGCCTCGATCAGGGCAATACCCAGACGGCCATTGAGGAATTTCAATTATTTGTAAACCTCTTCCCCAAAAGTACCCGCGTGGAAGAATGCAACAAGGAAATTGACCTGCTCCGCCGTAAACTCGAAGAAAAAGCTTTTGCAGAAGGAGAATTGTACTTCAACCTGAAACAATATCATGCTTCTGTCATTTCATTTGACAACCTGCTGCGCGATTACCCGGAAAGCCCCGACGCAGAACGTGTCCGCTTTTTGATCGCCCGCAGCAATTATCTGTTGAGCAAAAACAGTATTGTTGAAAAAAAGGAAGAGCGTTATCGTGAAACGCTGAAACGCTGTGATGAATTTTTGGAAAAATACCCGAACGGTAAGTATTCAAAGGACGTAAAAGGTCTGAAAAAGGTTTCAGAAACCGAACTGAAAAGCCATAAAAAGCGCCTCAAATTGAGTTAAGCAACAACATCCATACATTACATAAAACATTTGCATGAGCGATATTAAAAGCAAAGCCCAAGGGCTTGATCCCAATGTTCAACCACGCGATGTGATTGAACTGGTAAACAAAACCGGCAATATTTACGAAAGCATTGCCATCGTTGCAAAACGGGCACGTCAAATTTCCAGCGACTTGAAATGGGAAATCCAGCGTAAACTCGAAGAGTTTGCCGTTAGCACCGACACCATTGAAGAAGTGCAGGAAAACAAAGAACAGATTGAAATTTCTAAGTTCTACGAGCGCCTGCCAAATACGCCGATCATTGCGACCAACGAATTTCTCAACGACGAAATTCAGTGGCGCTACCTCGCTGAAAAAGAATAACAGGAATCTTCTGCTTCTATGAAGATTATCCTTGGCATCAGCGGCTCTATCGCTGCCTATAAATCGGCAATTCTTACGCGCTTATTCGTCAAAAAGGGCGATGAAGTGCAAGTATTAATGACCGCTTCAGCCACTTCTTTTATCAGCCCCCTGACGCTTTCTACGTTGTCTAAACACCCTGTTTATACCGACGTTCAATCAGAAAGCGGATGGAATAACCACGTTGACCTTGGACTGTGGGCCGATGCGTTGATTATTGCGCCGGCTACCGCCAATACGTTGGCCAAATTAGCCAACGGCTTGTGCGATAACATCCTGAGCGCCGTCTACTTATCGGCCCGCTGTCCTGTTTTTGTGGCGCCCGCCATGGATGTCGACATGTGGCATCATCCTGCAACCCGCGAGAACATCCGGCGCCTGACACAATTCGGCGTACAAATTATTCCGGTAGGAAACGGCGAACTCGCCAGCGGATTAAGCGGCGAAGGCCGTTTGGCCGAACCCGAAGACATTGTGGCCTTCGTTGAACAATATTTCAAGGTAAAACAGGATTTAGCAGGTAAAAAGGTGCTCATCACCGCCGGTCCAACCCAGGAAGCGCTTGATCCTGTGCGTTACATAGGCAACCGTTCGACCGGAAAAATGGGTATCGCATTGGCCGAAGAAATGTACCGACGGGGCGCAGAGGTTACGCTGGTGCTTGGCCCTACACATTTAAAGCCAAATTCTTTCGGCATCCAGGTGGTTCCTGTAATATCAGCCCAAGATATGTATGAATCTTGCGAAGCGCAGTTTGCACAATCAGACATTATCGTTTTAGCCGCCGCCGTTGCTGATTACAAACCTAAATTTTATTCGGATATTAAAATTAAAAAAAAGAACGACGACCTCAACCTGGAACTGGCTAAAACCATAGACATCGCAGCCACCCTTGGCAAACAAAAACAAGCCGGTCAATTGCTCATCGGTTTTGCGCTCGAAACAAATGATGAAGAAGCCAACGCGCAAAAAAAATTGGAGCGTAAAAACTTCGATTTCATCGTTTTAAATTCAATGCAGGATGCGGGCGCAGGTTTTGGATACGATACGAACAAAATTACCGTTATACACCGCGACGGCAATCGCAAAGCATTCTCCTTGAAAAGCAAAAAAGAAACGGCAACCGATATTGTCGATGAAATTGTAGCTTTGTAAGCGCATCAGACAACCCGAAAGCATCTGGCGGCGTCATTGCATCAATGCGTGGCGGTTCGGAACCGGGCGACTGCGCTTATGTTATCTTTTACATTCAAGTTTTTGAATATGCAACATCGTTTTTTTGCCGCGCTTTTTTTGCTGTGCCTTTCAGCCTCAGTATATGCGCAAGGCGAACTCAATGCTTCCGTTCGAATCAGCACTCCCCAACTACAGAAAACGGATCGCCGGGTATTCGATCAACTCGAAGTCTCCCTGCGCGACTTCCTGAACAATACCAAATGGACCCAGGACGCTTTTGAACCCGATGAACGCATCAAATGCAGTTTCATCATAACCGTTTCAGAAGAACTTGACAACAACGCTTTTAAAGGCGAACTTGCCATTCAGGCCACCCGCCCGGTGTACGGTTCCGGCTATGACACGCCCCTGATTTCGCACCTCGACAAGGATTTGACGTTCACGTACGAACAAAACCAACCCATCGATTTTTTGGTAGATGCTGCAGAAAATCAAAACCTGCCTGCTATGATGGCTTTTTATGCCTACGTCATTCTCGGTATGGACTATGATTCATTTTCTCAGTTCGGCGGCGACCCATACTTCCTTACCGCACAACAGATAGTTACCAATATACAAAACTCCAGTACCAACAGCGCCTCAGGCTGGCGACCAACCAACAACGACAAAAACCGAAGCCGCTACTGGATGATTGAAAACATTATGAATCCGAGGGTAAAACCATACCGCGCGGCTATGTATAACTACTACCGCAAGGGTCTCGATGTGTTGACGACCAATCAGGATCAAGCCAAAAACACAATTCTTCAATCGCTGGAAGAAGTAGATAAAGTAGGCTCGGCGTATTTCAATTCGATGATTATTCAAATGTTTGCCAACGCAAAAAGGGACGAATTGGTGGAAATGTGGAAGATTGGATTGAAGCCCCAAAAAGAACGGGTTACACAAATTATGTCGAAGATCGACCCCGCAAACAGCCAACGATACCGGGAGATTGGAAGTTAATTGTAAAATAGCCGAAAGGCTTCCGTAGTTTTGCCCGAACTACGGAAGCCTTTTTTTGTTTACACTACAAATACACACGATACTAATGATTGTACAAATCAGCCTTTTTTTGCTGAGCCTGTCGCTGCTGATTATTTTGCATGAAATGGGCCACTTTATTCCGGCCAAATTATTCAAAACCCGCGTCGAGAAATTTTACCTGTTTTTTGATTTTGCTCCGTTCAATTCGCTTTGGAAAACCCAAAAAGGCGAAACTGAATACGGTATCGGCTGGTTGCCTTTGGGCGGCTACGTTAAAATATCCGGCATGGTGGACGAGAGCATGGATACTGAAGCGCTTAAACTACCGCCTCAACCTTGGGAATTCCGCTCCAAACCGGCCTGGCAACGTCTTATTATCATGATTGGCGGCGTAACGGTCAATTTTCTGCTCGGTTTTTTCATATTTGGAATGATGTTTTGGGGTTATGGCGAAGAATATATTCCGATTAGCAGCCTGAAAAACGGGATGCAAGTCGATTCAGTCTTAATGACCCAGGGTATTCAAAACGGAGATTTGGTGATAAAAGTAGGCAACCGAACATTCGATCGCCTTGATCCTGTGGGCTTTGTGAAAGAGATAGCGCTAAACAATGCCAAAACCGTCACTGTTTTGCGCGACGGACAACCCCAAACCCTCAACCTCAGCCCTGAATTCGGAACCAAACTAACCAGTGGCGATGTCCAAAAGAAAATGATCCTGCTGCCACGTGTTCCCTTTGAAGTCGCCGATGTGCAAGCCGGCAAACCAGCCGATAAAGCAGGGATCAAAAAAGGAGACGTGATCGTAGGTTTGAACGGTTCGCCGATTCGTTTTTATGAAGATTTTGCGCAGTTGGCCAACCAAAACAAAGGCAAACCCGTGACGCTGCGCGTGTTACGCGGCGCCGATACCATGAATATCAACCTGACCTTAATGGAAAAAGGCACCTTGGGCGTTGCGCGCGAGATGAAACGCTTTTTTGCCACCGAGCGCCAGCAATATTCATTAGGAGAAGCAATTCCAGCCGGTGTTGACAAAGGCATTGGTTTCTTGCAAGACCAATTGAAAGCCTTTGGCCAAATGTTTCGGGGCAAAATTTCAGCCAAAGACAACCTTGGCAGCATCATCAGCATCGGAAACATGTACCCGTCGTCCTTCGACTGGGAAGCATTTTGGAATATTACGGCTTCTTTGAGCATTATTCTGGCCTTTATGAACCTGCTCCCGATTCCGGCGCTCGACGGCGGTTATGTGATTTTCCTGCTTTGGGAGGTCATTACACGCCGTAAAGTAAGCGATCAGTTTATGGAGAAAGCAGTTACGGTTGGTTTCTTCCTGCTTTTGGCCCTTATGGTTTTCGCGTTCGGCCTTGATATTTGGCGCCACGTGATTTCAAGATTTTTCTAAGCCGTGAATTTTTTCGAATTTTATCAAATACCCGTTTCATTTCAGGTCGATGAACCTGAAATGAAACGGATTTTTTACCGCAACAGCAAAAAATTCCATCCGGATTTTCATACGCTTTCCGATGATGCGCAACAGGCAGACATGCTTGAAATGTCGTCGCTGAACAACGAGGCTTACAAAACCTTATCGGATCCGGATCTGCGTATGCGCTATATTTTGCAGTTGTACGGGTTGCTCAGCGACGAGCAACAACCCAACACCCTGCCCCAGTCATTCCTGATGGACATGATGGACATCAACGAAGCGCTGATGGAACTGGAATTCGACTTTGAGGAAAAACGATTTGAGGAAGTGCAACATCAAGTACAGCAACTTGAAAATCAACTATATCAGTCCATTGCGCCACAATTATTAACAACAAATACTGATAGTACCTGGGACGCCGCGCTTATTGCAATCCGCGATTTTTATTTGAAAAAACGGTATTTGCTGCGTATTAAGGAAAACTTTCCGAACTTAAAGCCAGGATGATCGTTGTATTCTTGATGCTATATCAAAAGATAACGTAAGATTTTTTCGCCAAATAAAAAATTGAGGTCATGCCTAATTGTAGGTGTGACTCACAGTCACCCCGACAATACGCGCGATCATAAAGAATAATATTTTGCGACCGATCCTCAAGAAAAACAAATATTGAAATGGCATCAATCGCTGGTGATCGGAATATCTATTTCAACTCCACTTTTCTGTAAATCAAACGCATCGCCACCCGCAAGTCTATTGATTTAAAGTAAACCTCTGATTCCATATCTTTGAATTCCTCCTCCAGCCAAACCCCCGGCTGCGATTTGTAAAAACTCACTACCGTGGGCTTGTCCTGTCTTATTAGCACATATTCTTTAAAAGACGGCAAACTCCTGTATTCTATAAATTTTTGCCCCCGGTCATGGCGCTCGGTGATGTCAGACAAAACCTCGATAACCAACAATGGGTTAATAATGGCGTGACTTACATCTTCGGTTAGCAAAGGACCTTCTGCGACCACCACAGCATCCGGATAAACATAGTAGTCATATTCCGGCAAAAAAATCTTTTGATCGCTCCCAAACGCCTCAAATTCCGGCATATTTTTGAAACTGCTTTCAAGTTCTGTCAGGATATTTCTCGCGATGCGGTTATGCGCAATGGAACCACCGGCCAGAAGTTTGATTTTACCTTTATAATATTCATACCGCTCCCCGGATGTTGATTCAACATCAAGATACTCCAACACCGTATGTATATGCTGTGTTTGGTTTGGTTCAGTACCTACGCCCGGTGCATTGCTTGCTATAATGCTTGCGATTTGCATGTCGTTAAAATTTTGTAGAGCAAATATAACGGAATTTTAAAAAAAATATAACGCAGGTTTGTCTATTCAAAAAAACCTTTCTAAATTTGCACCCGCTAAAAAAAGCAACACCAATTGCGGGAATGGCGGAATGGTAGACGCGCTGGTCTCAAACACCTGTGGCTGCAAGGTCGTGCGAGTTCGAGTCTCGCTTCCCGCACTATAAGAACTTCCGGAGTCGAAAGACCCGGAAGTTTTTTTGTTTTAAGCCGATACCTTATAAAGCCTTTGTTTCGTTTAACTTTGCCTGCCTACAAACAACTACTCAATTTATAAAATTTGCTAAATCAGCGTCTAATCACGATGAAATTGAATGCTCGTTTTCTTGTACTGCTCTTTGTTTTAATCATTTCAAGGATGTCAGCCCAAACAGGTACAACGCCCCCTACCGATCTGCGCGCACAATTAAGGACGCTGTCAACCAATGAAAAATTAAAATTGTTGGAATACATGCGCTACCTCGGCACTTCGCTGGATAAAGAAGCGCAACAGACCTACGAACAACTTAGCACCGAGAAACGAAACCGCGTTTTAGCCTATATTGACCTGCAAAAACAAGGTTTAGATGTGACATTGCCCACAACTACAGTCGTATTTCACCGCGATACCATTCATTTTGGAACAATCGAAGAAGGTACGATCCTGCTTGATACCTTTGCTTTTACCAATTCGGGCAAACAGCCTTACGTGATAAAATCGGTGAAAACCAGTTGCGACTGTACCGTGCTAAAATATCCGGAATTTCCGGTCATGCCCGGCGAAACAGCCGTACTGCGTATTGAGTTCGACAGCAATGGGAAAGCCGGAACAACGCAACCAGGCGTTATTATATATGATAATTCCTTCCCGAACGCCCGAAATATCTTGTATTTAAAAGGAAGCGTCTCCCCGCGAAAACCTGCAAGAAAACAAAGCGGCGGATAAGTTTTTCCGCAACATTTAAAGCCCAATCGTTGTTCTACGCCCATGCGCAATGAACAATTATTGGTAAAAGCCCGCCCATTGTTAAACCTGGATCATCCGCAAACGGGGCCTGATGAAGCATTTCAAAACAAAACGCTTCGGCCGATCCTGAAAATGCAGCACCCGCTCTTGCTGGCGGCTTTTGAACATTATTCGGAAAAACGCTTTCAAAACTTTATCGGGCTTCCTGTTGAAGCGCGCGGCGCTTGGATCACTGAATCGCTGCGCAATGACGCGCGCTTGCGAAACATCCTTACAGGTATGGTCATCGGACAGTTCACCACAGCCGAATTCCAAGAATTTACAGAAAACAGGTCGGAAAAAATGCGGCGCCTGCTCAATTTATTGAGTCAAAGGCTTGAGTCAGCCTATAAAAAATAAAAACCCGGCAGTCGGCAGGTAAAACCCGCGCTCTCAATTGGTTCTTCCTGAATATGCACAGGGTAATCTTTTTTGTTCCGAGCTGCCGGGTATCAGATTGGCTGACATCACAAAAGTATAATAAATTTCGGGAAATAAAATTTTGTTTTCTTCTTTTTTAAGCGCCTCATTCCGAATGATTATTAAAAGTTCATGTTTTATTAACAAATATGCTTGCTTACCCCCCTTTTTTAGCCCATATAAAACGCTTATCTTTGCGGCGGCCTAAATTATCGCCATGAAACATCAGTAAATTTGGCCATTCGCGCGTTTTAGCGACTAAAATTTTAAATTTCATCATTATTACCCTGGTTCGCCAAACATTCTTTTATGATTAATATTCGAAACATTGCCATTATCGCACACGTCGACCACGGCAAGACCACGCTTGTTGACAAAATTATCCACACCGGCAAACTTTTTAAGGAACACGAGGTTTCCGGCGAGCTGATTATGGACAACAATGACCTGGAGCGTGAACGCGGTATTACCATCTTGGCCAAAAACGTAGCCATTCAATACAAAGGGTATAAAATCAATGTAATTGATACCCCGGGCCACGCCGATTTTGGAGGAGAAGTAGAACGCGTGCTGAACATGGCCGATGGTGTGTTGCTGCTCGTTGACGCTTTTGAAGGCCCGATGCCTCAAACGCGTTTTGTGTTGCAAAAAGCCCTTGAAATGGGTAAAAAAGCCGTTGTTGTAATCAATAAAGTTGACAAACCGAACTGCAACCCGGATTGGGCGCACGAACAGGTTTTCGATCTTATGTGCTCCTTAGATGCGCAGGAAGACCAACTTGATTTCCCGGTGATTTTCGGTTCTGCCAAAAACGGCTGGATGAGCCACGATTGGAGAAACCAAACGGAAGACATTACCGTATTGCTTGACGATATTATTAAGTATATTCCGGAACCTGTTGTTACGGAAGGTACGGTACAATTGTTGGTTACATCCCTCGACTACTCCAACTACATCGGTCGTATTGCGGTTGGTCGCCTTAGCCGCGGCAAACTCACAATGAATCAACCGGTATCGCTTGTAAAAAAAGACGGAACCATCCAAAAACACCGCATCAAACAATTGTTCGTGTTTGACGGCCTGGCCAAAAAAGAAACTACCGAAGTATCGGCAGGCGATATTTGCGCCATTGTCGGAGTAGACGGTTTTGAAATCGGCGACAGCATCGCAGATTATGAAAATCCGGAACCACTCGATCCAATCTCGATCGACGAGCCAACGATGAGCATGTTGTTCACCATCAATGACTCTCCGTTCTTCGGACAGGAAGGTAAGTTTGTGACCAGCCGCCACGTGCGGGAGCGTTTGGAGAAAGAATTGGAGAAAAACCTGGCAATGCGCACGGAAGAAACAAACAGCGCCGACTCCTTTATGGTGTTTGGCCGCGGCGTACTTCACCTTGCCATCCTGATTGAAACCATGCGCCGTGAAGGTTACGAACTTCAAATCGGTCAACCACGTGTAATCACCAAAATTATTGATGGTGTGAAACATGAACCGATGGAGGAATTGACCATCGACGTGCCTGAAGAAACAAGCGGAAAGTGTATTGAACTTGTTACCCGCCGCAAAGGTGTAATGAAAAGCATGGAACCGAAAAACGATCGTTTCCTGCTGCGTTTTGATATTCCTTCACGCGGTATCATCGGTCTGCGTTCCAACATTTTGACTTCCACGCAGGGTGAAGCCATTATGACGCACCGTTTCCTGAGCTACGAACCTTGGCGCGGCGATATGTCGGGTCGTCAAAACGGTTCGTTGATTGTAATGGAAAATGGTACTGCCATCGCTTACTCATTAGATAACCTGCAAGATCGCGGCGTATTCTTTATCGAACCAGGCGAAGACGTATATGAAGGTCAGGTAATCGGCGAAAACAACCGCCCAAGTGATTTGGTTATTAATGTTACCAAGTCGAAAAAACTCACCAATATGCGCGCTTCAGGTTCCGATGACAAAGCGACCCTTCCACCGCCGCGCCGATTCACGCTCGAAGAAGCGCTTGAATACATTCAGGAAGACGAATATGTAGAGGTGACGCCTAAAAGCATTCGCCTCCGCAAGATTTACTTGAATGAGACCGAACGCAAAAAAGCGTCAAAGGAATTCTCAATGGCTTAAACATAGCAGCAAACAAACGGGTGATATCGTTCCTAATTCAGGATAATTATCACCCGTTTGCCTATTTTTCAAAAAAAATTGCGTCAATTATGCCGCATTTTTTTTTGAAGCCTATGTAATTTCTCAAAAAATTATATTTTTGCACCCATTTTGATTGCAACCTATCTGCATTCAAATTGTTTTTATTGTGCAAAATTAAATTCCAGACTACCAAGTTGTTGATTTTCAAAATATTATTACTCAATTTCACCGGGACCCAACACCATATTAAATTGTTTGAGTGTCTGATCGATTGAAAACTACAGGCGCTTGCCTGAATGTCCAATCTTTTACCATTTCCACTCATTCACTTATCGGATCATGCGTACAAAACTTTCCAGTTTTAACTTTAATCTGCCCAAAGATCTGATCGCCCAATATCCGGCCGCTGAACGCGATCAAAGCCGTTTATTAGTGATAAACCGAAAAACAGGCAAAATTGAACATAAGATTTTTAAAGAGATCCTCAATTACTTTGACGACGGGGATGTCATGATCTTTAACAATACCAAGGTTTTTCCTGCGCGCCTGTATGGGCAAAAAGAAAAAACCGGCGCCAAAATTGAAGTATTTCTACTGCGGGAATTGAACCACGATGCCCGTTTGTGGGACGTATTGGTTGATCCGGCACGAAAAATTCGCGTCGGCAACAAATTGTACTTTGAAGATGAAAACGGCAATGACGCACTCGTAGCAGAAGTTGTAGACAATACGACCTCGCGCGGACGCACGATTCGTTTTCTGTTTGACGGGCCTGAAGAAGATTTTCAACATGAGCTCTCGCGTTTAGGCAACACGCCCCTCCCCTCTTATATTGAGCGGGATCCGGAAGAAATTGACCGCGAACGGTATCAGACTATTTTTGCCAAGGAAATCGGCGCCGTGGCAGCCCCTACTGCTGGTCTGCACTACAGCCGCGAACTGATGAAACGCCTTGAATTAAAAGGGGTGAATTTCGCAGAACTTACCCTTCATATCGGTTTAGGCACCTTCCGCACCATTGACGTGGAAGATTTGTCCAAACACAAAATGGAAGCGGAATATTTCAGAATCGGCCCGGCCGCTGCTGAAACGGTCAATAAAGGTTTGCATGAGAGTAAAAAAATATGCGCGATCGGTACGACTGTAATGCGGGCAATCGAAACAGGCGTTTCTGCCGAGCACATGCTTAAACCGGTGGAAGGATGGACAAATAAGTTTATTTATCCGCCTTACGAATTCAGCATCGCCAATAGCATGGTAACTAACTTTCACCTGCCAAAATCAAGCCTGCTGATTATGGTTTGCGCTTTTGGCGGATTCGAATTAGTCATGGATGCCTACAATGAAGCGATTAAAGAAAAATATCGTTTCTTTAGCTACGGCGACGCGATGTTGATCCTTTAAACAATAAAATATTTTTGTGCCGCTGATAAACTTAGCGCCGAAAATTTGCGTTTTGAAGCAACGCTTTTACCCCATTGAACATCAGATATTGCAAAACCTTTAAACGAAACACAACGCGATATGTATTGGACGCTCGAACTAGCCTCCTACCTTGAAGAAGCTCCCTGGCCGGCTACCAGAGATGAACTAATTGATTACGGCATTCGATCCGGATCGCCTCCTGAAGTTATCAGCAACCTGGAAGAACTCGAAGAGGACGGAGAGTTGTATGAAGGAATCGAGGATATTTGGCCCGATTACCCAAGACATGATGACTTTTTCTTCAACGAAGACGAATACTAGCCTGGAAAAGCAGGCTTTCGAAACAAATTAAACAGCCGAATCCGGCTTATTGTGAAGCATTTATGATCGTGTTGCCGAAAATTCGACAACATTTTCCTAAAAGCAAACGATAAGATGGATTTGGCTTTTTTATTTATTTGATTATCGTAATATTTGAAGATATCCTGACAGGGCTTTTTCTCCATTACCCAAGTCAATGACGTAAAAATACGTTCCATCCGGCAGATACTGCCCCCCTGAGGCGGCGTCCCAGGCATGGTCATTGTCATAAGGTTTTTTTCGGAACACTAAATTTCCCCAACGGTTAAATACAGAAACCTCGTTGTTTGGATAATTTTCAATCCCAATGATGCGCCAGTCATCGTTTTTACCATCACCATTAGGGGAGATTCCGTTGAAAATCAGCAGTTTTTTACAAACAATCTCAACAGATACCAAGGCGGAAGACATGCGACCAAGGGTATCTATTAAGGTGTATTGGAACGTATCAAGTCCGCATTGTCCGTTTTCCGGATAATACCGCAGCAGACCTTCATCTGCAATATAAGTAGCGCCTCCTAATTGGGGCGTGGTAGATAAAATCACATTCGTTAATCCATTTGCATTGGCAAGCGTTCCAAAAACAAGGTCATTCTCCAATATTTTCAGGTCGATTTCTCCGGTTAAAGGAGTTGTGTATTTATCCGGAAACGCCTTAAGATCGCCGATTACCGGATGATCACAATCAATAAAAACAGGGATTTCGTATTTACAATTTGTAGATAACTGCTTGATAACCAAATGATGCAGGCCGGTATCCAATTGTAAGGCTACCTGGCTGCCACAAGCGCTCAAACTGTTAAAAGGCGCCTGATTATCAGCAAACGTGTATTGGCTTATCTGGTTGAGTGGAATGGTCGTACAAAATAAATATTTGGCGTTACAATTACCCGCATTACCAACAACCCTGCCGTTTATATCCAACGCGTAATGATGTATTGGCGGACAATCAATGCATAATACATTTAACTGAAGGGTATCTGCGCAGCCATTCAGGATGTCTTTAAATACTACGGTATGATTTCCTGGCAAAAAGTGCAATTCTGTTTTATTGGCAAAATAATGTTTTTCCAATGCCAATGAACCGTGCGCGCCAAGCGTATTGGAAACCTGTATGGCGCCATACGATTTGGAAGGATTTCCGCCAACGATCGTCAAATCGCTTTTCAAAGTCCAGCCAGGCGCCGGATCGAACTGGTTCATAAGCACCACTAACTCTGTCATATTTTTGAAAGAACCTGTATAGTTTTGTGAACCAATTTGCCAACCCGTTAACTGGTATGGACCAACTAAGGGCAAATTGGTCGTTTTGTAAATCAGGATGGTATCAAAATCGCAAGCAACCGATCCTCCGGTATAAGGAACTAAATTGTCTTGAATGGCAAAATTGGCAATTTGATCAAACGGAATATCAATACAATAGGAAGATGGTACCGTACAAGTATTGGTTGATAATTCAGCCTGCGAAACATTGATTAAATTGCCGGAGCACCCGTTTTGCGGCAAGATTGAAGGAACATAACAAATAATATGGCATTGTTGCAATGATGCAGAATAAACGCTAAGGCAAATATTATCAACGTTATAACCTGTTAATCCGGCGGCTTGAAATGATATACAAGCGCTGTTCGGATTTATTTGGAAATTTCCGTACTGGCCGCTCATCCCGCTCAAATCCGGTTGACCAAACGGCAAAATCACCGGATCCGGATAGTTCACCGGTATTGTTCCACAAGCATTTGCGCTTGAATTGGCTTGTACTTCAAAATACACATTTTCTGTAACAGGCGGTGTGGTGACAATGGTAATAATCAGGCAAACAGATCCGTTCAAAGACATTTGTCCGGGAACAATCCGTCGGATACAAATGGTATCTACCGCAAACCCAGTTATGCTGCCCGCTGCATAATTTAGGCATCCGTTTGATTGGAGCGTCCAGTTGCCATGAGCGGAGTTGCCTGCCAAACCGCCGGTTGAAAGTGAAAAAACCGCTCCGTTGGCAGCCACACCGGGCGGCAATTGGGCACAATACGTTTGGCTCGAATTTTGGGCTACGAACAAATATAAGGTATCGGGCTTGAGCGCCTGATCGGGCACAAGGTATGGTCCGATGGGATAGGCGCAGGCAAGTCCGTCATATACCACGCCTTGATAAAGACCCGCTGAAAGGTTTATTCTATCTTCCGGATTGTTCTTGCCGGGAAGATCCTCCCAGTCAATCGTATAATTTCCATTTCCACCTGAGAGATTAAGCGCAATACTGCCGCCGCCCGCGTTGGTTTCGGGCAATACTGTCGCATTTGCCTGGAAAGCGGGTGGCGCAATAATCAACACTGATTTAAGCGGCAGGGTACAACCATCTGCATCGGAAACCTTAAGTTCATATTGCCCGGCAGGAAGATTATTGGGGGTAAATATATTTCCGCTGCCGTTTGAAATTTGATAGGTAAACGGCATTTTAAAGTTCATGCCGGGCGTCACCTGAAACTCAACAAAACCGTTTCCGGCGTCGGGACAGGTGGGGCTATGCGCGGTTGCGTCAACTGATCCCTCCACTGTTATTTCCGGCACGGTAACAGCAACAACCATAGAACATTGGTATTGCTGGTCGACAACCGTAATATTATAATTGCCAGCCACAAGATTTCCGATTGTTGCGCTGCTATTCCCATTAAAAGTGTACTGACCGGAGCCACCGGCCATATTGATCTTTACAACCCCGGTTGGCATTCCGCATTTAGGCACCGTAAGCACCTCGTAGGTTGCGGTCAAAGGATTATTATTAGGTATACATAGCCATGCAACATCATAACAACCGTCGGATGGGTTCGTGGCTGTTACAATGTAGCACCCACTGGCCAATCCTTCATTGATATAATTCGTGGTTTCGCCGTTGCTCCAGGTATAAACAGGGTCGTGGTTTGGAAATTCGATGCGTCCATTTGCGCCGTAACAGCTTGCCGGGTCAACGAGCGCATGGGCCGTATCAATTTCAGGCCCGTCGGAATTATGCACCAGCACCAAGGTGTCGATAATACAAGTGGGGTTGCTGTTTTGAATAACGCGGACATGGTATGCGTAAGCAAGTAAACCATTGGCCTCATTCGTGTTTGAAACATTCGGCGTCCATTCAAAAGTAAATTGGTTGGCGGGATAGTGCAATGACATAAAAACCGTACCTGAGTTTTGTCCACACTGCGCGTTGACTACATAAGTTACATCTAATACATTGTCTTTACACGGTACCTGCGCTTTCAAAATGGATGCGCTGAACCCATTCCCAATCACAAAGATGATCAGGAATATTCGATGGGCATAAAAAGGAATATTCGGCATAAAGTTAAGATCAACGATTCAAACAAACGGTTTGATGCGGTTAAGAAAGCAGCCTATGCGGCCACGTTCAGACGAAAAAGCAATTTTACGGTCACTGCTTCCATTCAAATCGACTGTTCAACATCAGATAAATAAACAATATCGAGGGAATATTGTCATTCTATTTATCTAAAAATCAATTATTTATAATGATTTTTTACAAAAAATTCATCCGACAAAATCGCAAAACTGTCCTTTTTTGGACTATAGCCTTCCGCTACATTTGTAACAGAAAAACCGGCCATCTCAAGCATACCAACTGTAAAAGCCAACATCATCCTGTACCGATTTAACCCCAAAAAGCCATAATCCATGCGCCCCTCAAAGCATAACCAAACCAACGAAACAATCCTGCTTAATTTCTGATCGAAAACTTGCCGCCATGGACAAACAGAAAAAAATTGAATTTCTCGGAAAAATTCCGGTGTTTTCCACCCTTAGTATTTCCGAACTTGATGCGCTTGCCGCCATAACACACTTTCGCCGGGCGCCTAAATTTCAATTTGTATTTATGCCCGACGAGCCGGCTGATTACATGTTTGTCCTGATTAGAGGACGCATCAAAACCGGCACATTCTCGCATGACGGGCGCGAAGTTATCAAGGAAATATTACAGCCGGAAACAATTTTTGGCGATTTAGCCTTGGCTGGCGAAACGAAGCGAAGTGATTATGCACAAGCGTTACACGATGAAGCGCATTATTTGGCCATAAAGGTAGAGGATTTTCAACAACTAATGGCGACTAATCAGCGCCTATTATTTGCCTGTCTTCAGCATATTATGTTGCGCTTGCAACGGGTGGAAGAACGGCTGGCAAAACTCGTGCTCAAAGACGCCCGCGAACGAATCATTGAATTTTTAGTTGAAACGGCCGGTAAAGAAGGCCGCCAGGTAGGCTTTGAAACCCTTGTAAAACATCAACTTACCCAACAAGATATTGCCAATATTACCGGAACAAGCCGCCAAACAGTTACATCGGTATTTAACGACTTACGCAAATCGAATTTGATTTATTTCAACCGCAACAGTATCCTGATCCGTGATCTGGCAAAACTAAGCTGACGCCTCTTCCCCCTTTGCCGAAATACGCTGCACTTCCCCCATCGAAAAGCCCTCCGCAAGAGGGCTTTTCTCGTTTAAAGTTTTCCACAATACATCGGAAATAGCGCATGTTTTCGGGATTTTGCTTACCTTCGCGCGCATTAAGCGACAGTCGGTAGACGGTAAACGAAACCTTGCTTTGAGTATATTATTTCGTTTCCTAAAAAGAATAAAACAGGCCCGACTGCCGCCGATCGTTTACCGTCTAATCAGAAATTGTGTATGCAAGAATCGCGGATTATTCCTATTAACATTGAGGACGAATTAAAAACAGCGTACATCGACTATTCGATGTCCGTAATCGTCTCGCGCGCGCTCCCGGATGTGCGCGACGGTTTGAAACCCGTTCACCGCAGGGTATTGTACGGTATGCTCGACTTAGGGCTTGGCTATAACAAAACCTACAAAAAATCGGCCCGTATCGTAGGGGAAGTATTGGGTAAATACCACCCGCACGGCGACAGTTCCGTGTATGATACGATGGTACGACTTGCCCAGGAATGGAGCCTGCGCTACCCGTTGGTAGATGGCCAGGGTAACTTTGGTTCTATGGACGGTGACAGCCCGGCGGCTATGCGTTATACCGAAGCGCGCCTGCGCCGGATTGCGGATGAAATGTTGAATGATATTGACAAGGAAACGGTTGATTTTCAATTGAATTTTGACGATTCCTTGGAAGAGCCATCCGTTTTACCCGCCAAATTCCCCAACCTGCTGGTGAACGGCGCATCGGGCATTGCGGTGGGTATGGCCACCAATATGATGCCGCATAATCTCTCGGAAGTTTGTGCAGCCGTTATTGCAACAATCGACAATCCGGAACTTACGGTAGAAGATTTAATGGAGTATGTGAAAGCCCCTGATTTTCCTACAGGCGGTATTATTTACGGTATGTCGGGGGTACGAGAAGGATTTCGTACCGGCCGCGGCCGTGTGGTTGTTCGGGCAAAAACCGAAATTGAAACCGACGATAAAGGACGGGAAACCATTCTGGTGCATGAAATACCGTACCAGGTTAACAAGGCAGTTCTGATTGAAAAAATTGCCGCGTTGGTGCATGAAAAACGCGTAATCGGTATTTCAGACATCCGCGACGAATCGAACCGGGAAGGCGTGCGCATTGTCATTGAGATAAAACGCGATGCCGCTGCGAATGTTATTTTGAGCCAATTGTTCAAACTGACGCCGCTTCAAACGAGTTATGGCATTAATAATATCGCCTTGGTAAACGGTCGCCCGCGGGTGCTGAACCTGCTCGACTTAGTTACGGAGTTTATCAAATTCCGCATTGAGGTAATCGTTCGGCGTACCAAATTTGAACTGCGCAAGGCGGAAGAGCGCGCCCACATCCTGGAAGGCTTGTTGATTGCGCTCGATCACCTTGACGAAGTGATCAAATTGATTCGCGCGTCTAAAGATGCCGATGAAGCAAGAGAAGGCCTGATGACTCGTTTCGGATTATCTGAGTTGCAGGCGAAAGCGATCCTCGCAATGCGTTTGCAGCAACTTACCGGCCTCGAACGCGACAAAGTACGCGCCGAGTATGACGAATTGCAGCGTAAAATTGCCGAATACCGCGCCATTTTGGCCGATGAAATGCTACAACGCGCCATCATCAAACAAGAACTTGTCGACATCAACGAACGCTACGGCGATGAGCGGCGTACTACCATTGAAATCGACGAAGCCGATATCAGCATTGAAGATCTGATTGAAGATGAGGAAGTTGTGATTACAATCAGCCATTCCGGTTACATCAAACGCACGCCGATTACCGAGTATCGCGCGCAAGGACGCGGCGGGCGCGGCGCACAAGGGGTACGCACGCGCGGGGAGGATTTTGTGGAGCACATGTTTACCGCAACTACCCACCAAACGCTGCTGCTGTTTACCGAAAGCGGACGTTGTTTCTGGCTTAAAGTGTACGAAATTCCGGAAGGCGCTAAAGCAACCGCCGGACGCGTGATTCAAAACCTGTTGAATATTCCGAAAGAAGACCGCGTGCGGGCCTTCATTATCGTGAAAAACTTACAGGACGAGGAATTTATCAACAATCACTATATCATATTCTGTACCAAGCGCGGACAAATTAAAAAGACTTTGCTGGAAGAATATTCCCGTCCGCGTCAAGGCGGTATCAACGCCATCGGTATTAATGAAGGCGATGCGCTGATTGAGGCCAAATTGACCACCGGTAAAAACGAAATTATCCTGGCGGTTCGCAGTGGCTTGGCCATCCGATTCAACGAAGAAGATGTGCGCCCAATGGGTCGTACTGCTGCCGGGGTGCGTGGAATTCGCGTACCGGAAGAAGAAGATGCTGATAATACCGTAGTAGGTATGATTAGCGTTGATCCGACGGATGAAACCGTCAGCATTCTGGTCATTTCCGAAAAAGGCATGGGCAAACGTTCAGCACTGGAAGATTATCGTACACAAGGACGTGGCGGCAAAGGGGTAAAAACCATTCAAACTACGGCTAAAACAGGTCACTTGGTGGCAATCAAGTCTGTAACCGATGAGGATGATTTGATGATTACAACGACCAGCGGCATCACCATCCGCACTGCGGCTTCAGAACTTCGGGTAATGGGCCGGGCCACACAGGGCGTAAAAATTATCAGGCTCGAAGAAAGCGACCATATTGCCGATGTAACGGTGGTAGCATCCGCACCGGAACACGAGGACACGGCCGCTGCAGAAGAAACAGCAGAATAAAATTAATGGGCGGTCTTTTGCTATAAAAGGCCGCCCAAAGATTTAACTCGATATTAAGAACCATTTTTGCACTTGTTGCGTCTTTATTAAAATTTTTAAACTGAAAATACACCGTAAACGATGAAAAAGACGATCCTGGCCCTCGCAGGCTTTTTACTCTTAGCCGGCGTTGGCGTCGCGCAAGAGGATGGCGCTAAAAATGCAAAAAGCGCCGGCAAAGCATTGGCTACCTACAATATGGACCGCGCAAATAACAACGCGAAACTGACCGAAGCCAAACAAAAAATCGATCAGGCGCTCCAGACAACAGAAGCACAAGCCTTGCCCTCCGCATGGCTCACCAAAGGCGATGTGTATAGCACCTTTATCGAAAATGATATGGCGCGCCGCCTGATCGACCAGAAAGCGCCGCTCACCGGCGACAATGACGCGTTGATTGCTTATGACGCCTATAAAAAAGCATACGATATTGCCGTTAAAAAATACGACAAAAGCGACGCTGTTAAAGGGATCAGTGCGATGCAAGCCCACCTGATTAATATCGGCGTGGACAAGTATTCAGCAGGCGCTTACGACAAGAGTTTTGCCTCCTTCCGGGCCGCTTTACAAGCGCATGATGTATTGAAAGAAAACAGCCAGAAAAGCATTTTGGATGATGCCAAACAATTGGATGACATCACCTATTTTACCGGAAAGTCGGCTTCTTTGGCAAAATTGAATAAAGAAGCACTGGTATATTATGAAAAACTGTACACGAAAGGTACAGAAAATACGGATGTATATCAAAGCATCTACGACGCTAAAATTGCAATGGGCGATGAAGCGGGCGCAGCAAAAATCCTGGATGAAGGCCGGAAAAAATTCCCAAATGATCCGTCTTTATTGTTCACAGAAATCAATGTTTACCTTAAAGCAGGTAAACTTAGTGAACTGACGGATCGTTTGAAACAAGCGATTAAACAAGAACCGAACAACGTCGGCTTGTATGTTACACTTGGAAATGTGTTCGATAACCTCTATCAAGGCGCATTGAAAGATAAAAACGACAAAGGCGCTAAGGAATACTTCGACGAAGCAAGTTCATATTACAACCAGGCATTGGCGAAAGATCCTAAATCGGTTGACGCCGTTTATTCTTTGGGCGCTTTATACTACAACAAAGCCGCGCTTCGCACCCAGGAAATGAATGCTTTGCCCGACGATTTTTCTTCTGCAGGTTTGAAAAAATCGGAAGCCTTTAAAAATGAAATCATGGGTTTGTTTGATCAGGCGCTGCCTTATTTCCAAAAAGCGGAAAGCCTGAACCCGAATGACACGAATACGTTGATCGCGTTGACGGAAATTTACGCACGCAAAGAGGATGACCTTTCTTTGACGTTTAAAAAACGCTTGGAAGTTGTAAAGGCTGGCGGTAAAAACCCAGACTCGCATTTCAAACAATAAGGACAGCCTTTTTAGGGCAAATCCTAATAGAAATACATCTCCCACGCGGCGTTTGGAAATCCCGGACGCCGCGTGTTTTTTTGGGGCTACGATAAAAAAAGGCCATACAGCACTTGAAGGCCCAATAAAAAAAAGATACAGGCCACGATTCTATTTGCATAAAATGCCATCCTGTCGGAGCGCCGAACAATTTCTCGACCCAACACAGCATATAAAGCCAATACGCACATCGTACCGGTACTGACGCCAACGGAAAACAGGACGGTTGAAAAAAAGTCATTATCGGGCCACCAGCCTTCAACATGCAACCAACCGCAATAAACGAACCAATACGGGATCGCAAGCAAGTTGAACATGCTGATTAGGATTCCCTTGGAAAATTGTGAAAATACATTGTAGGCAACGACGGAATCAGCCGTTTTGGGTGGTCGGGCTATAAAAAACAAGTACAAGGCAAGTCCCCAAAAGACCGGAATTGCCCCCCATTGGAAATATCGTTCTACCTGCGGATGCTGTAAGAACCAATCACTCAAGACAACCGCGACCCAAGCCTGAAAAAATTCGGCAAAAGCCGCGCCAAAAGCAAGTATGATCGCAGCGCGCATGGTGCGTGCGATGGCCGTTTGGGCTACGGATAAGCTAATCAAACCCGGCGGAAGCGAGCCAAACAAACTCAATAAAAAGCCTGCAACAAATAACATTCCTGTTTTTGGCAGAAAAATACCGGCATTTTCGAACTTTGCCACTATGCAACCCATATTCAGTATTATTACAGTCGTGTACAACGGCGAAACCCTGCTTCCGGGCACCATCGAAAGTGTGCGCAATCAAACTTATCCGCACATTGAATATATCCTGATTGACGGCGGCTCTAAGGACAGAACGGTAGAGATCATAAGCAGTTATGCAGGTAAAATGCCGAATATTCGATGGATTTCAGAAAAAGACAAAGGGCTTTATGATGCCATGAACAAAGGACTTCGCATGGCAACGGGTGATTTTGTCTGGTTTCTCAATGGCGGCGACCACGCTCATGCGCCGGATACCGTTGAAAAAATGGCTGCGAGTGTGCAGGTTGATACGGATGTGTTGTATGGCGAAACCCAATTGGTGCGCGAGGATCGAACACCGGCCGGTTTGATGAGCGCACTTAGCACGCGCAAAGTACCGGAACATTTAAACTGGCGGGATTATTTAGGAGGCATGTTGGTTGTGCATCAATCTTTTATTGCACGCCGTACCCTTGCGCCGGAATACATGGAAAACAATCTTTGCGCTGACTATGACTGGTGTATTAAAATATTGAAAAAAAGCAGGTCAAATGTGCATACGGGCTTGATTATCAGCGACTATCTTATGGGCGGCGTTTCTAAAAAACGGCACCAACAATCGCTCAAAGACCGCTTTAGTATTATGCAAGAACATTTTGGATTGCCTGCAACATTATTTGCACACGGAAGAATTGTGCTGCGGGCATTGTGGCATCGGGTTACGCGAATCGGGAAGGAAAAGTATTAAAACGTGTCCAATTTTCCAACGCGATCAAGCACAATGCGCCCCGCGCCGTCTTTTTTTAAGGTTGCGCATTCAGATACCGGGTCATGCTCAAAAATCAGGATTTGTTTTTGCGCAACGGCCTCTTCTAACAAACGCGCTTTCTCTTGCAGTGTGACCAAGGGCCGGATGTCGTAAGCCATGATGTATGGCATCCCGATATGCCATTGAGAGGCCATTGTATCAGCACAATAAATATATGTTCCCGCTTTGGTACGCAGGTAAGGCAACATCATCGCTTCGGTGTGCCCGTAAGTAAATCGCACATGGAAGTCTTTGTCAAAGCGTACATTTTGCCGAACTGGCAGAAACTGCATCCTGCCTTGTTCGAAAAGTGGAAGAAAGTTTTCCTGTAAAAAAGAAGCCTTTTCGCGGGCGTTGGGTTGCATGGCCCAATCGAAATGACGTTTGTTCGACCAATAAACCGCATTTGGAAAGCTGGGTTCTACTACCCCCGACTCATTTCGCCACAAGGCGCCACCGCAATGATCGAAATGCAGGTGCGTTAAAAAGACATCCGTAATATCCTCCCGGTTCAGACCGGCTGCCTCAATGGAAGAGAACAAATTTTCAGAACCGTGCGGTTCAAAATGCGAACGAAATTTTTCGTCCTGTTTATTGCCTAAACCAGTGTCTATCAGGATATTACGATCACCTGTACGCACAAGCAACGCGCGCATTGCCCAAGTACACATATTTTGTGTATCCGGCGGGTTCATGTTGGCCCACATTTTGCGGGGAACCACACCGAACATAGCGCCACCGTCGAGTTTAAAATAACCAGTATGAATCGTCTGTATTTGCATAGGGAGGCAAATATCGGACTTTTCGGACAAATAGTTCAAGAGTTAAAATTTTGCTGCTTGCTTGTTTACACTTGTATAACTTTGTCTATATGGCGTTTTTGTGACAAAAATGCGTATCCATGTTTGGATAATGTCTTTTTCTCACCTTTACTCGTTTACTTTTGCGCTCTTGATCTTTAATCATTTATTTTTAATACGCTCAGTTTTATTCAAACTGCAATGAGAAAAACGAACATCCTGCCTTTTACCTTGCTATTGATATGTATAGCACCTTATTTGTACGCACAAAAGGCTGCGGCGCCTCCTCCAAAAACAGAAACCCTCAACTTTGCCGATTCGGTTCGGCATTTGGAGCGGGTCACTGAACTTGGTTTTTTATTTGGGGGGCTTTATTATCTTGGCGATCTGTCCAAAAATGATTTAAGTTTTGCTCAAGATATTTCTGTTCCAGTAGCTGGCGTTTTCATTCGAAAACATCTTATTCCAAATTTTGCGTTGCGGGCTAACTTGCAAACCGGAAAACTCTCTGGCAAAGATCGCGCCTACCCTGATCGGAATTACGCTTTTACCTCGAGTGTGCATGAACTTTCGGTTCAGGCAGAATGGGATATTTTTGGGAAAAGGCGCTACCGGCATGTAGATACGCTGACTTACGATCTTGATAACTACCGTCAGTATGCGTTGATTAACAAATTTCGACGGGCACTGTTGCCTTATATATTTGTAGGCGGCAGCGCTATTATGAGCAACGCCAAACCAGTTTTCAATTATGTATTTGCTGAAAATACAGCCGCTGTAAGTAAAATTGAGGAAGACAAACGGATTGGCGGCGGGTTAAGGACTAAAGGCGGTATTATTTTTGGCGGCGGTCTGAATGTCGACCTTAATCGCAAATGGTTGCTTGGTGCTGAAATAGGCGCTCGTACCAGTTTTGATGATTATATCGACGGCATTAGCGTGGCTGGTAGTCCGAAAAACTATGATTGGTATTGGGTGCTTGCTTTGAACCTGAGTTACCGCTTTGGTGTACGCGATAAAGATGGCGATGGCACGCCGGATGACCTTGACAAATGCCCGGATGTTGCAGGTTTAGGCAGAACCAAGGGTTGCCCGG
Organism: Bacteroidota bacterium; assembly: GCA_037130425.1. Lineage (GTDB taxonomy): Bacteria > Bacteroidota > Bacteroidia > Chitinophagales > Saprospiraceae > M3007. The sequence continues at coordinate 25,134 of JBAXTB010000021.1, forward strand.
ATGCCGATAATGACGGTATTTCTGATAAAGAAGACGAGTGCCCTCGTTTGGCCGGGATTCTGGCTTTAGCCGGTTGTCCGATCAAGGATGCTGACAATGACGGTATTCAGGATGTGGATGATTTGTGCCCAAAAGTAGCCGGTTTGCCTGAATTTAAAGGATGCCCGGATACCGACGCCGATGGTATTGAAGATAAATTGGATGAATGTCCAACAGATGCGGGTTTGCCTGAATTCAAGGGTTGTCCTGATACGGACGGCGATGGCATTGAAGACCGCCTTGACGCCTGTCCGAAAGAAAAAGGGCCGCTGGAATACTATCGCGGATGCCCCGTCAAAGATACCGACGGCGATGGCGTGGAAGACAAGTTGGACGCGTGCCTGACAACGCCGGGTAAAGTAGAATTTAAAGGTTGCCCTGACTCGGATAATGATGGCGTAGAAGACGCTTTAGATTTGTGTCCTACGCGACCTGGCGTGAAGGAGAATAAAGGTTGTACGGTGGTGGAGAAAAAAGATATTGAAAAACTGAAATTAGCGGTCAAAGCGGTGAAGTTTGAAACCGGCAAAGCAGTATTAAAAGCAGAATCCAGCAAAATATTGACTGATATTGCGGATATTATGGTAAAATACCCCGACTACCTGCTCAAAATCGAGGGTCATACCGATAATGTAGGTAAAGAAGATAAAAACCAGTTGCTGTCGGAGCAACGTGCCAAAGCCTGTGCGGATTTCTTAACCGGAAAAGGCGTAGCAACTACGCGTATTCAAACTGCCGGATTTGGCAGTAAAAAGCCGCTTGTCGACAACAAAACGGCGGCCAATAAAGCGCAAAATCGCCGGGTAGAGTTTAATGTTTACCTGCCGGAGAAGTAGGTTAAAATGGTTGAAAACATGAGTCATCCCGATTTTTTCAGGGTGACTCATGTTTTTTAGTTACTTCAACTTCCGCACATAATCCAATACCGGATCTTTGCCCTTGCGGAAATCTTCAAAATTCAAGGGAATCGGCGTATCGAGTTCGAGCGTGTCCGGATTGCCTTTTACCGTTTGTTTGAAGGTGGTAGGATACCAGATTTGAATACGGCTGTTTGGCAAGGTAAAGGCTCGATTATCGCCAAATTGGTTGGGTCGGCCGGCTGGCGTTTCGCCGATGAGTGCCGCTTTGGTTTTAGTTCTAAATGCTGCGGCAACTTGAATGGCTGCGGCACTGGTGTACAAATTAACGGCTACAAATAATTTACCAGACCGATTTGCGGTAGGAATTTCGCTGATGCGTTGCGCCAGTCGCACACCGTCGCCGCCGCCGCCACCTGGGTTGAAACGTAAATCAATCAAAACTTTTGCATTCGGGTTGCTTTGAAGGAAGGCAATAACCGCATCTTCAAAGGGTTTAAACGGCGGCAATTGCTGGGCAGAAGCAGAATCACCGGCGGTCAAGGCCATTTCACTGCTTGCACAACGGTTTATTTGCAGATAATACACGCTATCTGAAGCCAACCATTGTTCGGTAAAAAATCCCTTGGCGGGTTGCCAGCGGATGTCGCGTTTTTCCTGCTGTATTTGGGTCGGCACCATTTCTTTACGGTTGTTGATGTCGATGGGAAACAGTTTAACGGTTTCGGGTTTGCCGGTTGTTTTATTTTCCAAGGTCAAATTGAGCGTGTCGGTAGTGCTGATACCGGCCTGACGAAAGGCCACCGGGAAACGCAGGTAATTCAAACCTTCTTTGTACACGCAGAATTTATTTTCCGTTGCAATATATCGGCTGATTTTCTCAAGCGCTTCTTTGGTATCTATCCCATTGATTTTCAGCACTTTCTTTCCGACCGCTTTTTCGAAACGCTTCACCGTTCCGCTCACATACAGGCCGTCGGCGTAATAACCCAAGCCATAAGGAATGGGATTTTCGCTCATCAGCATGGGCGTCAGTTCCAAGTGCGTGTTCTGGTCGACAGCCAGCGACAATGCAGATTGAATTTCAAGGGCAATTTGCATATCAGCTTTACCTCCGAGGTTATCGGCGATGTCTTTTAAAGCCTGTTCAAACTTCTTTTTTGAGGTGTATTTGAATAAATCGGGGTGCCGGGTCGGGATTTCTTTCCGAATGATTTCGAGATCGGCGCGCCATTTTTCGGGCGCTGTTTGAGCAGCTGCATTACCGCCTATAGCGACAAGCAGTAACAGTAATAAAATGAATCGCATAATCGATTGTTATTGAATGTTATACCTGATTTAGAACCAGCCTTTTTTGCTTCGGCTACCGCCGCCCAGGCCAAGTACGCCGAGCAGCCCGCGGGTCAGTTCGCGCGCTACGGTGCGACCTACCTGACGCGTTATCGGACTGTCGATCACCTCTTGAAGTACGCTTTTTTCCTGCTTGCCCTTTGGTTCTTTCGCCTCCTGAGCCGTTTGGTTTTCAACGGCTTCCTGAATTTTTCCATTCAGGATTTCGTACGCGCTTTCGCGGTCGATTTCCTGGTTGTATTTGCGGACAATTTCCGATTGATTGATAATTTGATCAATTTCCGTGGGCGTCAGAATATCCATCCGGCTTTCAGGCGCGCGCATGAGCGTGTGGGCGAGCGGGGAAGGAATCCCTTTTTCATTCAACACACTCACGAAGGCTTCCCCAATGCCGAGGTTGGTGAGCAGGTCTTCCGTTTCATACCATTTTGTGATCGGGTAGTTTTCGGCAGCAAGTTTGATGGCTTTGCGGTCTTTGGCCGTAAATGCGCGCAAAGCATGTTGAACTTTTAAACCCAATTGCGCCAATACGCTGTCTGGAATATCCGTCGGGTTTTGCGTAATAAAATACACGCCGACGCCTTTGGAACGGATCAATTTGATAATGGATTCCATCTGTCGCATCAACGCATCCGTGGCTTCCTGGAAAACCAAATGCGCCTCGTCGATGAAGATACACAACTTGGGTTGTTCCACATCACCCTCTTCCGGAAAGGAAGCGTAAATTTCGGCCAGCATTTGTAACATGAAGGTACTGAACAACTTAGGTCGATCCTGAATATCGGTCAGGCGCACAATGCTAATCATTCCGCGACCATTTTCATCGATCCGGCACAGGTCATGCACTTCAAACGAAAGTTCGCCGAAAAATGCTTCGGCGCCTTGTTGTTCCAGTTCCACGACTTTGCGCAAGATCGTGGCGGCAGTGGCTGCGCTAAACTGTCCGTATTCGGCTTCCATCGCTTCTTTGCCTTCGTTGCCGAGGTATTGCAGTACTTTTTTAAAATCCTTCAGGTCTAAAAGGGCCAAACCGTTGTCTTCACAGTATTTGAAAACAACCGCTACTACCCCACCCTGCGTATCATTGAGGCCCAAAATACGGCTAAACAACACCGGGCCAAATTCGCATACCGTGGCGCGCAAACGAGCGCCTTTTTCACCCGAAAGCGTCAAAAACTCCACAGAATTGCCGGTTGGGTGCCAGGTAATGCCAATTTTTCCGGCCCGTTCCGTAATTTTCGGATTATCCGAACCCGGCATCGCGATCCCGGAAAGGTCGCCTTTTATATCCATTAGCATCGAAGGCACGCCGTTTGCAGCCAATTGTTCGGCAATGGCTTGCAGACTTTTGGTTTTGCCGGTACCGGTAGCGCCCGCAATGAGGCCATGGCGGTTCATGGTACTCAACGGTACCTTAATTTGTACGCCTGAAACGGCTTCCCCGTCGAGCATGGCGCCGCCTAACACGATGGAGGGGCCGGAGAACTCGTATCCGGCCTGCATTTCATTGCTAAAATCTTCTTTTTTAGACATTCTTGGAAATTGCTAAAGGGATCGTGTAAAAGCGATCCCAAAACATAAACGTAAAAACGGGGTAAATTTAGGGCAAACGCCGGATTTATCTTGAAAACCGAGGTTAAAACAGTTTTCATTAACAAGACTTGCTCGTTTATTCTACCAGCAATTCATCCACAAAAACCCAGCATTTTTGTCCTGCGCCAGGGTGCCATTTCGGGTTTTTCAACTGGCTTTCCACCCGCACTTTTAAATAGCGGCATTTGACTGGTTTGGGAGCAGTTTCGCTAATCAGGG
>JBAXTB010000210.1:0-10368 GCA_037130425.1 Bacteroidota bacterium
GCATTTGAATATTGGCTAATACTCCATTTTGAAAGCCACCAAGGCGGGGCGATGCACAGAAACCAGTATGCGGAGAAAATCAACCGTTATCTTGCTCCCTGGAAGATTGTTTATGAGGCCAAAGGGAACAAGAGGATTTCAACTGCTTTTTTCGAAATTTTAATGGAAACTGATGAGAAACACGGTGAAAGCCGTCTTGAAATGGCAATTAAAAGGGCAGAAAAAATTCTGGATTTTCACGCAGCCGGGATCGCTCCATCTTCCGCAGAGTCTTCAACAACCGTTCATACACTGGTATTAGAACTCCTCAAATTTGTTTAGCCGCTACTGCTAAAATCAGCAAATTGTAACGCCCAAAGGATGCTGCAATGAACAAAATCTGTTTGTTTCAGTTTGTATGAGCGGCAAAAAGCTAAAACAACGAAGTATCTATATTGATACAAAAATTACAAAAGTACTTCGGACAACTGAAGTGCTTTTTTTGTTTAAAAACACAATATGAATCAGCAAATCAACACGTTACGCAACACCATTGAGCCTTTTCGCGCGCGCATTGTATCCCATCCCTTGTACAGCCAAATTGGCGATTTACAGGAATTGCAGGTATTTATGCAACACCATGTATTTGCCGTTTGGGATTTTATGTCTTTGCTCAAAACGCTGCAACGCAACCTGACCTGTGTCGAATTGCCCTGGGTGCCGGTCGGCAGCGCCTCCACGCGTTATTTGATTAATGAAATTGTTACCGGCGAGGAAAGTGATGTAGACGCAAACGGGGTACGCGTCAGCCATTTTGAATTGTACCTGCAAGCCATGGAACAGGCTGGCAGCAATACAGAATGGATCAAAAAATTCATCGGACAAATCAAAACCGGCGTATCGGTAAGTACCGCGCTCCAGCAATCCGACGCGCCGAAATCTGTGGCCGCTTTTGTGGACACCACTTTCAACGTGATTCAAAGCGGCAAACCGCATGTACAGGCTGCGGTATTTACATTCGGACGCGAAGACCTGATTCCGGATATGTTTTTGAGTTTTATTCAGGAACTGAAAAAGCAGTTTCCGGATAAAGTAGATGTTTTTCAATACTATATCGAACGGCATATTGAAGTAGACGGCGAACACCATGCGCCCCTGGCTTATGCGATGACCGAAGAATTGTGCGCAGATGATGCGGTAAAATGGCAGGAAGCCACAGAAGCGGTTATTGCGGCCCTGAATGCTCGAATTGCGCTTTGGGATGGCGTTTTGGAAGCGATAAATGCTCTTGCGGTTGAGCAGGATTTGGCTGTTTAAGTGGGTATTACTGCGTTTTCATGCAGTAACTGTAATTTTAACCTTCGAGTGATCGCGCTTTTTTAAGCAATTCCTTTTTATTATTCACATTGGATTTTCGGTAAAGAGAAAGCACATAATGACGTATCGTATTGACTGAAAAACACACAAAAGCATAACCACTTTGCGTTGACTATAATCAAAGCACTTGAGTTGTCTTTCCGCTTTTGAGACAGCCTTTTTTATCCCCTAATCCAACACCACCTCCGTCGCTCCATACCCGTACTTATGATGATACTCATTCTTAAACTTCACCACATTCGGATGCCTGCGTAATAACTCGGCCACGGAGTCGCGCAATTTTCCCTCGCCCACGCCGTGAATCACAAACACCTTGGTCACGCCCAAACGAATCGCTTTTTCCAAAAAACGGTTGAAATGCACCATCTGTATCCGGAGGATTTCTCCCTTGTCAAGCCGGGCATAACCGTTGGTGAGTTGCTCAATATGAAGGTCAATCTCCGGCTCAAAAGTGGCAAATTCTTCTACGTTAAACGCCTTGTACGGAACGGAATTGGACGTATCTGTATTCCGTGGTTTGCGCGCCCGTTCCTTGGTGTAGTTTTTTAAATCATTGCCTTCCGAGCCTTCTTTGGCAGGCGGCTCAAACGAATCAATCAACAAAAAGTGGTGCGCCAACTGGTTGAGAATCGGCACGGTTTGCAGGTTGTTGAAAAACTGTTTGGCCCTGATTTTCATACTTTTTTCAAGGGTCTCATCGGCGCCTTCCGTGGTGATACGGCGCACGCCGATCCATACTTCCGGCGATTCATTCAGGTCGTCGTACAACAAATCGCCTAATTCAAGCGCGGTGGAAGCGGCCAATTTGGCGTCGGTGACAATCACATCACGAATCGCTGTGAACAGGTCAAATTCAATCAAAAACTCCGATTGGGTATCGTTCAGCAGCCAGGCTTTGTAGCGCGTCACTGTGCCGTCGCGGCCGGGCATGGGTTCAAAAATAAGTTGTATCCCCTTGGGCTTCAGGATATGGTATTGACCTTTTATTTCCCGGCGCGGCGGCGCTTCCGGCTGTTTGGGCTGTTTGCCTTGCACAAATTTAGCGCCCGGCAATGGCGGCTCGGCGCCTTCGTCCCGCACTAAATCTTCCTCAAACGCAGGAATTTCAAGGCTCGAATCGCTGTCGAGCCGTACTTGCAGCATGTCATCATCTAATTTCGCGGTGATGACGCCCTTTTCGCCCGTATATCGGAACCGGACTCTTGTACCTATGGCAAAAAGCATATATGTATCGTAATTAGATCGTTCGAAAAACACCTCAAAGGTAGGGCTACTTTACGTCATTGATTATTATAAAAACGGTTTGGCATCGAAAGTGTTAGAATAATGTTCAAAAAAACTAATTTTGGCCGCGTTACTCAATGTCTGTTCCGGGACGAACCGAATGTGGTTTTTACTTCGGTATAAAAAAAGATAATTATATGAACCGTTACCTCGCAATTGATTTTTACCGCGGTCTTACGATCGTATTTATGATCATCGTTAATACAGCCGGTACCGGCGCTTATGTTTATCCGCCCCTGCGCCACGCGATCTGGAACGGATGCACCCCAACCGACCTCGTGTTCCCGTCTTTTATGTTTATCATCGGCGTTTCCATGTGGTTTGCCTTTGCTAAATACGAGCGCAAATGGTCGACCGAAGTGGGCCTGAAAGTGTTGAGAAGAACGGCCTTGCTCTTTCTGATCGGCTTGATACTCAATAACTTCCCGTTCCTTTGGCGCAACTGGGACCACTGGCGGATCATGGGCGTGCCGCAGCGCCTGGCTTTGGGGTACGGACTGGCTTCGGTGCTGGTGCTTAACTTTGACCGCAAGATGCTGCTTGGGGTTTCCGCAGGTATTCTGTTGCTTTATTGGGGCTTGCTGAACTGGTTCGGCATACATGGTATTGATCCGTACAGCGCGGAAGGCAGCGCGGTGTTGCGCCTCGACAGTTGGCTGTTCGGCCTCGACCATTTGTACCACGAACAGGTGCGGCCAGGCATTCGGATCGCTTTTGACCCGGAAGGCGTGCTCAGTACGCTGCCCGCCATTGTCACCGTAGTATTAGGCTGGCTTGCCGGCAATGTGCTTTCATCACGCGCCAATCAGAAAGATGCCGTGGTGCGCGATTTGCTGGTATATGGATTGGTCCTCGGATTTACCGGCCTGTTTTGGGATTTGTTCTTTCCGATCAATAAAAAACTATGGACCAGCTCTTATGTATTGTACGCTGGTGGTATTTCTACCATTCTTTTAGCCGCTGCCGTATATTTAATTGATGTTCGGAAATGGCAAAATGGCGCGGGCTTTTTTACCTCCATCGGTACCAATCCCCTGTTTGCTTATGTGTTATCGGAAGGATTAATCTCCATTTTATATTCGATTGAATGGAAAACAGGCACGGGGGAAACGATCAATGCCCAGCAATGGATTTACCAAACCCTTTTCCGGCCCATTGACGCCACTGAATTCGGCTCATTTTTGTTTGCCCTGTTTTACATGCTGCTCTGTTGGGCCGTGTGCCGCTATTTGTTCGCTAAAAAGATTATCATTAAACTTTAATCTTGGTCCTATGCGGCGACGTGATTTTTTAATCAAAGGGGGCTTGTTGAGCCTTGTTTCCGGAAAATCTTTACCCAATATCATGGCCAATACGCTTGCTCCCGATTTAAAAAAAAACAGGCTGATTAAACCTGCCAGACTAAAGCCCGGTGCGACCATCGGACTCATCGCGCCTGCCAGTCCGCCCGCAGATGAAAAATTTGAAAAGGCGTTTGCCAACCTGACGGCGTTCGGGTTCAAGGTGAAACCCGGCGAATTCCTGCACGCACAGAACGGGTATTTGGCCGGAACGGATGCCCAACGTATTTCCGACATTCACCGCGCTTTTGCCGATCCGGAAGTAGACGCCGTCTGGTGCGTGCGCGGGGGCTATGGTTGCAGCCGCTTGTTGCAAGATATTGATTATGAACTGATTCGCAAACATCCAAAACCGCTGATCGGTTACAGCGACATTACGGCTTTGCATTTGGCCATACACATCAAAACCGGCTTAGTTACGTTTCACGGGCCGGTCATGGCTTCCGATTATCCGGAAAATACGTTGCAACATTTTAAATCTGTGCTAATGGAGCCGGTTGCGCCCTACATTATTTCGGCCCCTAAACAGGACGAAACCTTGCCGGGCGATGCGTTTTTGCCTTATGTTATTACACCCGGCGCAGCGCAAGGGCCGCTCATGGGCGGCAATTTGTCGCTGCTTTCGGCCTTAGCCGGTACGCCATACAGCCCGGAATACGCGGGAAAATTAGTGTTTATGGAAGACGTCGGCGAGCAGCCTTACCGCATAGATCGTATGCTGACGCAAATGCTGCAAGCCACCGATTTGGCAAAAGCCGCAGGCATTGCTTTGGGCGTGTTTTACGATTGCAAACCTAAAGATGGCCCATCCATGAGCCTCTCCGAAACCCTGCGTGATCGCCTCGGGAACCTTGGAATGCCGGTTATGTACGGCATTCCGTTCGGGCATGTGGCGCATCAGGCAACGTTCCCTTATGGCATAAAAGCTGCTTTAGATACAGCGAAACAATCGCTTACCATTTTGGAAACAGCGGTAATTTAAGGTTTTTACCAGGTCAAACCCGGGTACGTGCGTTGCAAATGCTGCATTTCTGCCAGCATAAAGCCCAAATGTTCCGTGTGTTTGCCGTCTTTACCGCCGGTTTGCATCCACTGGCCCGTAGGTTTTACAAGGGTGGCTTCTTCCAACACGGCGTCTATTTTTTGCATCCATAAATGCTTAATTTGGGCTAAGTCAGGGCCGATGCCGGCTTCCGTGGCCCAAAGATCAATCGCATTGGGCGTGGTCAATTCGCCGGTAAACATCCAAAGGTCATCCACGGCGGTTTGTATTTTTTGGCGACTTAGTTCCGTGCCGTCGCCTAAGCGGATCATCCATTCGGAGGAAAAACGCAGGTGGTAAGTGACCTCTTTCAGCGCTTTTTCGGCAATTTCTGCCAAACGTGCGTCTTTACTTTGCCGAAGCGCCTGCCAAAGCGGAAAATGATACGCATCAAAGAAAAACTGCCGCGCAATGGTGTAAGCCCAGTCATCATTGGGCTGTTCCACCAATTGAACATTGTAAAACTGGTGCGCGTCGCGGAAATAAGCGAAATCGTCGTCTGTGCGGCCCTTGCCTTCGAGCGCGCCCGCGTGCTCGTACAACATACGCGCCTGTCCGAGCAAGTCGAGCGCAATGTTGGTCATGGCAATATCCTGTTCCAACACGGGGCCGTGCCCGCACCATTCGCCGAGGCGCTGAGAAAGAATCAGGGCGTTATCGCTGAGCGAAAGAATATATTGTAGTTGTTGTGCCTCCATGATTACATGTGCTTCACTTCATCCGGCAGGTCATAAAACGTCGGATGGCGATAAATTTTGTCGTTTGCCGGGTCAAAAAAAGCGTCTACATCCTCCGTAGAGGCGTGGATATGTTTGGATTCGACGACCCAGATACTGATGCCTTCGTTGCGGCGGGTGTACACATCGCGGGCATTTTCAAGCGCCATCGCAGCATCGGCGGCGTGGAGGCTGCCCACGTGTTTGTGGCTAAGCCCCTGTTTGGAGCGGATAAAGATTTCCCAAAGCGGCCAATCTTTCATGTGGTGGAAGTTGGTAAGATGAATGAGCAGGGTAATGGTTAAATGTGGCGGGTAGCAAAGGTAAAGGCTTTTCCGTTAAGGGCGGTTGTTTTGGAAAAGCGTACTTTTGCCCATCCCAAAGGATTTGGATGATTTCCGGGTTTTTCTTTGTAACTTGATCCTAAGAAAAACGGCGCGGCATAACAACAGCGGCGTTTTTTAAAGGTTCTTCGTTATTAACGTATTTAACGAATCAAATATCAAAAGCATGAATTTAAGACTTACATGTGCGGCATTTCTGATCTTGATGTCTTGTTCGGCGCAGGCACAGTTGCGTTACGGATTTAAAACAGGACTGAATTTTGCCCATATTGACGGCCCTTCTGAAACCGACGCCGCTGGCAAATCGCTTGAATCGCACAAGAATATCACTGGTTTTCACATCGGCATGACCTTCGGTTATAAATTTGTAGACCATTTCGGTGTACGCGGCGAGTTCCTGTATTCCAAAAAAGGCTCGGAATACACCTTTGAAGGCCCTTCTTTCCGCACGTTTCGGTACACAAACGGTAGCACCTTTACCACCGGAAATGAAAAATTATTGCTGAAGGTAAACAATTCCTACTTCGATGTGCCGGTAATGGCTTACGGCCGGTTTGGGCATTTTGAAATTTCGGGCGGTATGTACGCAGGCGTTTTGATCCAGACCATTGGGGAAGGTTCCTTAACCTATTCTGACGGTAAAACGGCCTTAAACAATAAGATTGATCCGGTTCAGTTTAACCTGAGCTACAATTTCCGCAAAGATGACCCACTGGGGGGCATTGGTAGTGAGGTTCAAATCGTGAAAGTAGACAACCGTAACATCGAAGTCCCTAAAACCATTGGCGCGTATTATGATTATCCGACAGATAAAGGAACTTTATACAACGCTTTTGATTACGGGCTTGTAGGCGGTTTGTCCTACTATATCAGTTCTTCGTTATACATTCATGTGCGTATGCAGTATGGCCTGGGAGATGTGACCAACAACAAAGCGGATGCTTCCCATTCAAAATATGAAGGCAACGGGAACTTAGTGTTTAGCCAGGACAAGGATCACAATTTTGTCATTCAGGCCTCCGTTGGCTTTACATTCTAATCGGCGCATTGTATATTTTGAGCAGAAATGCCAATAAACCCGCAAGAATACCCAACTATTCTTGCGGGTTTTTCCGTTTATTTGTGTTAGAGATCAGGAATGTTATACTTTCGCAGACCGAATAGAACCAAACCTGTCCATTATCAAATCACACCCTTTCCGATGTCTAAAAAGCAACTACTGCCTGGTGCAGGCGCAATAATCCTCTTATTCCTAGTATTTAACGCATGTAAAAAATCTGATTTTAATCAGGCAGAGTTTGCAGATCATGAGGCGGAATTTGCGTTTCCGCTGTTCAACACAAGCCTAAAATTGCAAGATCTGCTGGGAAATGTGCTGAACGATTCCCTGTCAAATGACACCCTTATCATCAATGCCGACAAGTCGATGACCTTGTTTTACACCGGCGATGTGGCGGAAAAGAAGGCGTCTGATATTTTTACGTTCTTTCAGAATGGCCTTGTGCCAATTGGCGACTCTTTGGTTGCCAATCCGATCCAAGCGCCTACCGGTGTGACCATCCGGCGCGCCGATCTGAAATCGGGTACCGTTAACTTAGTCATCAACAATAGTTCAAACGATACGATTTCCGGCGTATTCGAAATCCCGCAGATGACCAAAAACAATGTGGTGTTTTCGATGCCATTCTCCGTACCGCCTACGCCCGGTACGGCTATGGTGCTGCCCTTGTACAATACAGAGGGCTACATCCTGCGCTCCAACAGCAATCTGCTACAGTTTCGATATTACGCTTACAATGACGCAGGCCAGCGAATCACATTTCCGCCCATCAACGGGCTTTTCCCGCCTGTGTTTGTGTCGTTTCAAAATCTGCAATTCTCTTACCTCGAAGGCTACTGGGGTTACTCCACTTACCCGCTCACGCGCGACACGATTGATATTAACATCAACCAGACAAACCTGAAAGGCGGGGTAAAAGTGAAAAACCCAAAAGTCACGATGCGGATTTCCAATTCCTGGGGATTCCCAACGCGGGGCATCGTGCGCTACCTGAGTTTTATCGGCAAAGACGGTACCGAACACAAATTAGAAAGTACCATTTTCAACCATGACAGCGTCGATTTTAATTACCCGTCTTACGCCCTTGGCGAAATCGGGCAGACGAAATACACGGATTTGTACATGGATCAAACAAATTCCAATATTGCCGAAATTTTTAACTCCGAACCGACCAAACTTATTTATGAAGTAGACGGGGTGTCAAATGCTAAATTTGACCCGAGCATCATCGGCTTTTTGACGGATAGCAGCAATATCAAATTAAGCGTGGGCGTAGAATTGCTGCTGGAAGGCTCCGCAGAGAATTTCAGGGCCGATCAATTGCTGGATTTGAAATTCGGCGACTATGCCAATTTGGACACCAATAAGATCGAATCGGTTGAATTCAAATTGGTTACGGAAAACAAAACACCGATTTCGACCTCCGTACAAATCTCTTTCTTAGATGAAAACGGGGCCGCCATCGACTCCCTTTTCGCCGGCGGACCAAAGTACATCATGCAAGCGGCGCCTACAACCGCGATGGGGGTAGCCAACGGAACCACCCGTACAGAAAACTTTATTCAAATGTCGGTGGCCCGTTTTCAACGAATCCGCACGGCGAAACAGGCCAAATTGGAAACGGCCTTCACAACGGCGAACGGCGGACAACAATGCGTGCGCTTGCTGGCCACAGACGAGGCAATTATCAAAATGGGGCTTAAAGTAAAAACGCGTTTGTAGCGCTTTATTTGCTTCATTTACAATGCGTTGCAGCCATGCGCGATACCCCTGTGCCTGTACCCTGAAGCCCAATTTCATCCATTCAGCAATTCAACTATGCGATTCAGATATATCATTTTCTTTTTGTTTCCGGCCTTGTCGCTCACGGCCCAACAGGAGCTCATGCTCCACAATTTGCCTGATGTTTGGCATAGCAACTCAACCAATCCGGCGTTTTTCCCAAAGGGCAAACATTTCATCATCGGCTTGCCTGGATACGCGCTTCATGCGGCGCATTCCGGTGATTTGACGTACAGCGATGTGTTTATCAAAACCGGCGGCCGCACCGAAATCAATTTCAGCAATGCCATTAATCGACTCGACCCTGAAAATGAAGTGTTTTTTGACCAACGCATCGAAACAGGCTCCATCGGTTTAAGCCTGCCCGGCAAATTATTTCTGACCGTCGGGCACGCCACGCGTTTTACCGGAACGGTCACTTATCCGAAAGATTTACCGGCCTTGATCTGGAACGGCAACGCGCCATATATCGGCAAAACGCTCGACATCGGTCCGCAAGCCAAACTGTTCGACTGGAACGAATGGAGCGCAGGCCTGTCCAAGGAAATCGGCAATCTTACCATTGGCGCAAAATTGAAATACCTGACGGGTATCAGCGCGCTCCGTACCGACGAAAACCGCCACACCGCACAGGTTTACACCGATCCGGATATTTACCAACTCAGCCTTACAACCGACTACGCATTTCGTTCCGCTTCCCTGGTTTCGGCATTTGATACCTCCGGTTTGGGTTTTGATTTGGTGTTGGGCAAGGTAAAAAACAAGTTGCTCACCACCAATCGCGGCATTGCATTTGACTTCGGCATTGATTGGCAACTTACAGATCGTCTGCGTGTTAGCGCCAGCGTGCTGGATTTCGGGGGGAGCATTAAATGGACGGAAAATGCCAATTATTTTGCCAGCAGAGGTACTTACCAATACAACGGCATCACATTTCCCGGCACCGACATCATAAACGGTGCAGACAGCCTCAGTTTTCAAACCAAATTGGATACCCTGAACGATATTTTTAAATTCAACAAAACGCCGGAGTCTTTCACGACCAAATTACCGGCCCGTTACTATGCCAGCGCGGCCTTCAAATTGACAGAAAAATGGAGCATCGGCGTGAGTTTGTTTATGCAAACCGGTGCGAAAAAACATTCGGCTTTCGGCGTAAGCGCGCGTTGGTCGCCCATGCGATGGCTTTCATTGGGCGCTTTGTACAGCGTAAACGAACGTTCGGCCACCAACCTCGGATTTCACATTGTACTAAAACCCGGCCCAATACAGTTATACTTTATGTCGGATAATTTGGCAAACGCATTTTCTGTAAAACACTCAGCGGCGGTGAATTTGCAGGCGGGTGCGGCATTATTATTCTAAATTTGTAACGATTTATCAAATTCCAAAAATCCCGAAGGGCTACGGTTTACGGAGAAGTTGCATGGTAAAAATACATAAT
>JBAXTB010000211.1:0-10240 GCA_037130425.1 Bacteroidota bacterium
TTCTGTGAAAATCTGTGTTATCTGTGGTGGCAATGCCATACGCGATTTAAACCACCACAGATTACACAGATTTTCACAGATTTTTATTTTATCGCGTATTCTGTGAAAATCTGTGTTATTTGTGGTGGCAATGCCATACGCGATTTAAACCACCACAGATAACACAGATTTTCACAGATTTTTATTTTCTCGCGTAATCTGTAAAAATCAGTGTTATCTGTGGTGGAAATGCCATACGCGATTTAAACCACCACAGATGCCGCCACGCTTTGGTCTTTTAACTAAGCGCAAGTAACACGTGATGGCAATGTGTTCACAATCAACTACTTATCATACTTAACTACTCACTTAAATTGCGCTTGGCCATAAGACACAAGCGCGGCTTCGTCACCAAAAACGATGTTTCAATCCTATAAGATTTTTGATTTTATCCCCAAAAAAGGGATGAACGTGCTTTTTCAAATCAATCGGTTGGAAGAAATGCCGCCCTTGCCTGCGGCCATTATTTCGCCCCACAAACACCTTTTTTACGAACTTTTTTTGGTGCGAACTGGCAATGCCCTGCACAAAGTGGATTATCAGGAATATGCCCTGACCGACGACACGTTTTTTTTTATTTCGCAGGGCCAGTTGCATTTTTGGGACAAAACCCACCGGGAAAACATCAACGGTTATCGCTTGATGTTTACGGAGGATTTTTTTTTACTCAACGAAATGAACAGTCTGTTTTTGATCGAACTTGTGCATTTCGACAATATTTACCAACGCCCATTCCTGCAACTTTCTCCGCAGGAAAATAAATTGGTTTATATTTATTTCGACCTGCTGTACCAAGAATTTACCCGCCCAGAATGTTATGAGAAAGCTTTGCAATCGCTCCTTTTTTTGTTGCTGTCTGAGGTGCGGCGTGCTTTTCAAAAAAACAAACCGACCAACGCGACAAAAAAACAAGCCGAAATTTTCAAGAAATTCCTGATCTTGCTTGAAGCCAATTTTGACAAAAAATGGACTGCCACAGACTTCGCTTCCCACCTATTTTTGTCGCCCCGTCACCTGAACCGAATCGTGCAGGGCATAACCAATCAAAATTTGACGACAGTCATCCAAAACAGATCCCTGCTCGAAGCCAAACGCCTGCTTACCTTTTCAGGCCTGACCGTCCGGCAGGTCTCGGAGCAATTGGGTTTTGAAGATTCAGCGTATTTCGCTCGTTTTTTTAGGAAAATGACTGGCATTTCGCCTACGGATTTCAAAGAAAATTTGTCCGAAAAGTACCCACAATAGGCATTTTTGTCCAAACTGCCTGATCTCGGGTGGATCTACATTTGTCTTGCTTAAATGCAGGGTATCAAAATGTTTCAAACTGATGAAAGTTCCGGCACGAGTCGGCACACCGGGCTCCAACTGACTACCATTTTTTCTTGTTTTTTGATGAACATGCTCGACGGCATGGACGTCATGGTAATTTCCTACGCCGCGCCCGCGATTGCGAAAGCATGGGGAACCAGTCCACAAACTTTGGGCGGCGTTTTCAGCGCGGGCTTGTTTGGTATGGCAGTCGGGGCAATATTTTTAGCCCCGTTTGGTGACCGTTTGGGCCGGCGGACAGTCATTTTGTGGGCCGCATTGGTCATGGGTTTGAGCGTCGGGCAGACTTCGCTAGCGCAATCGGTCGAGCAAATCGTATTTTTTAGGTTTTGCAGCGGTCTGGGAATCGGGGCGGTTTTGGCAAGCACGGCAACGCTCGCAGCCGAATTTTCGCCGCCTAAAAACAAGGCGTTTTGGGTCAGTTTTGTTATGTCGGGCTATCCGGTCGGGGCTGTTTTGGCGGGTTTGGTGGCGGCGCACATCATTCCAAAGTATGGTTGGCAGGCAATGTTTCAGTTGGCTGGCGCAGCGAGTTTGGTCGCTATTCCATTGATTTTTATTTATTTATCCGAGTCGCTCGATTTTTTATTGAGAAAACAGCCCAGAAACGCACTACAAAAAGTCAATTCTATTTTAGGAAAAATGAACAAACGACAACTCTTGGAATTACCCGCAGTGGAAGCACAAAACTCGGTCAAAACGTCGGTTGCTATCTTGCTTTCAACCAACAAAAAAACGGCTACTCTGAACCTTTGGCTGGCTTTGTTCATGGCTTTTGCTACACTTTATTTTCTGACGGCTTGGATACCAAAATTGGCATCAGGTGCTGGGCTGCCACTTGAACTGGCGATCTATGCAGGCACGGTTTTCAACCTTGGTGCTTTTGCGGGTATCGTCACGCAGGGTTGGCTATCTTCAAAATTTAGTTTGCAGCGCACGATTTTTTGTTTCCTTACTGCAACGGCTTTTTTAATGGTGATTTTTGGTTTTTTTAAAAGCCCTCTGCTGGTTTTAGTGATGTTTGGCATGATTGGGTTTGCTATTCAGGGCGGTTTTGTGGGTCTGTACGCCGTCGCTGCGCAACTTTATCCTACCGAAATCCGCTCGACTGGCGTGGGTTGGGCAATGGGAGCGGGCAGGATAGGGGCAATTGTTGCGCCGACTTTTGGTGGTTTTTTGGTCGCTGAAGGGCTTTCAATGACCTCTAATTTTTTAGTTTTTGCGATTCCAACGATGGTAGCGGGATTGGCCGTTTTAAAAATAAAACTTTAAAAGTCTTCGCCCATTATTATTTTAAAATTAAAAAATTATGCAAAAAATATTCTTTTTTCTATTCTTTTCAAGCCTTCTGGCTTGCAGGTCGGCTCAAAAACCGCCAACAAAATGGCTGGATATTGCCTATGCAAACACCTCTGCTGCTCAAAAAATGGACATTTTCCTGCCCGAAAAACCGCAGGCAAAGAACCCAGTCATCATCCACATCCACGGCGGCGCATTCCAATTTGGCGACAAAGCCGACAAACAAGTTGCGCCCGTTTTGGAAGCATTGAAGTATGGCTATGCTGTCGTTTCCATCAATTATCGGTTGAGCGGCGAGGCAAAATTTCCAGCGCAAATCCAAGATGTGAAAGCCGCTATCCGTTTTCTCAGGGCCAATGCTGATAAATTCCAATTAAAAACCGACAAAATCGCAGCCTGGGGCGGCTCGGCGGGCGGGCATTTGTCGGCACTGGCTGGCACGTCGGGCGAAGTCTCGGATTTGGAAGACCTAAGTTTGGGCAACCCAACCCAATCCAGTCGTATACAAGCGGTCGTGGACTGGTTTGGCCCAATTAATTTTTTGACGATGGATGCCCAATTTAAAGCAAGTGGAAAAGGTAATCAAGACCACAACAATGCTGATTCGCCCGAATCAAAATTGTGGGGAAAACCGATTCAGGAAATACCTGATTCGGTCAAAAAAGCCAATCCCGAAACCTATATCTCTAGCGATGATGCCGTTTTTTTCATCCAACATGGCTCCAATGACAAACTTGTTCCGACGCAGCAATCAATGGAATTTGTGGAAAAATTAACGCCAATTTTGGGGAAAGAAAACGTAATGTTCGAGGTTTTAGAGGGGGCTAATCACGGCGGGCCGGATTTTGAAACACCCGAAAATATTAAAAAGGTGATGGCTTTTTTAGAAATTCATTTAAAATAATTACCCCTGTCTGTTTAAATGTTTATCAAAAATATATGAAGGACGTTATTTGGGATATCTCCCATCTCGCTCATGTTGAATTATTAACACCAAAACTGGACGAAAGTACCCGTTTTTTCACCGAAATTTTGGGTATGTCGGTCAGTGGGACTAAAGAGGGTTCGGTTTATCTGCGGGCGTACGACGATTACGAACACCACACTTTAAAATTGACGGCACACCGGCACGCAGGCATGGCGCATTTTGCATGGCGGGCCATGGGCCAAAATGCCCTCGAACGACGGGTTGCTGCGATTGAAAAAACGGGTCGCGGCATCGGTTGGCACGACGGGGATTTGGGGCATGGCAAAACATATCTTTTTCAAATGCCGGACGGACACCGATGCGAAATTTATTTTGAAACCGAAAAGTTCCGTCCCGCTGAAAACCAAAAATCTGCCCTCAAAAACACCGCCTCGAAATTTCCTGGACGCGGCATGAACGTCCGGCGGATTGACCATTTGAATTTATTGGCGAATGACGTTTCAGAATTTCGCGATTTTCAATTGGAAAACCTTGGCGGGCGGCTTACCGAGACCATCATTTTTGACGAGCAAGTCAAAGGCGCGTGGTTTTCGGTCAATTCAAAATCGTATGATTTGGCTGTGACTAAAGACCACACCGGGCTGCACGGGCGGTTCCACCATTTGACTTATGCCGTCAACAGTCGCGAAGAAGTTTTATTGGCGGCAGATATTGCTTTGGAAAATGACATTTTTATCGAAACAGGGCCACACAAACACGCGATTCAGCAAACTTTTTTCCTCTATTTGTACGAACCTGGTGGTAATCGCATCGAAATCGCAAACCCAACTGCCCGCCTTATCCTCGACCCAGACTACGAAACCATCGTCTGGTCAAAAGAAGAACGGTCAAAAGGGCAGGCATGGGGTTTGAAAACGGTCGAAAGTTTCCACACGCGGGGCACGCCACTCGCAGAAGATATAATTTTTTAACATGAAGAAAAAACTCTTAGTCGTCGGCGCACATTCCGCCGATTTTGTCTGGCGGGCAGCCGGAACCATCGCCAAAACGGTTGAAGCAGGCATCGAAACCCTCGTTCTGGCCCTGTCTTATGGGGAGCGTGGCGAATCGGGCGAACTTTGGAAATCCGACCCAAACCGCAGTGTCGAAAGTGTCAAAATCATCCGCCACGCGCAGGCCTCCGAGGCCGCAGCCATCCTCGGTACGCCCATCCAGTTTTTGGATTGGGGCGACTACCCGATGCTTTTGAACCCGGAACGCATCGAGCATCTCACAAAAATTATTGGCGATTTCGAGCCGACGGTCATCCTCACACACTCCGAACGCGACCCGTTCAACCCCGATCACCCGCTCGCTTTTCAGGCTGTTGAGAAGGCGCGGTTGTTATCCTGCGGGGCGGGCGTGCCGAGTGCTTTTAAAAATATAGACCCGCCGATGTGGTATTCTTTCGAACCACACCAACCGGAATTATGCGCCTTTGTACCCGATACTTTTGTGGATGTTTCTTCGGTTTTTGATAAAAAATTAGCCGCTATGGACTGCATGGGCGCACAATCATATTTGAAAGAATATTATGCAGAACTTGCTGCCCGCCGCGCAAACCACGCCAGAAGGATTTCTGGAAAAAAAGAAATCAAGTTTGCGGAAGCACACCAAAGTCATTTGCCAAGGGTTGTTTCAAGCATCTTTTTTTAATGAAAATAAAATTATGGTAGAAAAATTACGGCAATTCTCTGCCGCCACCTTGCACGAAGCTTTGGGGAAGACGGGCAATTTGCCCTCGGCCATCAAACCCATTTCTCAAAATATGAAAATCTGTGGCCCAGCCTATCCCGTCCGAACGATGCCCCGCGACAACGTGCTTTTACACCGGGCGTATGCCTACGCCCAGCCGGGCGATGTGATTGTGGCCGATTGTTCTGGTTTTTACGAGGCCGGGTATTGGGGCGATTTGATGTCGCTCGGCGCAAAAATGCGGGGCATCGAAGGCTTGGTGATTGATGCTTGTGTGCGGGATGCCGACGACATCGAGGCGATGGGTTTCCCCGTTTTCAGTCGCGGATTGTGTATCGTCGGCACATCAAACCACGGCGACGGGACTTTGAACGAACCGATAATCATCGGAAATTGCCTGATAAATCCGGGCGATTTCATCGTCGGCGACCGCGACGGAGTGGTGGTCGTCCCACAAAATCGGGTCGAAGAAGCCATCGAAAAAGCCGCCGCCCGCGAAGCAAAAGAAGAAAACACACGCCTACAATTGCGGGCGGGCAAAACGTCTATTCAAATTTATGGTTGGGATGAAAAATTCGGCTATTGATTTGTCAATTGCTGTCCTCGGTCTCGGGGAGGCGGGCAGCCGATTCGCGAATGACTTGACTGATTTAGGTCTGAAAGTTTATGGTTGGGATCCCGCGCTAAAACGCGTGCTCGATCCACGCATCGTTTTTTCAAAAAGTAATTTGGAAGCGGCACGGGACGCGGACATCATTTTCAACGTCAATTTATCGAAAGTTGCGGAAGACGTGGCGCGGGAAATCTTGCCCGTTTTGCGCCCCGAGCAGGTCTTTTTGGAAATGAACACCGCCGCGCCGAGTCTAAAAATCGCCGTTTTTGAAATTCTGAAACCGTCGGGAGTGCAGTTTGTGGATTTGGGAATTATGGCTCCCGTGCCACCCGCTGGCATCCGAACCCCATTTTTGGCCTGTGGCCCGGGCGCGGATTTGTTTTTTCAGAAAATGGGGAAACTTGGATTGAACATCGAAATTCTTCCGGGCGAGGTCGGCGACGCGGCAGCGCGAAAACTACTCCGATCCATCATATACAAAGGTATCGCTGCTGTGATTTGCGAAAGTGTGGAAAGCGGGCGGGCTTTCGGCCTCGAAGATTATGTACGAGAACAAATCCGCTCGGTCATCGGCGACGACGACACGCAGATTGACCGTTTTTTGACTGGCAGCCAAACCCACGCCGAACGCCGGATGCACGAAATGGAAGCAGTTGTGGCGATGTTGGAAGAGAAAAACATGCAGCCGTTTATGTCGCGGGCAGCGGTTGAAAATTTGAAGAAAATCAAATCTTCGTCCACCCAATAATTCAGCATTAAAAAATTATGCAAAAAGCCATCCCATTCATGCAGTTCCGAGGCGGCAGTTCGAAGGGCCTGTTTTTCAAAGCCGCCGATTTGCCTACCGACGAAAAGGAAAGAAACCAGACCATTCTTGCGGCGATGGAAGGCGCGGGCATCGGCGACCCGCGACAAATTGACGGTCTCGGCGGCGGCGATTCTTTGACGGCAAAAGCTGCCATTGTTAGTCTTTCCCAAAATGAAGACGCCGACTTGGACTATTTTTTTCTTCAAATTATGATCGGGCAAGGCAAGGTTTCGACCGCGCAAACCTGCGGAAATATCCTCGCTGCCGTCGCCCCGTTTGCCATCGAATCGGGCCTGATTTTAGCCGCTGACCCAACGACACGGGTAAAAATTAATCTCGTGAACACGGGCGGTTTGTGCGAAGTTCTCGTCAATACCCCCGGCGGCCAGGTCCAATATGCAGGCGAAGCAAAAGTGGACGGTGTCTTCGGCACTGCTGCGCCAATTATTTGCAATTATTTGGACACAGCGGGCGCGACTTGCGGTCAATTATTTCCCACTGGAAATTTGTTGGATATTTTTGACGAAAAAGAAGTCACCTGCGTTGACAACGGGATGCCGATTGTAATTTTAAAAGCAAGCGATTTTGGCATTTCCGGCAACGAAACCAAAGCAGCACTCGATGCCAATTTTTCATTAAAACAAGACCTCGAACGTATCCGCCTCAAAATGGGTTACCGGATGAATTTGGGCGACGTTACCGAACAAAGCATCCCGAAAATGTGCCTGATTTCGTCAGCCCAAAAAGGCGGCCTTGTCTCCACCCGGATGTTCATCCCACACGTTTGCCACGAGGCAATTGGCGTTTTGGCAGCGGTTTCGGTGGCCACTGCTTGTGTTTTGCCGGGTACGGTGGCGGAGGGAATCGCTTCCAAATTCCCGAAAAATACGGTTTCGTTTTCCATCGAACACCCAACAGGCGAGTTCACCGTACATTTGGAAACAGGTCTTGACGAAAACGGGCAGTTCAAAATCGAAAAATCAGGGGTCATGCGCACAGCGCGGCTGTTGAGCCGAGGAGAGGTGTTTTTGCCTTATTGACTCGCGTTCAATATAACCTCTATCTGTTCATTGGTATACTGGGTCTTGATGTCGGCCATTGATAATGAGCCTCTTTCTGTTGCCGGCTTCAACTTGCTTTAGTCGTAAGCCCGGTAAGAGGAAGATAACAGTGGTTACATTCCACGGTGCGCCTGTCTTTTCTTGCTTAACTTAGCGGCATGCTTAGTTAGCAGTAACTAAAAAACAGACAATGTATATCTCAAACAATGCGAGCGTATTAATCCACCGGATCTCATTATTTGCCACCATCCTTTTTTTATTTTCCTGCGCCGTCCTGCATAAAAACCGGCTAAAACCGTCACTAAATAACACATTATCCCAGGAGATCATCGTCCGAAAACTTGCTTATGCAACAAGTTTCAGCAGCCAGAGCAAAGTGTATGTTGCGCCCTTGCTGAAAAGACGAAAAGATATTTTAGGGCTGGGTGAGTTTGTGGATCCCGTTAAGACAGTTCCAGCATATTTTGACAAAACGCCCAAAAGTGGTGTTTTTAAATTACTTATTCCCGACAGCCTTGCACATCGTGTATATTTTATTGATGACACATTGGATATTGAGCGCACTGATAAATATTGCTTCTTTTTCTCCCCATTATTACCAACCAAACAGAATAACGTTTTTGCCTTGGAATATTATGATTTTGAGACCATTCTAGATACGTCCTTACAAACAATCACCTATCTGGATACCGTGATCACGGCAAGGAATAACCTTTCTTTCAGGTTTGCGAATCATTCTTTTGACCTTTATTCAATAAAAAACAAAAAATTACAATTTATAGAAACTGTTTCACCTTACGAAGATTTCTTTAACGTGCCTATACTACGGTTTAGGGAATGTTGGGGGCTTCGGGAATAATTTCACCTACCACCATACACAACATGAGCAACTACCTCACAATACTCGCATTATTGATCGCACCAAGCCTTCAATCCCAAAATTTTATTCCCCTCAGAATTGATAGTTTACACTATTGGTATAAGACAACCGATTATAATGGACAACCAGTCATTAGTGAGTCTAGCTCCGCTTATACGTACAACACCAACGATAGCCTGATTCAAATAAGGACGCCCTTCGCCAGAAACACTTATTCCTATACTGTGGATACAGTTTATATGCTAACGGAAAAACTCGGCACAGATAATACCTGGAAGATTTTTAACAAGACAACCACTGTAAATAGCAATGGCAAAATCAAGTCCGAGCACTTTGAAGATTACATAAACAATGCTTTTGTAAATAATTATCGATACTTATATTTTTACAACGCAGCCGGATTGGACACTTTAAAACTGGGTCAAGATTGGGAAAACAATACATGGGTAAATGCCCACAAAGAAACTTGGGCATACGACTTAAATGGAAATATCCAAGCAGAATCCGAATATTATGTAGATGCCAATGGCAATTTTTATTATGACCAGGGAAGTATTTATGAATATGACAATGCGGGCAATCGAACTCAACAAATAGATTTATCCGGACCAGATATAGAATACTCATTAGTCATTAAAAAAAACTGGGTTTACGGCAATGATAATTTATTAGACACCCTGAAAAGATGTAATTTTCATTACACGACTCCAACAGACTATACTTGTGAAAATATACTCATGACCACGATTGGTTATCAGGGACAAGATACGATTGAATATAAGCACTTTAACTGGGACAATCAAGATTGGAAATATACCGGAAAGGATTTAAGTTTCACGGGACCGGGTATTTACAGTAACAAACCCGATTCAATTATTTCTTATTTTCACTCGATTGATTCGTTATTTGATTATCCTCATAACAAAAGATATATCACCTATTTAGATCTGGGTAACAACAAAGTATATTTTAAGGACGAACAATACTTTTACTCCTCTTCTGCTGGCGCCTGGTTTTTGTGGGGCATGAACGAAGAATGGTACCATATTAAAGGAACCACGGGGATTTCTGACAAGCCATATCAGGAAGCGACAACCTCAATGTTTCCAAATCCGTGTAAAGCGGGGCAGGAATTTACTTTTTTGACGAATAAAACCCGCCATGATAGGGTCGAAATTATTATATTTGATATGCAGGGGCGATTAATTTTAAAGCAGATTGGTAACAATTCTGTAAAAATTCCAGCGCCTCAATACCCGGGAAACTATATCGTTTTGATGCGAAACAATGCAGGATTGATTGGTCTAGAAAAGTTAATTATTGTAGAATAACGTTTCGACCACTATGATCTTCAGATGATTTCAGTATTCGCCTTTATCCACTTAATATATGCGTATTCTGTGAAAATCTGTGTCATCTGTGGTGGCAATTCCCAACGCGATTTGAATCACCACAGATTACTCAGATTTTCACAGATTTTATTTTATCGCGTATTCTGTGTAAATCTGTGTTATCTGTGGTGGAAATTCCATACGCGATTTGAACCACC
>JBAXTB010000212.1:0-10174 GCA_037130425.1 Bacteroidota bacterium
GGCAGCAGCACCCATTTTTTGAGCAGGCGCGCGCCCATCGGGCTGATGGTTTTGTCCATGACCTGCAACAAGGAAATGCCGTTTTCGTGGTTGCTGTGTACCAATTCTAAGTTGCGAATGGTGAAGCGGTCGAGCCACACGTAATGGTCGGTGTGCAGCCGATTGATGCTTAGAATATGTCCGAGTCGGTTGTTTTCCGTGGTACCGAGGTAGTGCAGGGCCGCGCCGGCCGCCGTTTGGGCCAAGTCCATTTCTTCAATACCGAAACCTTTGAGACCCGCCGTTTGGAAATGGTTGAGCAGTTTTTCCCGACCAAAATCGCGGGTAAAAATCCAGTCTTCTAAGGAAAATGTATAGTATTTATCGCCAAAAACAGCGGCAAACTCCTTCATCCGGCTTTTGGGAAGGATCAATTCTGAGGGCCGAAAGCCCTGAAACAATTTTTCAATGGTGGCTAAATCGCCTTCGCTCACAAAAAACTCGCCGGTGCTAATGTCTAAAAAAGCGACGCCGTACTGCTCATTTTTACCGTAAGCGAGGGTGGCTAAAAAGTTATTTTGATTGAATTCTAACAAAGCATCATCGGTCGTGACGCCGGGCGTTACGACTTCGGTAACAGAGCGGCGCACCACTTTTCCGGGCACCGGTTTTTCCATTTGCTCACAAATCGCCACGCGGTAGCCCGCGCGCACGAGGCGCGGCAGGTACAAGTCGATGGAATGGTGTGGGAACCCGGCCAATTCTACATCTGCGCCGCCGTTATTCCGGCTTGTGAGGGTAATTCCAAGGGCGCGGGAAGCTTTTACAGCATCTTCACTGAACGTTTCATAGAAATCGCCTACCCGGAACAGCAACACGGCATCGGGATATTTGGCTTTCACCTGATTATATTGTGCCATAAGGGGCGTCACAACCGGGGTATTATCCGTCGCAGCGCCGTCTTTTTTTGATCGGGCCATAGTAAGAATTAAAACGAGTGATGGGCGCCGCAAATGGCGCGCGGGCAGGCAAAGGTATAATGTATCACGTGATTTTAGCGATAATTGTCATACTGAGCGCTGGCTGCCAATAACTGAAACCACAGGTTATGACAAAATATTCAGCATTCAGTGTAGCCCGCTGTAAGTATTTACCAACGTGAGGCAGCGGATAATTGTTTTTCAAGGTCTTGCGTCTGACGCTTGTCCGACGCAACGTGTTTTTATGCCAAAAACAACCGATTTCAAGCCTTTTTCAAAATACGATTTGCGTTTGTATTTTACTGTTTTCCCAAAATTATTCCTACATTCGCGCGGTCTTACTTGAAATCATGTATCTCAATACCGCGTAAACCGGTTGTTTTTGAGACTTCTTAAGGTCAATTTAATCTGAAGGGTTTTCCCAATTTAATGCCAATTGAACCCGAACCTGAACTGTTTACACAAAGATCTTTTATTATGCGTCATTGGTTTACACTTATTATTTGCAGCCTTTTTTGCACACTATCCATACATGCTCAGAACGTAGCGAATGTACAGATGGTTGGTAACGAAATGCGAAAAGAAATCGCCGTTACCGGAAATAACACCACGTTTAAACTTTGCGGTTTGACGCCTGGCAACCATTATACGGTATATACAAACGGCAATATGCCTGGTTCAAATATCCAATTTCAGGTATTAGCCGGCCTCAAACCAGGACTGACAGACTTCAAACCTGTGCCCAAACGCCCAAATGCGGCGAAATTTAAGGCATCCTCCGACTGCGTTACCTTGGTTGCAAAAGCGCTGCCGAGCAAAGTGGCGGAAACCGACCATGTTGTTATTACTGTTACTTGTGACGACTGTACAGAAGACAACACCTGGAAAGAGCATTTTTGGAACGCTGTTGAAATGGCGAATTTGTCGACCACCGGCGGGATTACAGCCAATTCCTTGGTAACCAATACATTAATCGGTGGAAACTGCTTTGACGTAACAAATATTACTTCAGCGGGAAACTCAGCATCGCGGGGTACTTTTACGAATGGCGGAACCAATATTGGTCTTAATACCGGTGTCGTGTTGTGTACGGGCAACGTAAATATTTTGCCTGGCCCAAATAATAATAACGGCGCTAATGGCGGTTTTAATACGAACTCAACGGACGACCCTGATTTGGCAACCTTGAGTACCGGAAACCAATGGGATTTATCAAAAATAGAATTTGATTTTACCCCGACAGCTTCTATGCTCCAATTCAATTTTGTGTTTGGTTCTGAAGAATATTGTGAATACGTGGGCAGCCAATTCAATGACGTGTTTGGCTTTTTTATCAGCGGCCCCGGTATTTCAGGCACGCAAAACATTGCGTTGATCCCAGGTACCAGCACGCCGGTTACGATCAACAACGTGAACCACAACTCAAACACAAGTTATTATGTAAACAATAACAATGGCGGTGCGGCTTGTAATAATTTGCCGCCTTTTGCGATTAATGAATGTCAACTTGACGGTTTTACCACCGTATTAACGGCCACCGCAAACGTAACCCCTTGCGGTACTTACCACATCAAATTGGCCATCGCCGACATTCAGGATGCGGCTTTTGCTTCAGCCGTATTCCTGAAAGCAAACTCATTTGATGCAGGCGGTCAGGCCAAAGCGCAGCCGATTTACCCGGCTGGCCAGCAATTTGTGTATGAAGACTGCGGCAATACCGGTTTTATTCGGTTCTATCGCGGCACCGGCGACGCCAGCCAACCGCTTGTAATTAACTTTACCGTTTCAGGTACCGCCACGCCCGGAGATGATTACGCGCCGCTCACCAGCCCGATTACGATTCCGGCCGGACAAACGGAAATTCTGATTCCGGTAACTGTTTTTGCCGATTTATTGATTGAAGGCGATGAAACGATTGTAATTGCCATTGAAGATGCCTGTAGTTGTCAGCAACAGAACGTCACATTTACCATAAAAGATAAGCCGCCTTTGGATGTCGACTTGAATGACGTCACGATATGCGGCGGCACCAGTACAACGCTTACGCCTGCCGTCACCGGCGGACTTTCACCGTTTACGTATCATTGGAACACCAACGCGTCCACGCAATCTATTACGGTAAATACCCAAGGGACGAATACCTACACGGTAACGGTGACGGATCATTGCGGTACAACAGCCACTGCGCAGTCTACGGTCAGCATAAATCCTTCTCCGACCGCCGCCTTGTCGGGATCGGGCGTTTTTTGTGCGGGCGTTTCTAACCCGATCAACCTGACGGTCAACTTTACCGGCGTCGGGCCTTGGGATTTGACGTATAACGCTGCCGGGAATCAAACAACGACAACATTCAATACCAGTCCGGGGACGATTATCGCGACTGACCCGGGCAATTATAACTTAGTCTCTGTAGTTTCGGCAAACGGTTGTCCGGGAACAGTTTCAGGAAACGTTACGCTCAACCAAATCACGGTAAACCTAAACGTTGTACCGCACGATCCACCTTGTTTTGGAGCAAATGGCGGTAGTATTAATGCCTCGGCAAACGGCGGCGCTGGGCCATTCACCTACCTCTGGAGCAATAACGCTACATCAGCGAACCTAACCAATATTGGTCCGGGCACCTATTCCGTCACCGTTACAAACGGCAATGGCTGTACGGCTACACAATCGGTTACGCTGACGGAGCCTCCGCAATTGACGGCCACCATCGCCAGTTCTGGAAACATCGACTGTACCAAGCCTCAGGGCAATGCCGATTTGCAAGTGGACGGCGGAACGCCTTCCTACACTTATCATTGGAGCAATAACTCCACGGCAGAGGACCCAACCTTCAACACCGGCGGTACTTATTCGGTAACCGTTACCGACAGTAAAGGTTGTACCGCGACGACGAGCGTAACCATCACAGCCAATACCACCTTGCCGACTGCGGTGATTGCTCCGCCTGCGCAGGTGACATGCGCGAACCCGGAACTGACGCTGAATGCGACCGGTTCTTCGCAAGGGCCGCAATTCGAGTACCAATGGAACGGCCCAAGTTTTGTTTGTTGTGAAACGACTTTGCAACCGCAAATCAACCAAGGCGGCACCTATTCATTAACCGTAACAAATACGGATAACGGGTGTACCAAGGCTGTTTCAGTCACCGTAACGCAAAATAATACACCGCCGAATTTGAATATCAATACCCCGCCAAACATTGGTTGTAACACGCCAACCATCACCATCAGCGGGGCGGGTTCTGCAACCGGTGCAGGAATTGTATATCAATGGACGACGGCCGACGGCAATATTGTAAGCGGCGGAAACACCCTCAATCCGCAGGTGAATTTAGCGGGAACTTATAACCTGTTGATTACCAATGGCAACAATGGCTGTACTGCTACCGGCAGTGTAACGGTTTCCGGCAATACCATCCCGCCAGATGCTGTGATTGCGCCGCCGGGCATCGTAAACTGCTACACGCCTCAAATCAACCTCGACGGCTCCGGCTCATCGCAAGGCGGCAACTTTACCTATAACTGGTCAGGCCCGGGCGGTGGCATCAACAGCGGCGGAAACACCCTGAACCCGGAAGTGGATCAACCAGGCACCTATACCCTTACGGTCACAAATGCGGACAACCATTGCACCGCAACGGCTTCCGTTACGGTGACGTCAAACCTGACCATCCCGACGGCCGTCGCCTCTACGCCGCCGACGCTTAATTGTACCGTAACGAATATCTCATTAAACGGGACAGGTTCTTCCACAGGCCCGGATTTCACCTATTTATGGACGACCAACAGCGGCAATATTGTAAGCGGCGAAACGACTCTGATGCCGGTAGTTGACCAGCCGGGAACCTATACCTTGTTGGTAACCAATACGTTAAACGGTTGTACCAAATCAGTTGTAGTCAACGTAAGCCAGAATATTGTACCGCCGACCATCAACATCAACACACCCGCGCATATTGGCTGCAATATGCCGACAATCACCATTAGCGGCAACGGCTCATCGACCGGCCCCAATTTTGGGTACCAATGGACCACAACCGGCGGCAACATCGTTTCGGGCGGCACAACCTTAAACCCACAAGTAAATCAGGCGGGTACCTACACCCTGGTGATTACCAATTCCAACAATGGATGCACATCCACGGAGAGCGTAGACGTAACAGGAAACACCATTCACCCGGTAGCCGATATTGCGCCGCCGCCGATTGTAAACTGTTTTTCGCCGCAAATCAACCTTGACGCATCCGGTTCGTCTCAGGGCGGCAACTATACCTACAATTGGTCAGGCCCAAGCGGCGGCATCAACAGCGGCGGCAACACCCTGAACCCGGAAGTAGACCAACCGGGCAACTACACACTCACAGTGACTGACACCGACAACGGTTGTACTTCTACGGCTTCCGTAACCGTACAATCCGATCTGGTTCAACCAATTGCCGTGGCCGCAACGCCCCCTACCCTGACTTGCCAGTCGCCGGAAATCAGTTTGAACGGCAACGGCTCTTCTACCGGCGCTAATTTCACCTACGAATGGACGACCGGAAACGGCAACATCGTAAGCGGTGAAACCACCTTGAATCCTGTTGTAAATCAGCCGGGTACCTATACGTTAGTTGTAACCAATAACACCAACGGCTGCACCAAATCCGTTACAGTTACCGTTCCGGCAAATCAGAACTTCCCGATTGCAAATGCCGGGCCGCCGCAATTGCTGAACTGCCTGCACCCGACCATTCAAATTCAGGGATCCGGTTCAAGCGGCGCCAACTTCACCCTGCAATGGACGCCGAATCCCGGCAATATCACGGCTGGCGGAAACACCTTTACGCCAACCGTAAATCAGGCCGGTTATTACACCCTGCTGGTGACCAATACTACCAACGGTTGTACAGCGCAGGATGTGGTAGAAGTAACAGAGAACTTCAACGTACCCATCGCTTCCATAGCGCCGCCGGAAATTTTGACCTGCGCCAACCCGACCATACAGTTAGACGGTTCTGCGTCCTCTCAAGGTTCGAACATCACCTACCAGTGGATGGGAACACCGCCAACGGGTATTATTGGCGGAAACAATACAGACAGCCCAACCATTAATAAACCGGGTGTTTACAAATTGACCGTTACCGATACAGAAAGTGGTTGCACCGCGACGGCTTCCGTAACCGTTACGCAAAATATTACGCCGCCAACGGCAAACGCTGGCCCTGGAGGGCAGCTGAGCTGCCAAATGCCGCAAATGACGCTTGGCGGTACAGGCTCCGTGGGACCAAGTTTTGAATATCAATGGTTTACGGCTTCAGGCAATTTTGTCTCCGGTGAAACGACGCTGAACCCGGTGATCGACCAAGGCGGAACGTACACCTTGGTGGTAACAAATGCCGACAACGGTTGCACCGCCTCCAGTTCGGTGAATATTACAGTGAATCAGAATTTCCCGAATGCCACTGGCGGACCGGACAAAGAAATGAACTGCCAGAATGCTGGTATTGTAGAATTGAACGCTACCGGCTCTTCTACGGGACCAACCTACACCTATCAGTGGACAGCAAATCCAGGCAACATTATTTCGGGCGCAAACACACTCAAACCAAAGGTAAACGAAGAAGGTTACTATACTTTACTCGTGACCAATACGGCAAACGGTTGCACCGACGAAGCGGAAGTATTTGTGTTAAACAACATCGTTTATCCGATTCCCGATATTGCAGCGCCGCTGGAACTCAATTGCAATTTTGCCACCCTTGATTTGGATGCAAGTGGTTCAATTTTAGATCCTTCTGGCGTGTACAAATGGACAGCCTCCAACGGCGGCCATATTGTAAACGGCGCAACTACTGCCAATCCGGAAATTGACAAGCCCGGCACGTATAACTTGTTGCTAACCAATGAGGACAACTACTGTACCGCCACGGCTTCTGTGGTGGTAACGCAGAACATCACCCATCCGAATGCGGCTGCGGCGGTTAACGGCGTGTTGACCTGCCAGTTCCCGCAAGTGGATCTTTCCGGCCAGGGATCGTCCCAAGGACCGGAGTTTTTCTACAACTGGTCGACCGCAAACGGCAACATCGTTTCTGGCCCCCTGACGCTTACACCTACGGTAAACCAACCG
Source organism: Bacteroidota bacterium (assembly GCA_037130425.1). Classification (GTDB taxonomy): domain Bacteria; phylum Bacteroidota; class Bacteroidia; order Chitinophagales; family Saprospiraceae; genus M3007. The sequence goes on from JBAXTB010000212.1 coordinate 7,074, forward strand.
GGCACCTACACGCTGACCGTTACCAATAACGATAATGGCTGTACCACAACCGCCAGCACGACAGTTACCACCAGCCAGACCTTCCCGACCGCTAATGCGGGCAATCCGACAGACCTTACCTGCGCGATTACCCAGGTCATATTGAACGGAAATGCTTCTTCGCAAGGCGCGCAATACGCATACGTGTGGTCAACACCGAACGGGAATATTGTTTCCGGCGGCAATACCCTGACGCCGACGGTAAACTCGGCGGGGACATACGATTTATCTGTAGTAAACCTGCAAAACGGCTGTACATCAAGCGCTTCCGTTGAAATCGGCACCAATTTACTTAGTCCATTAGCGGTTACAGCGCCGGGCGGTGTGCTGAGTTGCACCCAAACTTCGCTGGCTTTGAATGGTACGGGATCAAGTACAGGCGCCGGATTTACGTATAGCTGGACGACTACAAACGGTAATTTTGTTTCCGGCCAAACCGGTTTAAATCCGGTGGTAAACGCTGTGGGCGACTACACGCTCTTGGTCACCAATACGGTAAACGGTTGCACGCATACATCCACCACGACTGTCGGCGCGGATGCGAGTTTGCCGACCGCAGTGGCCGGTTTACCCGATACGCTTACCTGTTCTATTCAACAAATTACCTTGAATGCAAACAGTTCCAGCCAAGGCGCCCAATATGCCTATTCATGGACCGGGCCGAACATCATTTCCGGCGGAAACACCCTGACGCCGGTGGTGAACAAACCGGGTTTGTATGAACTGAAAGTAACCAATACCGGAAACGGCTGTACGGCCATTTCTGCCGTATCTATCCCGCAAGACATCGTGCTGCCAATTGCCGAAGCAGGCCCGACCGCACAATTGGATTGTGACGACCTGACCCAAACGCTTGACGGCAGCCCATCCAGCACTGGCGCGCTGTACAACTATTTATGGACAACAACAGGCACCGGGCATATTGTTTCCGGAGCCAATACGCTTGTTCCCGTGGTTGACAAACCGGGTGTTTATAGTTTGTTGATTACCAACAACTTCAACGGCTGTACGGCCACGGATTTGGTAAACATTACCCAAGACATCGTTTTGCCTACCGCAGATGCCGGTGCTCCTGGTTTGATTACTTGTACCAATCCGACCGTGACGTTGAATGGCACGGGTAACACAGGGAATCCGTTTACCTATACCTGGACCACACCAAACGGCAACATTGCTTCCGGCGCCACCACGCTCCATCCGATTGTGGATGCTCCAGGCGATTACAGTTTGTTGATTACCAATACCAACAATGGCTGTACGGCCACCGATCAGGTGTCGGTTGCCAAGGACGCCAATGTGCCGACGGCTACGGCGGCTGTTGTAGGCGAGTTAAATTGCGTGGTAAACCAACTGACCCTAAGCGGTGCAAACTCCACCCAGGGCGCAACCATCACCACAACATGGTCAACAACGACCGGACATATTGTCTCAGGCGGAAGCAGTCTTTCTCCGGTGGTTGACAAACCAGGGGCATATACGCTCACGATTTTCAACACCGCCAACAACTGTGTCGCCAGTTCGACCGTAAATGTGAACCTGAACCTCGCGCCGCCAACCGCCGATGCCGGTTCGCCTGCCATTATTTCTTGTCAAAATCCGGTGTTGACCTTAAACGGCACAGCTTCCAGCCAGGGAACACAATACAGTTACAATTGGTCGACTGTTACCGGTAACATCATTACATCCAATACAATATTGACGCCGAAAGTGGACCAATCGGGCTTCTACACCATTCAGGTAACAGATAGTTCTAACGGGTGTACAGCCACGTCCACGGTTCAGATCGTGTTGGACCAAAATACGCCAGAATCCAACCCAGGCGCTTCGCCCACGCTTACCTGCGCGGTGACAAGCCTGAGCCTCAATGGTACAGCCAGCAGCGTAGGGAATCAATTCTCATACGTCTGGACGACCAACAATGGTCATATTGTATCAGGCGCCAATACGCTTACACCGACCATTGACAAGCCCGGCACCTATAAATTATTGGTTTCCAATGCATTAAACGGATGCTCCGCGCTTGACTCCGTGAAGGTTAATCAAAATATTGTGCCACCAAACGCAGATGCGGGCGCCATACCAACCTTGACCTGCGCAGTAACAAGCCTCAATTTGGACGGTACAGCCAGCAGCAACGGCAACAACCAGTTTACTTATTTGTGGACCACCGGCAATGGCCAGATCATCAGCGGCAACACCACTATGACGCCAAGCATCGGTGATCCGGGTTATTACCTGCTCAAAGTGACAGACGTGATAAACGGTTGTATTGATACGGCTGGCGTTCAGGTAAAAGAAGATGTGGTACCTCCTTTAGCGGCTTCTGCGGTGGCAGGTGAATTGACTTGTGCGGTTACGACCTTGCCCTTAAGCGGTACGGGTAGCAGCACGGGCGCGATTTACCAATACCAATGGTCCACCACTGGCGGACAAATCATTGACGGGCCTACCACCCTGGCGCCCCATGTAGGCAAACCGGGCAATTACAAATTATTGGTAACCAACACCCAAAACGGTTGTACCACCACATCAAACGTGACGGTGACACAAAACATCACGCCGCCGCAGGCGGATGCGGGCGCAACCAACCAACTTACCTGCACCGTGTTGCAAGTGAATTTGGCTGGTACCGGCTCCGGTGGCGTAAACGGCGTTTCATACAGTTGGAGTGGCCCCGGCATTGTAAGCGGCGGCAATACGACAAGTCCTACCGTAAACGCTTTGGGAACCTACAAACTGCTCGTAACCGACCTGTATAACGGCTGTACCGCGCGTGACTCGGTAAAAATCATACCGAACACGACCCCACCGGTCATCACCATTGCAAATCCTGCCTTGTTGACTTGCCAAACCGGCACCGTGCCGATCAGCGGCAACGGCAGCAGCACCGGCACACAGTTTAGTTATGCCTGGAGCGGCCCCGGCATTGTAGGCGGCAACAACACGCTGAATATCATGGCCAATGTGGCGGGCGTTTACAAACTGACCATCACGAATACGCTGAACGGTTGTACTTCGGAACAAAGCGCCAACCTGCAACAGGATGTTTCGCTTCCGATTGC
>JBAXTB010000213.1:0-10154 GCA_037130425.1 Bacteroidota bacterium
CAAACGACATTGCGTTGAAATTTTAAAAAAATGACGGATCTAATACCTTCCAGTCAACCCCACCAAACCATTGCCAAATTTTTTGCCCCAATTCTGATTCTTCTGTTCATCGTTTCTTCGGCTTTTATGCCGGCTGGTCGTCTGCCATCTAAAGATGACAACGCCGAAATGATGCAAATGCGCGAGTATATTACCGGTTACGCGCAAAATTTCCTCGGCTTAAAATATCGCCACGGCGGTGTCAGCCCGACCACCGGATTTGATTGCTCCGGTTTTACCAGTTACATTCTGAAAGAATTCGACATTAAAGTATCCTCCTGCTCCGCTACACAATCGAGCCAGGGACTGCGTACTTCCTTGAAAGAAGTATTGCCCGGCGATTTGGTGTTTTTTGGAAAAGGCCGCCACATTCAACACGTTGCAATGGTGGTTGAACGCACCGACGAAGGCGTTTTTGTCGTACACAGCACTTGCAGCCGCGGTATTGTGGTAGAAAACATTTCTACTTCAAAATACTGGAAACCGAAGATTTTATTCGCACGCGACGTAATTACGCAACAGTTGGCACACCTAAGCCCGCAATAAGGGGCACATCAATACAAAACAGACCATGAGAAAAAGGGCATTTCGCTACGCGGAATTGCCCTTTTATCTTTTTGATGCTAAATTTGCGGCGTCATGCCACTTGATACCACCATAGAATATCTGAAAGGCGTCGGGCCGCAGCGTGCCGATACGCTCAAAAAGGAACTGAACGTGTTTACGTTCGCAGACCTGCTCTACCATTACCCGTTCCGCTACGTCGACCGTACCAAATTTCACAGCATCCGCGACCTGCAAACCGAAGGCGAGCAGGTTCAATTGCGCGGCATCCTGCGCCGAATGGAAATGCTGGGTGAAGGCCGCGCCAAACGACTGACCGCCACCCTGCGCGACGAAACCGGCGTGATTGAACTCGTCTGGTTTCAGGCCATTAACTGGTTGGAAAAAAGCCTCGTTGTCGGCAAAGAATACATCGTTTTCGGGCGCATCAACGAATTTAACGGGCGTTTCAATATTACCCACCCGGAAATGGAAGAGGTCGTGCCCGACCAAGACCAGAAACCCCGGATCTTTGAGCCGGTATATTCCACTACGGACAAACTGACGCAGAAAGGGCTGGATTCCAAGGGCTTGCGCAAAATTATGCGTGTGTTGCTTGACACCCTGCGCACACCCGATTTGCCCGAATTGCTGCCCGATTACCTGCTGGAAGCCTATCGCCTGATGCCGCGCTGGGATGCTTTGCAAAAAATCCATTTCCCGGAACAACAATCGGATGTGGACAATGCCACGCGGCGTTTGAAGTTTGAAGAACTGTTTTTCCTGCAATTGCGCATTTTACAAGCCCGCAAAACGCGCAAGGAAACGGTGCGCGGCTTTGTTTTTGAAAAGTTGGGCGATTATTTCAACAAATTTTACCACGAAAAATTGCCATTTGAACTCACGGGCGCTCAAAAACGCGTTTTAAAGGAAATTCGGGTCGACCTGGCGGCTGGCCGTCAAATGAACCGGCTGGTACAAGGCGACGTGGGTTCCGGTAAAACCGTGGTAGCCCTTATGACCATGCTGATGGCCCTCGACAACGGGTTTCAAGCCTGTTTGATGGCGCCGACCGAGATTTTGGCCCAACAGCACTACACTGGCATCTCTGAATTGGTGGGCGATATGGGCGTCAACGTCGGATTTTTGTCTGGCAATATCAAAGGGAAAAAACGCGAAGCCGTGCTGGAAAAACTCCGCAGCGGCGACATGCATATCGTAATCGGCACCCATGCACTGATTGAAGACTGGGTGGAGTTTCAAAACCTGGGGCTTTCCGTCATTGACGAACAACACCGTTTCGGCGTAGAGCAACGCGCCAGACTCTGGCGCAAAAGCAAACCCTTGCCGCCGCATATCTTGGTTATGACCGCCACGCCCATCCCGCGCACGCTCGCGATGACCTTGTACGGCGACCTTGACGTGTCGGTCATCGACGAACTGCCGCCCGGCCGCAAGCCCATTACCACACGGCATCAAACCGAACACCATCGCCTGCGCGTGCAAGGATTTATGAAGGAGGAGATTGCCAAAGGCCGGCAGGTGTACGTGGTATATCCGATGATTGAAGAAACAGAAACCCTTGATTTGCAAAACCTTATGTCAGGGTTTGAGTCGCTGAGCCGTGATTTTCCGATACCAGAATATCAGATTTCCATCGTACACGGCAAAATGAAAGCGGCCGATAAAGATTATGAAATGCAGCGTTTTATCAGGCACGAAACGCAAATTATGGTGGCTACTACGGTCATTGAAGTCGGCGTAAATGTGCCGAATGCTTCAGTGATGGTGATCGAAAATGCCGAGCGTTTCGGCTTGTCGCAACTGCACCAATTGCGGGGCAGGGTAGGGCGAGGCGCCGAACAATCCTATTGTATTTTGCTGACCGGTTTCAAACTGAGCGCCGACGGCCGCGAGCGCATCCAAACGATGGTACAAACCAACGACGGATTTGTGATTGCTGAAGCCGACCTTCGTTTGCGCGGCCCCGGCAACATAGAAGGTAAACAACAAAGCGGCATGTTGCATTTTCGCCTGGCAGACCTGGCCCGCGACGGTCAGATTTTGACGGCCGCCCGGGAAATTGCCATGCGTATTCTGGAGCAGGACCCGACCCTTGCGGCGCCAGAGCACTTCCGTTTAAAACAATACTTAGACACATTCGCCAAAGAATCAAAGATTTGGAGCCGAATTTCGTAAAACGGGCAATGTTGCGCTTTAAATGCAGGCGTAATATTTCGGTTTGCAAAAGGCGCTGTCTAATTTTGGCCGCATCTTTCAACACAACGAAACATCATGGAAAATAGAACGAACTACCTGGCTATATTACTTTGCCCAATCATCAATGCTGTTTTGGGCATGGCTTGGTACGGCATATTTCGTATTGAATGGATGATGGGCCACGGTTTTACCCAGTATGACTTCTTGAATGACCCCGCTGGCCCAACTAAATACATTTTGGCGGTGATCGGCGCTCTTGCTACGGCCTATATCCTGAACATGCTTTTCAAGCGCATGGGCGTAACGACCCTTATGGACGGCCTCAAAACCGGCGCGGCCATCGGCTTTTTCGGGCTGTCGGGTATCATTGTATGCTTCAAATTCGCTATGCACCCTTGGTCGATTGCCATGATTGACGGCGGTTTCGCATTTTTGTTGTTTGTGCTGTATGGGGCCGTTTTGGGAGGCTGGCAAAAGAAATGAGCGCCAAACCCGATTTTGAAATTCTATACCAGGACGAGCATTACATCGCCATCAACAAGCCCTTCGGCATTTTGGTGCATCGCACGCGCATGAGCGAGGACACCGATTTTGTGTTGCAACGCCTGCGCAATCAGATTAAACAGCGCATCTACCCGATACACCGGCTTGACCGCGCGACTTCCGGCGTCTTGATTTTCGGTAAAAATGCGGATGCGGCCAGTCGACTCGGGATGCGTTTTCAGGATAAACAGGTGGACAAACGTTACCGGGCCATCATCCGCGGCTGGGTGGCCGAACAAGGTACCATCGACTACCCGCTCGCGGATGCGGAAGTCGGGCAGGATTTGCAACCTGCCGTAACGCATTACTGGCGTTTGGGGCAATCTGAAATCCAGGAAGCCATTGGGTTAAAATACCCGACCGCTCGGTTCTCGCTCATTGACGTGGAACCAGAAACTGGCAGGCGGCAACAAATTCGCAAGCATTTTGCGCATATTTTCCACCCCATTATCGGCGATAAACGCCACGGCGATTGCAAGCACAATAACTATTTCCGGGATCATTTGATGCTGGACCGAATGTTGCTTCACGCCCACACCCTTGGTTTTCAGCACCCGGACGATGAGCGTAGGATTGAGTTGACGGCGCCGATTGACGGGGAGTTTGAGCGGGGGCTGGAGTTGACGGGGTTGAGGGGGAGTTGGGCGGGGTAAAATTGTCAGAATCAGGATTCACAGGATTTTAGGATTGGTGGGATTAAAATTGTCAGAATCAGGATTCGCAGGATTTTAGGATTTGCAGAATTGTAAGCCCGTTTCAAAATTCATGAAAAATCCTAAAATCGTCCATTCTACGTGAAATCCTGTTAATCTTAAAATCCTGTGAATCCTGATTCTGACAATTTTTATCCTGCGAATCCTGATTCAAACAATTGACTTTCTGGTAACAAGTCGCCTATTTTTGTGCGGTAAAAATTAATTTTTAATCGCATCAAAACACAACATCATGTCTTTAGATCAATTAACCTATCTGGTGAACGGATGTGCTATGAAGGTACATCGTGTTTTAGGAAACGGTTTTCAGGAAGTAATTTACCAACGCTGCCTGGCCCTCGAATTTGAACGCGCCGGATTGAGTTTCTCCAGAGAGGCTGAACAAACTATTTATTACGAAGGAATTGACGTCGGTACCAGACGCGCCGACTTTGTGGTGGAAAACAAAATCATCGTCGAACTCAAAGCAATTGTTTCTTTGGATGATGTGCATTTAGCCCAGGCTAAAAACTATTTGGTAGCATACGGTTTTCCGGTAGGCTTGCTCATCAATTTTGGTGGTAAAAGCCTTCAGTTTAAGAAGGTGTTTAATGCCAAATTCAATCAGGGCGGGTAAAGTTGTCAGAATCAGGATTCTCAGGATTAAAATTGTCAGAATCAGGATTCACAGGATTTTAGGATTGGCAGGATTTTGCACAGTTCGTAGATTTTGGGTGATATTGTCAGAATCAGGATTCACAGGATTTTAGGATTAATAGGATTTTAACACATCATAAAATTCGTGAAAAATCATAAAATCTTCCATCTACACAGAATCCTGCCAATCATAAAATCCTGTAAATCCTGATTCTGACAATTTTTAATCCTTCAAATCATAAAATCCTGCGAATCCTGATTCTGACAATTTTAATCCTGCCAATCCTAAAATCCTGTGAATCCTGATTCTGACAATTTTAATCTTTCAAATCCTGATTCTGACAATTTTAATCCTGCAAATCCTGATCAAAAATGCACCCACCCCTGCGCCTTCAGCCCATGCATATTCCCGCCCGTCGTTTGCAATTTAACCCCATCCGCAGCATCCAAAATCTCCCCAGCAATATAAATTTCAGGTAAAAACCTGACTTTTTCAATGTCTTTCGGATCAATCGTGAACAGCAGTTCGTAATCTTCGCCGCCGTTCAGCGCACAGGTAATCGGGTCGAGTTTGAATTTGAGCGCCAGGAGTTGTATTTCCGGATTAATTGGTACGCCGGATTCTTCAATCAGGGCGCCGACATTGCTTTGTTTGCAGATATGGAAAATTTCAGAGGCCAGTCCGTCGGAAATATCAATCATGGAGGTCGGTTTCAGGCCGATTCGACGGAAAGTTTCAATGACCTCTTTGCGCGCTTCCGGTTTTAATTGCCGACCGACCGCGTATTTCTGGTCTTCCAGATCCGGTTTTACGTCGGGGTTGCTTTCCCAGATTTGTTTTTCGCGTTCAAGCAGTTGCAAGCCTAAGTAGGCCGCGCCTAAATCGCCGGTAATACAAATCAGGTCGCCCACGCGCGCGCCGCTGCGGTAGCTGAGCAGTTCTTTTTCGCCTTGCCCGATGGCGGTAATGCTGATGGTCAGACCTTTGGGTGAGGAAGTAGTATCACCACCGACCAAATCGACATCGTAAAATTCACAAGCGGCCCGAATGCCTTCGTATAGTTCATCCAAAGCCTCTACGGAAAAGCGGTTGCTGATGGCAATCGACACCGTGATTTGCTTGGGAAACGCATTCATAGCGTATATATCGGACAGATTTACCACCACCGATTTGTACCCCAAATGTTTTAGGGGCGTGTAGGCCAGGTCGAAGTGAATGCCCTCCACGAGCATGTCCGTGCTGACGACCGTGCAAAAATTGCCGTTATCAATGACGGCCGCGTCATCGCCGACGCCTTTGATGGTGCTTGATTGCTTGATGGGAAATGACTTGGTCAGGTGTTCGATCAAGCCGAATTCGCCGAGGGTATTGACATCGGTTCGTTGCATGGTATTTGTGTTGATACTTCGCGCTGTTTAGTTTTTGACATGGTAAATCATTGACAATCAGCGCTCAGTATGACAATTAATGTTGCCTTTCAGGCGACGCTTTTATACTATTCGTCGCTAAGTTCCTTAAGCCGCTTTTCGAGTTCGCGCACTTTTCGTTGTAAATCAGGCAGTTGTTTGAACACGACATAAGCGCGCACATAATCGTTGTAATTGATGGCGGGTGAGCCGAACAGCGCTTTGTTGGGTTCTTTAATGGATGATCCGAGGCCGCTTTGGGCCTGCGTGCGCAAACCTTCCGCTAAGGTCAGGTGACCGGCAATACCGGTTTGTCCGCCGAGTTGGCTGTTGTCGCCGATTTTGGTGCTGCCTGCAATGCCTACTTGCGCCGCCATGACCGTGTTTTGTCCGACTTCCACGTTGTGCGCGATGTGGACTAAGTTGTCAATTTTAGCGCCTTTCCGAATCAGGGTCGTGCCAAGCGATGCGCGGTCGATGCAGGTGTTTGCGCCCACTTCCACATCCTCTTCAAGCACGACATTGCCGACTTGCGGTACTTTTTTCCATGTTTTATCCTCTTGCGGGGCAAAACCAAAACCATCGGAGCCGATGACGGCGTTGGCGTGCAGGGTGCAGCTGTTGCCGATTTTACAATCGTAATGGATACGCACACCGGGATAAATACGACAGTTATCACCGATGCGGGCGTTGCGACCGATAAATACCTGCGGGTAAATAATGCAGTTTTTGCCTAAGACGACGCCTTCTTCAATAACGGCAAAGGCGCCCACGCTGGTTCCGATGCCGATTTTAACGGTGGCGTGTACGGCAGCCTGTTCGGAAATGCTGGTAGCATTCGCCTGGTTAGAAGGATCAAATTGTTGTAGCAACAACGCCAGGCTGCTGCGCACATCATCTACCCGAATCAGCGTTGCGGCGATGGGTTGAATTGGTTGGAAAGACTTGCTAACCAATAAGATAGATGCTTTTGTCGAGTAAGCAAACGGCTCGTAGCGCGGATTGTCGAGGAAGGCAAAATCACCTTCCTGCGCTTCTTCAATCCGCGCCGGGCGACTTGCTTCAACGTCCGGATTGCCTTCGAGCACGCCGTCCAATATTTGTGCGAGTTGAGCGGCAGTAATCTTCATGCCGGGAAAAGGATGCTATACTCCGCCGCAATCGGTTTTGTGCAAATTATGTTGACCCTTCAATCCAATTGCACAAAACCTGTTACTTTGGCGTATAAAATGAGATATACGGGAGTGATTCAGTTTTTTAGAAAAGTTCGGCAAAGGTATGCAAGCTGCGCAAATCTTCGCGGCTCTTTTCACGCTTATCGGTTTACAGGCATTATAGTTCAAGCCTTACCAAAACCGGACAATGGTCGGAGTGTTTTACTTCCATCAATTGCCTTGAATCGATAATCAGATCGCGCAATGGTTCGGATACGGATTGATAATCAATGCGCCAGCCTTTGTTGTTGCCGCGCGCGCCTGCGCGAAAACTCCACCAGCTGTATTCCACCAAATTCGGGTTTTTGAAACGAAACGCATCCGTAAAACCGCTTTCAAACCATTTAGTCATCCAGGCGCGTTCTTCCGGCAAAAAGCCCGAACTGTTTTTATTGCCTTTCGGATCGTGGATATCGATTTCATGGTGCGCAATATTATAGTCGCCGACAATGATGAGTTTTGGCCTTTCTTTTTTCAACTCCTGAATCCAGTTGTAAAACGCGTCCAGAAAGGTCATTTTAAAACTTTGGCGGTGGTCGCCCGTAGTGCCGGACGGGAAATAGCAGTTTAGTACAGACCATTCGCCAAAATCAGCCCGGATAAATCGGCCTTCCCGGTCGTATTCCGGGATGCCGCAACCCACTACCACGTTGTCGGGCGCTATTTTTGTCAAAATGGCGACGCCACTGTAACCGCGTTTTTCAGCGGAATGCCAGTAGTGGCGGTATCCGTGCGATTCTAATTCGACAATGTTCACATCTTCCTCGCGCGCTTTAGTTTCCTGAAGACAAATGATGTCAAACTGTTCCTGCCCGATCCAGTCATAAAAACCTTTGGAAATGGCTGAACGAATGCCGTTTACATTATAGGAAATAATAGATGTCATGCTTGTTTTGCTTCGTTTTCGATTATTCAACCAGGGTTCCTACGGCTTCGCCCATTACAATCCGGCGCAGGTTATCCGGCTCATTGATATCGAACACGATGATCGGCATGTTGTTTTCCTGGCAGAGGGTAAAGGCGGTCATGTCCATCACCTCAAGTCCGAGGCTGATTACTTTGGCAAAGGTAATTTTGTCAAATTTGATGGCCATTGGATCTTTTTCCGGGTCGGCGGTGTAGATACCGTCGACGCGGGTGGCTTTCAAAATGACATCGGCCTTGATTTCGTTGGCACGTAAAGCGGCGGCGCTGTCGGTGGTGAAGAAAGGGTTTCCTGTACCGGCTGCGCAAATCACGACGCGTCCTTTTTCGAGGTGGCGGATGGCCCGGCGACGGATATAAGGTTCGGCTACGCTTTCCATTTTGAGGGCGGTCATCATGCGGGTAAGCACACCGGTACTTTCAAGGGCGCTTTGCAGGGCCAGGCCGTTAATTACGGTGGCAAGCATCCCCATATAATCGCCTGTTACGCCTTCGATTCCGGCTCCTTCCGACTGTATGCCCCGGAAAATGTTTCCGCCCCCGATCACAACGGCAATTTCGGCGCCCATATCGTGTAACTCCTTGATTTGCTGCGCATAATGTTGCAACATGTCGGAGGCGATACCGAATTTTTGTTTGCCCATGAGGCTTTCTCCGGAAAGTTTCAGGAGAATCCGTTTGTACTTGATGTTGTTCATGTCTTTGCTTTGAGTCGGTTGCCTGAAATCGGTCAATAAATTCAGGTGCAAAGATCAAAAAAAATGTCGTTTTGGAACAACGCAGAAGGGCAAACTTTCCAGACCAGCGCTAAATACCTGCGGGAAAACGCTGGGCGAATTCTTTTGCAAAGTAAGTCAGGATCACATCGGCGCCTGCGCGGCGAATACTGAGCAGGGTTTCGGGCATGGCGCGTTCAAAATCGAGCCAGCCGTTGTTGCAGGCGGCCCGCAGCATAGCGCACTCGCCGCTTACGTGGTAGGCGGCAATAGGCAAATCCGAATAATTCCGCAGTGTTTGAATCACGTCAAGGTAGTGGAGCGCCGGTTTTACCATCAGCATATCTGCGCCTTCAGCCGTGTCCAAATCGGCTTCGATCAGTGCTTCGCGTTTGTTGGCAGGGTTCATTTGGTAGGTTTTTTTGTCGCCGCTTTTGGGGGCAGAATCTAAGGCGTCGCGGAAGGGGCCGTAAAACGCGCTGGCATATTTGGCCGTATAAGCCAAAATGCCTGTTTTGGTATAGCCTTGTTCGTCGAGCGCCTGGCGCATAAAGCCCACACGGCCGTCCATCATATCGGAAGGGCCGAGCATATCAAATCCGGCTTCGGCTTGCGCGACCGACATTTGAGCCAGAATCGGCAGCGTTTCGTCGTTCACGATTTCGCCATTGCGCACTAAGCCGTCGTGGCCGTCGCTGCTGTACGGGTCCATCGCCACGTCGCTGATGAGGCAACATTCGGGGAAGCGTTTTTTGATTTCCCGCGCGGTTTGGAGGTAAAAATTGTCGGGATGGTAGGAATAGGTCGCGGTTTGGTTTTTGAGCGCATCGGCCACAGCGGGGAACACCACAAAATTGGTAAGCCCAAGTTCCATGCAGGATTCTATTTCACGCAGCAGTTCATCGGGCGAAAACCGAAAAATACCCGGCAGCGAGCGTATTTCACTTCGAATGTTGCTGCCTTCCAGTACAAATAAAGGGAAAATAAGGTGCTGGGTGGATAGATGCGTTTCATTGGCCATACCACGAATGGCGGCTGACTGGCGGTTACGGCGTGGGCGTGCGAACATGGGAAAGATGTATTTGATACTGTTAAATTAAAGGTATAACGTCCCAACCTCAGACAGGTTCAACATTTTTGACACAATAAAAAAAACAGGGCACCGACCAATTACTTGGTAGCACCCTGTATAACCCCAA
>JBAXTB010000214.1:0-10151 GCA_037130425.1 Bacteroidota bacterium
CCGTACTTTAGGGCCGTAAACGTAGCGTATAATGTAGCGTTGTTGGATAGCATATTGAACATTAATCAAATTTCGCGCAAACAAAACTTAAAGATATTTATCGAGGAGTCCTATCTTGACGGCTTTAACGCCTGGCACTGTACGAGAATATTGGTTCACGATAACCAAAACAACAAGGATTATGGCTTTAAATCCTGTAAAACAAGCATCGAAAGGGATCCTTTCAAAATCGAGCAAGAAAAACCACAAATTGAAAATATTGATGTGAACATTCGTTATATGTCCAACGCGTTCAAGGAACAATCCGCTATGTTTTCAAGAAACGCCATCATTGCAATTACTGAATTGGATAAAAATTACAATATAAAAAGATGTCGTACCGTTTTACTTCCATAGAAAGCGCTATTTTACATGATATATAAGTATTAAATCTGTATTCAACTATAAGGAATCAGACGCAGAAAAATTGCAACATGAAAGACAACAAAACTGGATATTTTTGGGTAATATCAGCCCTTTTCCTGTTTTCAAACTGCTCCCAATTCATATCTTCGTCTTTTAGCCATAAAAACAATGGCTTATATGAAGCGATCGCCACGGTTTGGAAGCAGGATACTTGTGGCAGCAACATTGGGGATCGCAATACAGTTGCGGCCATTATGAATGAATACCTCAATTCAAAAAAGCCCCAAACAACTATTCGAGAAATTGCTAAGATATTGGGAGCGCCCGATGAGATTAGGGTTGGCGAAAACGGAATACGATATTTCTATTATTTTGTATTTGTAAAAAACTGTAACAACAAAACGGTTATTAATAGCATTATCCTTGATGTTACCGTCAACAAACAGGATGCTGTGCTTGGAAGCTCTATGCATATTTGGGAGCCAGAGGATAATTAAATGCTCGTACTTCGCCAGATGTTTCGCTGCGCTCAACATGACAAGTGCAACGCCCCCCTTCGACATTCGATATTCATCTGTTCGATATTCGATATTCCCCTCCTACGCTGAATTCCGCGCCGCATTAATAATCCCGAACATCGCCCGGAGCACAAGCCGCCGATATACCTCGCGCTGCGCCTCTCCTTCCGTGCCTATAGATTGCAGCTGTTGCAATGCGTATTGCTGAATCACAATCAAAGGCAATACGATGTTTTCCCGGATGGCGATACTGGTGCGCGACATGGGATTGTCTTGCAACAATTCCGGTTTATCCGAAAGAGCTAACAAATGGTCGCGGGTGCGTTCAAATTCGGCGTTCAGGATGTTCCAGAACGGGCCGTATTCGGGCGATTGGGCAATGTAGCGCGTCACCTCAAAATTGGCTTTTGAGAGCGATTGCATGGAATTTTCAAACAAAGTGCGCAGAAACAAGGAGCGTTTGTACAATTTGCGCAAAGCCTCAAGTTGTTGTTTATCAAGCCCTTCGATGGCCGAACCGACGCCGAAATAGCCCGGTACGTTTTGTTTCATTTGCGCCCAGGCGCCCACGAAGGGGATCGCGCGCAGGTCTTCAAAACGGAGGCCGCCCGCGCCGCCGCGTTTGGTCGGGCGACTGGCAATATTGGTGTCGCCGTACCATTTCAGCGGGGTCATGTTTTCCAGGTAGGGTACGAATTTGGGGTGGTTTTTCAATTTCAGATAAGCGTCCAAAGCATTGTTTGCGAGTACATCCAGCAGTTGTTTATCGGCTTCGGTCAGGTCGCCCTGGGTGGATGGGGTCAGGTGGTTGCGCAGACCGGCCGTGAGCAGGCGTTCGATGTTGAAGCGCGCCGCTTCCCGGGTTCCGTAGGTGCTGCTGACCGTTTGGCCCTGGATGGTGACGTGGATGCCGTGGTTTTCAATGTCTTTGCCGTGGGCCGCGTAGTAACTGGCGTTGTTGCCGCCGCCGCGTCCGGGAGGGCCGCCGCGTCCGTCGAAAAAGATGGCAGTGACGCCGTAGGTCCGACTGATCTGGGTAAGGGCTTCCTTGGCGCGGTAAATACTCCAATTGGCGCGCAGGTAGCCGCCGTCTTTGGTGCCGTCGGAGAAGCCGAGCATGATGTGTTGAACCTGGTTGCGCGACTTCAAATGTTTCGCATAATGTTCATTTTCATACAGTTGCTTCATTACGGCGTCGCAATCAGCCAGGTCGTCGATGGTTTCAAACAAGGGGACTACATCCAGTGGAACCAGGCCGATGCCGCCGTTTTCAGGCGTTTGTTCGGAAATGGTAAGCCGCGCCAGGGCCAGTACCTCGGCCACATCCAGCGCGGAGCCGCAGTTGCTGATGATGTAGCGGTGGCAGCCGGGTTCGCCGTTGGTCGTTTGAATTTCCGCTATTTTCTGGAACGTTTTGATCGTTTCTTTGACTTGCTCATCCGCATATTCCTTTTCATTCAAGCGGTAATTGATGGTGAGCAACTGGTTAATCCGCGTCGTTTCGTCTTGGCTTAAAAAATCGCCATTGTGTAACAGCGGGAATTTACCCGCCCAACTTTGTATGATTTTTTCCCAAACCTCGTGGTGTTTTTTACTTTCCTGCCGAATATCCAAACTCGCAAAATAGAAGCCGAATACCCGCACTTTCAGGATAAACCGATCTAAATCATCCATAAACAGGCTTTCGTGTTCGGAAATGAGTATGCCGCGCGCTTCCATTAAATCGGCCAGCAACTCGCCACATGAAGCATACGCGCCTAAGGCCGGGTTGTACAAAGTGGCGTATATTTTACCTTCCACCTTGATAATGATTTCTTCCACGCCCCTGAAAGTCAGCCGCCGACGCACCTGCCGAATGTCGCGGTAATAGCCCCGCAAAGCCCCCTCGCGTAATCGTTTTGCAACTAAAATGGTCGTTTCAGAAGTCACAAACGGGTTACCGTCGCGGTCGCCGCCGGGCCAAAAACCAAGCGCCAGCAAACGCGGGTTTTCAAACGTGGTAACGTCCTGTTTAAGCGCACGCAACAAACGAAATATAATATCAGGCAAGGCGTGGTAAAACACGTTTTCCATGTACCAGCCCAAACTAATCGCCTCATCCAAAGGCGTGGGTTTTTGCCGATTGACAAAGGCCGTGCGCCCTAACTGCATGAGCAACAAGCGAATATGTTCTAACTTATTGCCCTTAATTTCCCGGCTCAAGTCATTGATAATGCCCAAAACCTTGCCCGGATAAAACTGCGTCGGGTGCGCCGTAAGCACCAAACGCACATGAAAACTGCGGATCCGTTCCAGCAATTTTTCCCGCAGCGCCTCCGAATCAAGTTGATCGAGCATGTGCTTGAGCGAACTCGGCCCCTTCATTTCATGGATTTCTTCAAAAAGTGCATCTTCCACAGAATCAAACAGCACCACCTGACGTTCTACATATTGAATAAACCGAAATAACATTTGCACGCGTTCTTCCGGGTCAGTGTGCTCAAAATAGGTTTCCCAAAAAGAATGAATGATCTCAACCGGACTATGTTGTTCGCTTTTGAATTTGTTGGTACAATATTGGGTAAACAAAGCCAATTGCGTGCCTGTTTGTTCAATGCCTTGAAACGGCAAACTCAAAAACAGGCTATTATAGGTGTGGTATAAAAGGGGAATCGGAGAATGATCGCTCATGACAGGAAAACTATGATGAAGGTGCAAAGAACGGCTGTTCCTTGTTTGCCTGCAAATTACCGGCAAAATTCCGTAGCATTGCGCGGAACTTTCGAAATAACCCAGTTGTTTTTTGTAGCGCTATGACGAATCAAGCCTTGTTCTTATCCGATGTGATTGATGAAAGCGTTCCGATGCAGCCTCTGCACCCGGAAGTGTTCGACGATTATTTGGCGGAAGGCTGGCGTTTGCTCGGTTTTACGATGGTACGCCACAATTATTCGGTGTGCCGGGGCAAATTTTGCCACACCATTCCGTTGCGCATCCGGCTTGAGGGGTTTACATTTTCCAAAAGTCAGCGAAAACTGTTACAACGCAACGCACATTTGGAAGTCGGTTACCGCCCCATTGCGATCGGCCCGGATCAGGAAGCCTTGTTTGTGCGCCATGCGAATCGTTTTGGCGAACGCCGCCCCACGCAGGTCTTTTCGTTTTTAGGCCCCACCGCACACCGCGAGCCGGTGACGGGCATGGAATTTACGGTGCAGATTCCGGGCCGGCCGATTTCAGCCTATAGTTATATCCATATCGGCGCCCATACGATTTCAGGTACCTATTGTTTTTTTGATCCCGACATGGAGCATTTGAGCCTGGGATCGTATACCATGCTGCTGGAATTGCAAAAAGCAATGGCCCTTGGTAAAAAATATTACTACCACGGCTACTGCTACGACGTGCCTTCTCAATTTGATTACAAACTGAATTTCAACAACTTAGAGGCTTTTGACTGGGGCTCGGGTGCGTGGCGCCCGCGTGAGCGTATGCCCGTGAGGCGCTGGGTGGATCTGGTTGAACCGGATCAGGATTAATGCTCCGGCATTTTGATACACATTGCATAATAATTATCAGACACATAGATTACTTTTTTATCCGGGTCTATGGCTACATAAGATTGGCCGAAGGTGGCATTAGGAGTCCTCTTTTTCAATCGATTGGGGCTCCGTTCTGCCCATATCGTAGAACCATCTTCGGCATTAATCGCATACAGTCGTCCGTCGCCGGAACTGGTAAAATACACCACGCCATCATAATAAAATAGTTTATCAATAAGCCCAAGAGGCTGGGGGTTGTACCAGATAATTTTCCCATTATCCATATCTAAGGCCCATATTCCATGATCGGTTCCCTGGGCAATTAACCAATTTTTATGCTGAACAAATCCACTATAAAGGTTACTGTTAGACAATGCTTTTGACCACACCGTTTGGCCTGTTTTCAAATCAATACAATGAACTTTGAGGAGCGTTGCCACATAGTAACGATCATTGCTTATAATTGGTGGGTTATACATAATAGTGTTATTTTGGAAATCCTCTAGCTTCCAATCATATCTTTTGGTATGCAGGTTGTAAGCATAGATGTTACTCCAATTCCTTGCGCCTTTATAGGGTTCGTATATATAATTTCGTGCTCCGTTATCGCGAATGATCAAAACAGTATCTCCTTGCGGGTTTACCCAAATACTGGGAGGCGTGAAACCGAGTACAAAACTGTCTCTGGCTTGGTAATTAACTAAGGTATCCCAGTGCCCGTTCAGGTAATTTGAACGAACAATCGATGCATGAATGGTAATAGGAGGAGATTCTTCAAAGTTGTTTTTATAAATGCAATCACCAAAAATACTGAAGTGGGGCTCTCCATTGCCATTTTGTTGGGTTACATCAATTGCCCAGTTTAATGCCCCTGATTGACCGTCTAAGCAATACGTTCGATGCCAATCATTTACAATGACCTTATTTTTGATGATTGCCATTTCATTCGCTAATAAACCATCTAATGGCTGAATCCATTGATCATATTTCCATTTAAGCGCGCCTGTTAAACCGTCGCGAACCTGAATAAAGGCCCCGCTCGGCTCATAATAATTGAGGCAATACACCGGATTTCCAAGTACAGGCCCAAATACGACCGTTGAGTTTTCGGAGGTATCCGACAAAATTGGGACTTGCCAGACAATGTTAAGTTTGGAATTTATGGGAGGATTAACCACCGGCGGTACAACAATTGTATCCTTATGGCAAGCCAATGAGCAAAAAAGGAATATAGAGAGGGTTTTATACATGTTCAATGCTCCGGCATTTTGATACACATTGCATAATAATTATCAGACACATAGATTACTTTTTTATCCGGGTCTATGGCTACATAAGATTGGCCGAAGGTGGCATTAGGAGTCCTCTTTTTCAATCGATTGGGGCTCCGTTCTGCCCATATCGTAGAACCATCTTCGGCATTAATCGCATACAGTCGTCCGTCGCCGGAACTGGTAAAATACACCACGCCATCATAATAAAATAGTTTATCAATAAGCCCAAGAGGCTGGGGGTTGTACCAGATAATTTTCCCATTATCCATATCTAAGGCCCATATTCCATGATCGGTTCCCTGGGCAATTAACCAATTTTTATGCTGAACAAATCCACTATAAAGGTTACTGTTAGACAATGCTTTTGACCACACCGTTTGGCCTGTTTTCAAATCAATACAATGAACTTTGAGGAGCGTTGCCACATAGTAACGATCATTGCTTATAATTGGTGGGTTATACATAATAGTGTTATTTTGGAAATCCTCTAGCTTCCAATCATATCTTTTGGTATGCAGGTTGTAAGCATAGATGTTACTCCAATTCCTTGCGCCTTTATAGGGTTCGTATATATAATTTCGTGCTCCGTTATCGCGAATGATCAAAACAGTATCTCCTTGCGGGTTTACCCAAATACTGGGAGGCGTGAAACCGAGTACAAAACTGTCTCTGGCTTGGTAATTAACTAAGGTATCCCAGTGCCCGTTCAGGTAATTTGAACGAACAATCGATGCATGAATGGTAATAGGAGGAGATTCTTCAAAGTTGTTTTTATAAATGCAATCACCAAAAATACTGAAGTGGGGCTCTCCATTGCCATTTTGTTGGGTTACATCAATTGCCCAGTTTAATGCCCCTGATTGACCGTCTAAGCAATACGTTCGATGCCAATCATTTACAATGACCTTATTTTTGATGATTGCCATTTCATTCGCTAATAAACCATCTAATGGCTGAATCCATTGATCATATTTCCATTTAAGCGCGCCTGTTAAACCGTCGCGAACCTGAATAAAGGCCCCGCTCGGCTCATAATAATTGAGGCAATACACCGGATTTCCAAGTACAGGCCCAAATACGACCGTTGAGTTTTCGGAGGTATCCGACAAAATTGGGACTTGCCAGACAATGTTAAGTTTGGAATTTATGGGAGGATTAACCACCGGCGGTACAACAATTGTATCCTTATGGCAAGCAAATGAGCAAAAAAGGAATATAAAGAGCATTTTATACATGTGGTGAGGTTAAGGCATAAATATTAGCATGAATAATCCAAAGAAAAACAGCAAGTTAGGGGAAAATGCGTCCACTACCTTGCTATTTTAGAATTTTATTACTTAGTGGACGAATTTGATCGGCGTTCGGAGGAATCGCGCCCGCGCGAGCCTGTGCCCGTGCGGCACCGGATGAATCTTATTAAACGTGCCCCTTTGTCAACTTAGTACCCCAAATTTTTGTTTTACCTCCATCCGGGGTTTGTATTCCGGGAAACTTGCAGCATCTTTGCCGGTCTTTGATCACAAAGGTCAATTTTATTGTTTCCAAATATGGCACACGAATTCAAATTGCCCTCTTTGGGCGACGGCGTAACAGGAAAAGTTACTGAAATAATGGTTAAACCAGGCGATTCCGTCAAAAAGGAACAAATCGTCATGGTCGTCGGCACCGACAAGGTGGATGCTGAAATGCCGGTGGATGTAGACGGCGTTGTAGAAGAGGTTTTGGTCAAAAAAGGCGACGATGTTACCGACGGTACGCCGGTTTTGCGCATTAAAACGGAAGGAGCCGCTACGGCTGCCGCGCCGACGCCTGCGGCAACGCCCGAACCCAAAGCAACTGCTGCACCTGAAGCGGCTGCCACAACTGCCGTTGCAGCAACACCTGCACCCACGCAAGCGCCCGCACAAACGGGATCGCTCCGGGTTTCGCCTTTGGCCCGCAAACGCGCCAAAGAACTCGGCGTTAATTTGTCGGATGTACGCCCGACAGATGGCAGCAACCGACTGTCTTACAAGGATGTGGTTGATTTTGTCAAACAAAAAATCGACAAGGGCGGCAGCAGCAATACCGGTTCCGGTACGGCAATGGCCCACAAACCACTGCCGAATTTCGAGAAATTTGGCGCCATTGAACGCCAGCCGCAAAGCAGGATCGGAGTTTTGACCGCCGATAATATGGTGTACGCCTTCAACGCCATCCCGCACGCCTGGATTTCGGAGAAAGCAGACATTACGCGACTCGAACAACTGCGCCAACAATATAAGGATCAGGTGAAAGCGGCAGGCGGAAACCTGACTACCACCGCGATCCTGACCAAAGCAATTTGCACCGTGTTGCGCAAAATGCCGCAGTTCAATGCCAGTTATGACCTTGAAGCACGCGAAGTTATTTATAAAAAATATTTCAATATCGGTATTGCTGTTGATACGCCGCGCGGCCTGCTCGTGCCCGTTATCCGCAACGCCGACCAAAAAAGTTTGACCGAAATTTCGGTTGACCTGACGGAACTCTCGACCCGCACCCGCGATGGCAAAAACAAACCCGACGATATGGACGGGGGCACGTTTACCATTTCGAACATCGGCGGCATCGGCGGTACCAACATGATTTCGATTGTAAACTGGCCGCAAGTGGCTATTTTGAGTATAACAGCAGCCCATACAGAGCCGTATTGGAACGGCACTGCTTTTGAACCGCGTCTGATGATGCCGATGACCATCGGTTGGGATCACCGCGTCATCAACGGCGCTGATGCTGCCCGCTTCCTTGCAGACTTGAAAAAGATTCTGGAAGAGCCGTTTTTAGGGTGGCTTTAAGCCGTTTGGCTTCTTAAAAAATAATTGATATGAAGCCTGCTACCCTATCCTACCTGCGCAGCACACTGTTGCACTTGGAATCCAAAATGAACACAGATGTCGCCGAACATGCAAACGTTCTCAAACATCTCAACGAAGAACAACGCATAAGCGGCGAAAATCTGCTGCACTACCTCAGCCTCCGAAGCGAGGACATTCGAGATTTGCAGGAAGCATTGCACAATTCCGGGCTTTCATCTTTGGCCAGTTCGGAAAGCCATATATTACATCAAATCCAATTGGTGCTTGACCGCTTGGGCGACAAAACGCCTGCTGCGCAAAAGTCATCCTGCGACGCGGCTTTTGGTCGCAATGCGATCCGAAACCATACGGCACAATTGTTTGGGCAAAAATCTAACCCGGCCATTCCTTATTTAATGGTCACATTTGACAGCGATTTTGCCGATGATTATAGAAAGGTGCATCAGTTGGTCGCAGCCGGTATGAACGTAGCGCGTATAAACTGCGCCCATGATAATCAAGAGGTCTGGGAAAAAATGATCGCCAACATCCACAGAGCGGCGGCGGCAACCGGACAAACCTGCAAAATTCACATTGACCTTGCCGGCCCAAAACTTCGAACCCAAATCCTGGGTAAAGGGCAAAAAAAAGAACGCGTTGAATTTGATGATAACCGCATTTTTTTCCTGGCGGAACCGGATTTCCCCATTGTTGATAAGCAAATTGTAATCGGTTGTACGACGCCCGGCATTATCAGTCAATTACGCGCTGGGGAACGGGTGTTGTTCGACGACGGTTTGTTTGAAGCCAGGGTGGAAAATGTGCGAAAAGGGATCGCCATGATGCATTTAGTGCGTGTTTCTGCTAAAAAACCAATCTTGAAGGCCGAAAAAGGAATTAATTTCCCTGATACGATCCTTAATTTGGCCTCCCTGACGGATGAAGACCGCGCTGTTTTGCCCTTTGTGGTAAAACATGCCCACACCATTGGCTATTCCTTTGTCAGCACACCGGCCGATTTGAAAATATTACAGGATTTATTACATCAATTACACTCCAAGAACACTGAAATCCCTTCCATTATCCTGAAAATCGAAACGCCGGAAGCCGTCAAAAACCTGCCCGCCTTATTACTTCAAGGTATGATTGAACGCAGCTTCGGCGTTATGATCGCCCGCGGCGACTTAGCCGTAGAAATCGGTTTTGAACGCATGAGCGAAATCCAGGAAGAAATACTCTGGATTTGCGAGGCAGCGCATGTACCAGTCATTTGGGCGACTCAGGTGCTTGAAAACCTGAACAAATCTGGCATTGCCACCCGTTCGGAAGTGACAGACGCCGCCCACGCCGCCTTAGCCGAGTGTGTGATGATTAACAAAGGCTCCCACACCTTACAAGTTATTGAAACATTGAAGGATATTTTGCAGCGCAGCGGCGGCCACCACTTTAAGAAGACGTATTCTATGAGACCTTTGAGTATTGCGTCGCGGTTTATGGCGCGGTGAGTAGCCAATTTAAGCGTTACCGAAATCCGAAAGGGGCAATGTCATTGACTTAAGCGCTACAGAACCACGAAGTGGTTAAACTTGAGTAGCCCCGTATGAAATGCGGGGTAAG
>JBAXTB010000215.1:0-10096 GCA_037130425.1 Bacteroidota bacterium
ATTTTTTATGTCAATGAACTACACAATAAACACAGCACCTAGCATCTTGTAACCGTCGGTTTTAACCGGCGGAATTAGAATTCTTGCTCCATCATATCTATCTTCTTTACAGAACATCAACATAATCAATCTGTTAGATGCTGATGTTCTGCAAAGAAGATAGATGTGATAGCACGATACCTTTGGCCCCTCGTTAAAACGAGGGGTTACAAGATGCTAGATGCTAGGTGTATTCCCACATTAGGCTCGAAACTAAAGGGATTTTATGTGTTTTTATAGCGTTTTTACATACAATCCTTTCAGGATTGGGAAATCTTACCTGGCTTGATCTATAAACATAAAATCCTTTCAGGATTTTTAGAATGCGCTAAATACTTACTAAAAATCAATATTATTTTTCCATCCATCCTTCAAATCCACATTAGACTTGTTGCGGTGGGAAGTAAAACGGCAAAAACAGTCATTTTTTCGCCCTTCAAGGCTTTTTTTTGAGTTCGTAGCAGCGCTACGGACGAGAAAAAAAACGAAGAAGGACGGAAAAAGGACGTTTTTACGCCGTTTTCTACTTTCCACCGCAACAAGTCTATTAATCTTGGTATATATTTGAGCGCTATAATTCAAAAAATCAAAAACAACATGAAAATCCTGCCATTTTTACTACTTAGCATCTTCTTTTTATTAGCCCTTTCCGCTTGCTACAAAGGCGCAGGAACAGACGCCACAGCGTTTCCCGCTTTTTTCAATCCCGTCCGCCCAGGTGCGATGCAAGTGGGCCAAAAAAGTCGTTATTTGATGTTAAGAGGGCAGCATTATTTTGACCAAAACAATTACGACCAGTTTGAATACCTGCCCGATACCCTGATTGTTGAAATAACGGCGCAAAACGGCCCCGATTTTACTTTTAAAGAATATTTTACAAACGGATCGGCCCCTGTTGGATCCGGCAGTTATGTTGTGTATCAATCCAATGCCTTAACTTATCTTGCGCGGGTGGAAAACGACACGTTTAAGACCATTTTAAACGGCGCCCAAAGTTCCCGGCTATTCCGTTTTGGGAAAGTAGCACTGCCGTTGGCGCATTTCAGCAGCAACCCGACAAGCATTCAAGGTTGGAAAACAACCCTGCCTGTCAATCAAAGCTTTATAACGGCGTACACAACGAACTATAATTTATTTGAAAAAGTCTGGCCTTTTCTGGATATTATGATCGATAACAAGTACTTGGCGCTGGATGGCCCCGGCGCTACTTATATATACGAATCCCAGACAGGTATTGCCCGCACCTCTTCTTACTCTACAGGTGCGCTATACGGTTACGGATTTGATTTCCTGCCATAGTTATTATTTGGGCAACATCACCCACAAGCGCCCAAAACCATTGATGCGCCGCGCTTCCTGCAAGCCTTTTTGTCCTACGCCGCAATACAGGTCGAGGCGCTTGGTGCTTTTGATGGCCCCGCCGCGATCCTGCGCAAAAAAGACGCGGTAGGTATAGCCCTTGAGATGCCCGGCGGCGTCAAGATCGGGCAATTCGGCAAAAATGGTGCTGCCGATCGGAATACAACGCGTATCAACGGCCACCGAATATCCCGACGTAAGCGGGAAAGAACCGGCGCCGAGCACGGTTTCATCCACTTTTGTAAAAAACACGTAGGTGCCGCCCGCGCCTTTCACCGAACCGCCAAAGCCGTAATATTCGCGTTTCCCATCGGGAAATTCCACCAGGCAGGAACCTTGTAACTGCGCGTTTTTAAGTTCTTTTTTGGTTTTTACCCAGGCTAATTCAAGTTTTCGGCCCGCCAAAGCGCCTCCCGCAATCGCAGCAGGCGATGGAACGCCCGAAGTCGGTTTGCGCAACAAAGGGTATTGATACTCGGAAGTACGGACAGGGCTGGCGCTCACCAGGGGCGTGTAATACCCCGTAATACGCACCTTATCGCTTTTCTGATCGGTGTTAATCCGGTAAAAATCAAAGGTTTGCAACAACACTTCCGGATCAAGCAATTGCACGCCTTCGAGCAGTTCTACCGCCTTCAACATTTCAGTTTTGGTAATACCGGAAGCGCCGTTCTCTTTCACGTCGGAGCGCTGCAGGTAGCTGGCCTGTTGATACAAGGCTTGCAGCATCAACGGGTCGAACTGAATATACGGCATGGTATCCGGCTCGGCGGGAATAAGCACAGAAGAGGTGAGTTTTCGGCTGCTTTTGGCAACGGGCGCCAGCGGTTTAGCCTTTACCGCATGATCGGCGCCCCCTTCTTTGCCAATAAGCGCAGATGCTGCGGCGCCGGAGTTATTGCGAATGTCATGGTAAAGCGAATCTTTTTGAGCGCCAAACGCGGCTTGCGCTGATGTCCCCGAGCCGTTTTGACACGAGCAAAGCAAGCTGCAAAGCAAGCCGATGCCTAAAAAAATTCGTTTGTTTAATTGCATACGGGGAAGATGTTCCGTTGCGGATGGTTTCCGTTTTTTACAAATGTATAAAACAGTACCCGTATTTGCGCTGCATAAGGATAAAAACAATTTTAATCTAATATGCAATACAATAACAGTCAATCACTTGGACTGAACAGGTTGTGCCTGACTTTTGGCTACGTTCCGCTTTTTGAAATGTTTAGGATCTACCACAAGCAAGCCGAATGACTCGCCGTCCTCCTTACCCGTTTTGGCATGGTGCGCGCCGTGCGCACGCAGGATCGCGCGGGAGTAGCGACTGTCCAATTGGCGGAACCAACTAAAACGCTGGTGGATATACACATCGTGAATCAGGAAATAGGTGAGGCCGTACAAGGAAATGCCCACGCCGATAAACAGCACCCAAAAATGCGGGGTCATGCTGCCAAACATGTAACAAAACGCGGAAGGAATGGCAAAAACTAAGAAAAATCGGTCGTTTTTTTCAAAAAAACCTTCTTTTTCGTGCTTCGGACGGTGGTGGTCTTCATGCCAGTTCCATAAAAAACCGTGCATTACGTATTTGTGGGTAAACCAGGCCATGAATTCCATGCCCGCATAAGCGGCTAAGGTGATGAGGAGGTAGTTTAACCAGATCGGCATATTCAAAACGGACGTTTTAGTTGTGTAAGTTGAAATGTTGTCGATTCGAATCCCGAAGGGATTATATGTTTATAGTAATTGGCGTTCATGTTTCCCAATCCTGAAAGGATTGTATGTGTCGTGTAACATTTTTACATACAATCCTTTCAGGATTGGGACATTTGGGACAACCGTTTCTATAAACATACAATCCCTTCGGGATTTTTTCATCAACAAAACGTTCCCAAGTAACAAAAGCAAGCCTTTTTGGTTCGTTTTTCTAATCCGTAAACGGCAAAAATTTATCCTCCGGCGCCTCCGGTATCGTCGGTTCGTGCGCGTGAACATGCTTGCCGTTCAACACCATTTCGTACAAATGCAGGTAATCTTTTGCCATACGTTCCGACGAAAAATGCGCCACCGCATAGTCATGGCATTTTTGCGGATCATAAGAATCGGCGTTTTTAACCGCTTCCAACAGTTCCGATTTTTTGACCGCCAAACAACCAAAATCGCTGTAAAACGCTTCGATTACGCCCTTTACGTGGTCTTTTTTATGTTTTTTAGGCTCATGTTTGCCCAACAGTTCGGGCAAAGCCCCGTAAGGCGTGCCAAAAACCGGGCAACCGAAATACAAACTCTCCGGCAGCGCCAACCCGAACGGCTCATGCCAGATCACCGGCAAAATCAAACCCTTGGAACTGTTCATTAAGGCATTGCGCCCTTCCGGATTCAAGGTGCCATGAAAACGCACATTCGGCGTCAGTGTAATGCGCAAACCCTTTCGAAAATTGACCCGCGTGCCCCCGATCACATGCAAACGCGCCCCGATTTTAGACGCAAGGTCAATGGCGCCGCGCACGTTTTTGCCGCTCCATTCCGCATTCCCCAAAAAGTGAAAATACATACGCCGCGCCTCCAACACCGGCGTGCCGTATTCCGAAAAATCGATGCCGTGGTGTACAAATACCGAACCGCCGTGACGCTGCGCGTGCTGCGCCGACACAAATACCGTGTTGCGATCGAACACACAGCGGTCAAAACAATTTTCGTGGCAGGTAATCAAATAAGGCTTGTTGATTTCGCCGTAAGGTTTGCTGTGAAAATGCACCAGATCAATATCGGGCGGAACCTGTTCCTGCAAGGGGCGTTTATCATCAAAGGGGATCACAGATGCAAACGGGCATTGCGAACCTTTTCTGGCTAAATAAGTTACGGTATGGCCCAGTTGAACCAACGCTTTGCCGAGCCACCAAATCACACGTTCGGCATCATCGTAGGTTTGTACCGGTATTTTACTGTTCAGGACTAAAAGAATTCTCATCAGGGAGCAGGCGAAAAGGCGAAACGGCGGTCTGTCTTGCAAATGTGCAACTTCCCCTCATTTTGCCAAAGGTAAAAGTCGTAAATTTAATCACCTTTGCGCCTCTATTTTGTTGCTTGCGGCATGACTTATCAAGATACACTCGATTTTCTCTACGCCCAGCTGCCCATGTTCCACCGGATTGGCGCGGCAGCTTATAAAAAAGACCTGACCAACACGGTCGCACTGTGCGCGCATTTGGGCAATCCGCACCACAAATTTCCGACCATCCACGTAGCCGGTACCAATGGCAAAGGCTCGGTAAGCCATATTCTGGCCGCCGTTTGTCAGGCAGCAGGCTTGAAAACGGGCCTGTACGTGAGTCCGCATTACAAGGATTTTCGGGAACGCATTAAAATTAACGGCGACTATATTCCGCAAAAAACGGTCACAGCCTTTGTGGAAAACAACCGGGCAAAGATCGAGGAAATACAACCCTCGTTTTTTGAACTCTGCGTGGCCCTCGCCTTCGATCATTTTGCAAAAGAACGCGTCGACATCGCCATCATCGAGGTGGGCCTCGGCGGGCGACTCGACAGCACCAATGTGATTACCCCAATTGCGAGCGTGATTACCAACATCAGCTACGACCATCAGGACATGCTGGGCGATACGCTGGCTAAAATTGCGTTTGAAAAAGCGGGCATCATCAAGCCGGGCGTTCCGGTGGTGATTGGCGAAACGCACCCGGAGTCAGCGCCGGTATTTCGTGAGAAAGCCGCCGAAACCGGTTCCTCCATTGTTTTTGCCGACCAGCAATTCGACGTCGAAGTGGTGGAAGAAAACCTGTTTTCAGGACAAACGCTGTACAGAGTCCTGAAAGGCAATCAGTTATGGGCCGATCAACTGCTGCTCGACGCATCCGGCTCGTACCAACGTAAAAACTTAGCTACGGTGCTGCAAACCGTGGATTTGCTCAAAATCGGTACGCCTGATTTTGTTGTAAAACCCCGCGCGGCAGCACGGCAACTCAGCATGCTCGACCCTGAGCCGGAGCCGGAGCAAGGCCAAATCCCTGCGGCCCTTGTACGCGGGCTGGCTGAATTGCGCACGCTTACCCGCTTCATCGGGCGCTGGCAATGGATCAGTCAGGAGCCTGCCGTGCTCTGCGACAGCGCGCACAACGAAGGTGGCTTAAAAGAAGCGTTCAGCCAGGTGGCGCGTATGGCGTTCAAGGGTTTACATATTGTAACAGGTTTTGTAAACGACAAAGACTTGAATAAAGCGCTGCCCCTGTTTCCACAACACGCCACGTATTATTTCGCCAAGGCCGACATCCCGCGCGGCCTCAACGCCGAGCTGCTGCGCGAACAGGCGGAAGGATTTGGGCTGCGGGGAAATGCTTACGGTTCGGTGGCGCAGGCCTTGGAAGCGGCTAAAAACGCGGCGGATAAAGCGGATTTGGTGCTGGTGATCGGGAGTATATTTGTGGTGGCGGAGGTGTTGTGAGGATCAGGAAACACTGGCATCAATTTTGCCCACAAGCAAATATTGAAAATTTTCCTATTTTGCCCCCTCAATCAAAACAATGCCCTAATCGCTAAACCTTAACCGCCGAACCTCATGATGCAAGAAGCCGATACCCGCGCTTTCCTCATTGACCCGATGCTGACACGAAGCGGATGGGACAGCCCGGCTTTGGTACAACGCGAATACATCTTTACCGACGGCCGAAAACTCATCGGCAACAAACGCGGAGAAAAACTCAAGGCCGATTATTTGCTGAAAATGAACAATGTACGCCTTGCTTTTATAGAAGCCAAAGCGGAACATTTGTCGCCCACCGAAGGCCTGGAACAGGTCAAAAACTACGGCCTGAAACTCGGTTTGTCCATCGTGTACAGCACCAACGGACATAAAATTTACGAATTCGACCTGCGCAGCGGACGCGGAAACTATATCGACAACTACCCAAGCCCGGAACAACTCTACACCCGCCTGATCGGAGAGGCAAGCGCGCTAAAAACGCAACTTTTATCCATTCCCCTACAAAACAGCGGCAAACAAGAGCGTTATTACCAGGAAATCGCCATCCGCCGCACGATGGAAGCCGTGGGGGACGGCAAAAAACGCGTGTTGCTTACCCTCGCCACCGGTACCGGCAAAACATACGTCGCCTTCCAGATTGCCTACAAACTTTATCAGGCCAAATGGAATACCGACGGCGCCGACCGCCGACCCAAAATCCTGTTCCTGGCCGACCGCAACATCCTGGCCGACCAGGCCATCAACGCCTTCAATTACTTTGATAAAGACTTAGTAAAAATCACCGGCAAAGAAATCCGCAAACGCAACGGGGTACCGCCCACCGAACGCAATTTCTATTTCGCCATTTACCAGGCTATTGCAGACCGGGGCGAGACCGCGCCTACCGAAGACGACAGCGAAGACGGCCTGCAAGACGGTTTTTATAAACTATACGACCCCGATTTTTTCGATGTCATCATCATCGACGAATGCCACCGAGGTTCCGCAAGCGAGGAAGGAAACTGGCGTAAAATCCTTGATTATTTCGGAAAAGCCTTGCATATTGGCCTTACCGCCACCCCAAAACGCCAGGATAACGCCGATACGTATCAATATTTCGGCGAACCGGTTTACCAATATTCCCTGATCGACGGCATCAACGACGGTTTCCTGACGCCCTACAAAGTGCTGCGGCTCGGAACCAACATGGATTCTTACGCATTGCAGGCCGGCGACCGGATCGTACAAGGAAATGTGGACAAACCATCCTACGAACTCTCTGATTTTGAACGCAATATCATCCTGCCCCAACGCACCGATTTTATTGCCCGCCAGATCCTGATCCACACCGAACGCTTGGATAAAACCATTATCTTTTGCGTCACCCAGGATCATGCGGCCGATATGCGCGACGCCATCAACCGCCACAAAGACAGCACGGACCCAAATTACTGCGTGCGCATCACCAGCAATGAAGGCAAAGTGGGAAAAGACCTGCTGGAACAGTTTAAAGACAATGACAAAACCATGCCCGTCATGGTTACGTCCTCGCAAATGCTGACCACCGGCGTGGATGTACTCAATGTGCGCAACATCGTGATTGTCAGGCAAATCGGCTCGATGACGGAGTTTAAGCAAATTATCGGGCGCGGCACCAGGCTATACGACGGCAAAGACTTTTTTACCATCCTCGATTTCACCGGCGCAACCGAACTTTTCCAGGACCCAACCTGGGACGGCCCCGTGGAAAGTACCGACCCTAAACTAAACAGCACAGGCGAAGCGCCGAATTACATCCGGCAAGAACCCAGCGCCCGCCCGGATATAAACCCGCCCGAACGCCCTGCCGTACTCACCGTGGAACTCGGACCCGGCCGCAGCATCGAAATCAACCAAAAACAATATTTTTACGTTACCGCCGACGGCAAAACCCTCGACGCTGAAGCCTATCTGCGGGAAATCATGGGCCACCTGCCTGCGCTGTACCAAAGCGAAGCACAGCTGCGCGCAATATGGCAAGACCCCAAAACACGCCGCGAACTCATCAAAAAATTAGAATCCGAAGGGCTTTCCGGCGACCAACTCATTGAGTTTAAACGCCTGCTGCACGCCGAAAACTCCGATATCATCGACGTGCTTACTTTCCTGCAATACGACAGCGCCCTTAGCACCTACACCGAACGGGTGATACGCGCCAAAGGCGATGACGCGTTTTTTAACCGCTACCGCGACCAAAGGGCCAAAAACTTCCTGTATTTTATCCTCGACCAATACGAACAACACGGCGTACAGGAACTTGACATCGAAAACTTATCCCAACTCATTCAAAAAAGCCTCTTCCTTGGAAACCGCCGGGAAGCCGTACAAGCATTCGGCGGGAAACCGGAACTGATTCAGCAAGCGTTTTTGGATTTGCAGGTGGTACTCTTTAAGCAATAAAACTAACATGAAAAACAATCAATTATGAAATTAAAACTTTCAAGTATTGCCTCACGCGGTAAAGTCATCAGCATAATTGCCCTGGTGCTTGTCACCGGCGCAATGCTCATTTATGCTTTGGGGCAATTGATTACCACATCGCCCTGGCGGGAATTCGGCGCCCTCTGGCTTATCTGTTTGATGGCATACGGCATTTTTATGCTGCTGCAATCCTACGATTATTACCGCAATCCCGGCAACCCCTGGGACGGCGAACTGGATGCCTTTCAGCAGCAAAAAACGGCGGCCCAACCCTACTATTTGCTTCAAATTATTCGGAAAAGCGCCGAAACCTTCGGCCGGAATACACGCTGGCAGTTTCGCAATGTGCGCATTTACCGGTATTCAATTGCCTTGTTGACCGCCGTTTCCACCATCGTATTGGGCGTGAACCTGGCGGCATATTTCCCGACCGTCCCAAAAGAATTCATTGTGGGCGTAAGTAAAGACGCAGCCCTTGTGCTGAATACGATGGCGACGACCCTGGCCACCCTGGCTATTTTCTGGAATGTTGAGCGATACTGGATTCAAAACAAACTCATTAAGCACCAATTGGAATTGCTTGAACAGGAACTGGAATTTGAAATCGGGCGCGAAAAAATTGACGATCAGGCCGTGCAAAAAATATTCAGCCGCTACCAGGAAATACTCCGCTCTTTCCATGTGTACTGGGAAGGCGCTCTGACGGAACGCGATCATAAACAAACGGATTCAAAACCTTCGGGAACGGCTTGAACACAAGGGTAATGTCATTGACTTAAGGGTTTCCGAAATCCCTTTACCGCCAAGCGCAATGTGAGCATACATCTAACTTCTTGTAACCGCCGGTTTTAACCGGCGGCATTAGAATCCTTGCTCTATCACATCTATCTTCTTTACAGAACATCAACATAATCAATCTGTTAGATGCTGATGTTTTGCAAAGAAGATAGATGCGATGGAGCGATACCTTTGGCCCCTCGTTAAAACGAGGGGTTACAAGATGTTAGATGTTATAAGTTCGCTACATTCGCCGGTATCGGGGCTATGGAAACCCTTAAGTCAATGAAATTGCCCTTTAAGGATCGGGAGCCGAACAAGCGAAAACCAAGGAGTTGCCTTTGCCCAAAACGTTGCAGAACCACTACCTTTAGCGCGTTTTTGACGTAGCGCGCAACCGCAACGGCGATCTTGCACACAAAATAATATTCTAATTGGCGTTTATCTATGAACGATTTGAGTTTGCCGAAAGGCTGGGAATGGAAAAAATTGGGGGAGGTTGTGCTTTTTAAAGGTGGCTCCCAACCGCCTAAAAATGAATTTTCAGATATTCCAAAACCAAACTTTGTGCGTTTGATTCAAATACGAGATTATAAATCTAACAATTACATAACCTATGTCAATGCAGATAGTGTAAAAAAGTTTTGTGAAGAAAACGATGTTATGATAGGGCGGTATGGGCCGCCCGTTTTCCAAATATTAAGAGGACTAAAGGGAGCATATAATGTAGCTCTGATTAAAGCCATACCAAATGAAGCTTTGCTTTTGAAGGATTACTTATTTTGGTTTCTCCAAAATAGCCAGATTCAAGATCACATAATTAGTTTGTCTCAACGGTCAGCCGGACAAAGTGGTGTGGATAAGAATGCATTAGAAAAATTTAAAATTCTCATCCCACCCCTCCCCGAACAACGCCGCATCGTCGCCAAAATAGACGCCGCCTTCACCCAACTTGATGAAGCCATTCAACTCCAAAAACAAAACCTCGCGCGC
>JBAXTB010000216.1:0-10001 GCA_037130425.1 Bacteroidota bacterium
CACCCCGAATGGTACAAAAAAGGCCCAGACGGCAAAATTACCGACCCGATCAACTCCGATGGCACCAAATGGGGCTGGACAGATGTAGCCCAACTTGACTACGACAATCCGCAACTGCGCGAGGCGTGGATGCGCGCACACGAGTTTTGGCTCAAAAATACGGTTATTGACGGTTTCCGCGAAGACGTTGCCGGCGCTGTACCAACTGCTTATTGGGTTGAATTGCGCCCGCGTTTAGACAATATTCGCCCCGTTTTTATGCTTGCTGAAGATGAAAACAAGGGGAAAGAGCAGTTTGCCGCCTGTTTTGAAATGAATTATGGCTGGGGCTTGCACAGCCTGATTAAAGAGGTAGCCAAAGGCAAAAAGCCGGCTTCTGATATTTACAAATGGACGCAAAGTATCAAAAAGAAATTCGGAACGCAGGGTTGGCAAATGAATTTCACGCAAAACCACGATGAAAATTCATGGAATGGGACTGAACGCGAGTCCTTCGGTGCGGGCGGCGATTGCTTCACAGCCTTGTGTTTTATGATTGAAGGGATGGGCCTGATTTACAATGGCCAAGAAGCGAGTTTGGACAAACGCCTGTTGTTTTTTAACAAGGACGAAATTGATTGGACGGGTAAATCGCGGGTTACTTTTTTTAAAACGCTGACTGATTTGAAACACAGCAATCAAGCCATGTGGAACGGGCGGCAAGGCGGTACCTTGAAAAGAATTAAAACTTCGGATGATTTGCACGCATACGCATTTGTACGTGAGAAGGATGGAGATAAAGTGCTCTGTATCTTTAATTTATCGGATAAGCCAATGGATGTAAGTTGGAGCAGTAAAGTAATCAAGGGGAAATGGCGCAATGTATTTGACCCTAAACGTGCGTTTACGACGCTTACGAAATCACAACAAAATAAATTACCGGCATTTGGGTATTTGATTTACTCGAATAGGTAGGGGCGGGAGACGGTGGACGGGAGACGGGAGACGGTGGACGGTGGACGGGGTGGCAAAAAAATTAAAGAAAATAATTAATTACTACTTGTGATTTCAATTTGAACATAATATCTTTGTAAAAGTTTTTTGGGGTTTATTTAGGCTCGGCTGCCGTATGGTTGGTCGAGCCTTTTTCTATTTGGCAACGGATTGAGGATGTTTTTAGACAGGCTATTTTTGAAAATGATAGCAAAAAAGTAGATAAAGCATTGATTTTATGACACTTATCTACACCTTTGTGAAATTATGTACAAATTATATATTACCTCCCTTTTATGCTTAAGTGTTTTGGGGCTGCAAGCGCAACACCAGAACGTCAAAATCAGCAGCGCTGGTTCACCAAACGAGCCTTCCATCTGTCTTGATCCAAAACACCCGAACCGCTTGGTAGCCGGGGCGAATCTCAACAATGTGTACACTTCGCAGGATACCGGGAAAACCTGGACACAGGCGCAAATGTTCTCTCCTTACGGTGTCTGGGGCGACCCAACCATCGGAGTAGATTCTGCGGGCAGTTTTTATTTTCTGCACCTGTCAAACCCCGCTGATGGTAGTTGGATTGACCGCATTGTGATTCAAAAGTCGGAGGACATAGGCCAAAACTGGTCGCCCGGCGCTTATACCGGCCTGAATAATTTTAAAGCCCAGGATAAACACTGGATTGCCGTGGATCGTAAAACCAATTACCTCTATGTCAGTTGGACGGAATTTGACCAATACGGCACAACCAACCCGCAAGACAGTTCCCGCATCCTATTTTCCAAAAGCCTCGACGGTGGCTTGAACTGGTCGGCTCCGATACGCCTTAACAAGATATCCGGCGACTGTGTAGACAGCGACAACACCACGGAAGGCGCCGTGCCTTGCATCGGGCCGAATGGTGAAATTTATGTAGTTTGGGCCGGGCCGGAAGGTCTGCTCCTTGATCGTTCCTTGGATGGCGGCGAAACATGGTTAGATGAAGAGATTAAAATCGGTGATTTCCCTGGCGGCTGGGATTATGATATTCCTGGCCTTGGACGTTGCAATGGCTTGCCTATCATTCAATGCGATTTGAGCGGCGGCCCCAACAACGGAACCTTGTACGTGAACTGGTCAGATCAGCGCAACGGAATCGCCGATACCGACGTCTGGGTAGCCAAAAGCACCGATGGCGGCAATACATGGTCGGCCCCGATCCGCGTAAATACCGACGGGCCTGGTAAACAACAGTTTATGTGCTGGATGACCGTGGATCAGGCGACTGGTTGGCTTTGGTTGGTGTATTATGACCGGCGCAATTACAATACCAATAAAACCGATGTTTATTTGGCATATTCAAAAGACGGAGGGCAAAGTTTCAAGGATTTTAAAATTAGTGAAACGGCTTTTACGCCGGGAAGCGGCCCTTTTTTTGGTGATTACACGAACATAACGGCTTATAATAACATCGTCCGGCCGATCTGGACCCGACAGGATGGAACCAACACCAGCGTTTGGACGGCCTTGGTAGACGTGTCTAAAGTAACTGTTTCTGCGCCCGCGCTTAAAGACGATATGCTGGACGGCGGGCCAAATTATCCCAACCCGGCTTCTTCAACGGTTTGGGTGCCGTTTAAAATCCGCAAACACACTTTGGTCACGATACAAATTGCTGATAATGAAGGCGCTGTGCTCCATACCGTATTTGCCGACAAAGTTTATTAGTACGGCAAATACACCGAACAGGTGGATTTGAAAAAATACGCCCTGAAGGCCGGGAATTATTGGGTGATGATTAGCGGAGATGGGCAGACAATTGGGAAAAAGTTGATTGTGGTGAATCCATAATGTCTGGACCACGATTATGGGGATTTTGGGATTATAGGATATTTTGATCGCAAGTAAATATGCCTTTCCGCGATTTTTTAATCCTGTCAATCATTGAATCCTGCGAATCCTGATTCTGACAATTACCCGCACGCGGCACACTGTCTGGACCACGATTATGGGGATTATGGGATTATAGGATATTTTGATCGCAAGAAGATTTGCCTTTCCGCGATTTTTCAAATCCTACAATTAGGCGTATAAAAAGGATTTTCAAACAACGCTTTTGGGATCATCGTACCATCTTAAAGATACCCAGCCTGACGCTTGTCATGCCGTAGTTTACGGAGGCAACTACACAAACCCGGCTTTTTCGGATGTTTTCAAGGCATTTCGTCGTAATCTGGTTTGTGTAGTTGTCTGCACTGCGTTCCGACATGACAAGCGTTGGGCTGGATTTTGCGAGTAGCAATGGAAAATCGAGCAAAAATCAATCCTTCGTACACGCCTAATCCTACAATCCTCAAATCCCCATAATCGTGGTTCAGACAGTGTGCCGCGAAAGTATCGCCTCCGCCGCTTTCTTACTCGCCCCGCCGTCGCCGAGTTTATGCCGCAGCGCTTCATAGCCTGCTTTTAATTCTTGGGCTTTTTCAGGAACGAGAATATTATAAAGCGCTGATTTTAAATTACTTGTATTTAACTCCGCTTGAATCAACTCTTGCACCAAGGGCGCATCCATAATCAAATTTACCAACGAAATATATTTCACATTAATCACCCTGCGCGCGATCGCGTAAGAAACCGGACTGCCGGTATAACACACCACCTGCGGCGTACCGATGAGCGCGGTTTCAAGTGTGGAAGTGCCGGATTTTACCAAGGCAGCAGTAGCCTGACGCAACAAGGAATACGTTTGGCCGTGTTCGAGTCGAATATTCGGATGCTGGGCCAAAAAAGGCTGGTAATAGGAAGTCGGTAAGGCGGAAGCGCCCGCAATCACAAACTCATAGTCTGGAAAATCAGATATGACCGACAGCATAATAGGCAAAATACGTTGCACTTCCTGTTTTCGGCTGCCGGGCAACAGGGCAATAACCGGCTTTCCTGGCTTAATTGTCTCGTTATCTGATTGTTGCGTTTGCAGGGCGTCAAGCAGCGGGTGGCCAACGTATGTCGTTTGCATCCCGTATTTCTCATAAAAAGCTTGCTCAAAAGGCAAAATCACCAGCATTTTATCCACGTGTTTTTTGATGTCGTGTACGCGGGAGCTATGCCAGGCCCAAATTTGAGGCGATATATAATAAATTACCTTAATGCCTTTTTTGTGCGCCCATTTTGCAATGCGGAGGTTAAAACCCGGATAATCAATGAGCACCAGCGCGTCGGGTTTGAACGCAAGGATGTCTTTTTTGCAGAAGGACAAATTGCGCGCAATGGTACGCAGGTTTTTCACTACTTCCACAAAACCCATAAAAGCAAGATCCCGGTAATGTTTCACCAATTCACCGCCAGCAGCCTGCATCAAATCGCCGCCCCAGCACCTGCATTGGGTGTAAGGCGCTTGCTGGAGCAGCGCTTTGATCAGGTTGGAACCGTGTAAATCGCCCGATGCTTCACCGGCAATAAGGTATAGTTTCATGGATTTTCAATATAAATTCAGCGGCAAAGATCGCGTTTTTTGCCGTGATTTTACGCTGGATTGGGTTCGAAATACGATTTTGCCGCATCCCGGCCAGATTGTACTAAGCGCTGCTTGGTGGCGTCATCAATATTGAAATTTGTAGCAGAAACGCCCAGATCATCAATGACAATGCTGCGGTCAAATTGGTCGGTATCCCGGTTAAAAATAATGGTTTGTGCCGACATCAACGTTTCAAAAGTCATTTTTACATATTCTACCCAATGGCCATATCCAAATTTATTTACCACCGATTGGTCATGCAAGTCTTCGAGCCGAAACCCAAGCGTATGTTCATTCACCGCGCCTTTTGCATCAAACGCTCCAATCGGGTAGTTGTACACCATGCCGCCGTCGACATACAAATGATCGTCGGGGTTGTTGTTGGTAAATTGCCAGGCATTGAAAAAAAGCGGAATTGACATAGAAGCGCGCACGGCTTCTGCTACAACAACATTCGGCGAAGTTTCATAAGAAAACTCCCGAATCGACTGGTCGTAAATATCGCTGGCGAATACATGCAAATCTAAGCAGCCTTTTGCGTGCAAGTCATTGAACGTTGCATCTTCCGTAAGTCCTTTTGGGCTGGCCGCAATTTGTTGTCGAAGCCAGGCCAAAAACGCATCGCCAGGGTGCATCCCGTAATGCTCAAACGTGCGGCCGATCCATTCATGGTCTTCAAAAGCGCTCAGGCTCATGCCGCTGACAATCGTACCAATTTGGGAGCCGCTGTACCCGACACTCATCATACAGGCAGTGATGGCTCCGGCGGAGGTACCCGCTACGCCTTTAAGGTTGTTGAGCAATTGCTTGCTTTCTAAGTATTCAAGCGCGCCTGCGTAGGCAACACCTTTTACGCCACCGCCTTCAAAAACGAGATTTTCAATTGATTTTATCATATTTTTTGAATAATTTGTTGATGAATCTTTTCGAAATTGCGCTTCAAAAGTATCAGTTATGTGCAGGCGCCTATACCCGTAAAAATACCTGTATTTGAAAGCCCGTAATTTTACGGATATTTGGATCGGCGGCTTTTCCATAGTTTCGGCCTTTGAAAAGTCAAGGTAAGACAGATTCGATAAACAATCAAACTTTTATATATTTAAATTTTATTGTTTATGTCTTTTGACTTTACATTTGACACATATTTTTTAACCTTCTAACACATTGAAGCAATGGCTCAAGATCAAATTACCCTGAGAACCGCTACGGATTGGACTACCAATTGGAGAACCCGTCACCCTGAATTACTTTCGTTTCTTGTACCCATGGAAGATTTGAAAGGCGTCATAGGTGAAATGGGTGTGGGTGCGGTAAATGCCCGCGTGTATCTTGGATTAACCGATAGCGGAGAACCCAAACTTGTTTTCGTCGCGGCGAATGGAACGGAGCAAGATATTATCTTGAATTCTTCGAATCCGGATGCTCCTGTGAGCGGTTTGTATGATTTTTCAAATCCTTGTCCGCCTCTATGTGGTGATAAAACTAGCCCACTGTACACAGGGGTACTTCCAGAATAGTTTATGTGAATTATGAACATGAAATTAGCAGATATTATTCAACTTCTTACGTTTGCGGTAGTTCCTGCTTTCATAATTTCGTGTTTTAAATATAGTAAGTTATCGCTACCATTAAAGCAGATAACTTACTATATTTTTTTGTCTATTATTACAGAAATGGTAGTACTTATTTTTTCAAGAAACCATTGGGAGAACTTGTCGCTTTTGCATTTTTATACGTTGGCAGAGTTTTTCATTTTATACCGTTTTTTCTTTCTTTCATTAAAAGGATTTATACCCTCTCGGATTATTCATGTCATCGCAATTTGCTTTATAGCATTATCAAGTTTAAATTCTATATTTTTGCAAAAATTAGATCAATACAACTCAAATGCGCGCGGTGTTTGCGCGTTTTTAGTTATTCTTGGAACCTTGGCACTATTCTATCGAATAATTTCAGAAATGAAGGTCCTAATTCTTGCAAAATATCCAATTTTTTGGATTAATGCAGGGCTACTCACATATTTCTCTTCCTCTTTCTTTTTGTTCATAATGAGTAATTATATACTGCACTTGAATAATACCCTAAACGTGTACATTTGGATGGTACATTCAATCTTAAACGTAATTCTCTACACCATGATTAGTATCGGGCTATGGATGCACAACAGCAACAATTAGAAGTTTACGGTTTTTTGTTTGCCGGCACCTTGGTTATGTTTTTATTGGCAGGCTGCGTTTTGGCCTTTTTTATCCTGTACCAAAAACGCCTGTTCAACCAGCAATTGAAAATGAGGGAAATGGAAGTCATCTTCCAGGAGTCGCTGCTACACGGCAATATTGAATCGGTTGAAGAAGAGCGCAAACGCATTGCTACCGACCTGCACGACGAAATTGGCAGTATTTTTTCCACCCTGCGACTCAAATTGGGGCAATTGAACCAAACACAACAGCCGGAAATATTAAACATTATTCGGGGTTCCGACGAATTGATCGACGCAGGGATCAAAAGCGTGCGAAGAATTTCTCATAACATAATACCGCCCGGCCTTGAAATGTTCGGATTAGTCGATACTTTAGAGGCGATTTGCGAAAACCTTTCCATTGCTGAAATACTTGATGCAAATTTGCAATGTGAAACGCCGATTGACCGTTTTGATGCTAAGATTGAACTTGGTTTGTTTCGGGTGGTGCAGGAATTGACCAATAACACGCTCAAACATGCGCAAGCCACCCAAATCAATATTAATTTAAAACAGGATCAGGCGGGTTTGCATTTAATGTACAACGACAATGGCAACGGGTTTGACCCCGGAATTCTAAACAGCCCCCAAGGATTGGGCCTCAAAAATATCGAAGCGCGTATAAACCTGTTAAAAGGTTCAATTGTTTGGGATACAAAGCCCGGACATGGTTTAAAAACAAACATAATAATACCTGTCTCATCGTCCACATGAGTGAAAACAACATCATCAAAATCGCCATCGCAGAAGACCAACGCTTGTTTAGAGCATGTTTAATCCCTATCCTTAATGATTTTGAACACCTCCGTGTGATATTGGAAGCATCCAACGGGCGTGAATTACTTCAAAAAATGGAAACCACAACGGAAGCGCCCGATGTGATTATTATGGATCTTTCCATGCCCGAAATGGATGGACTTGAAACAACACAACAAGTAAAAGCGCGGTTTCCAAATGCAAAAATCATCATTCTTTCCGTACACAGCGAAGAACGCCATATCGTCAAAATGGTCGGTATGGGCATCAATGGTTACCTGGTTAAAAACTCAGAACTGGAAGAGGTACGGCTTGCCATCGAATCGGTACACAGCAAGGGCTTTTATTTCAATGATGCCATCCTTAAGGCCATCCAGACCGGAATGCGGCGGCAAAAGCAGAAGAATTTCGTGATTGAAACCTCGCTTACCGGCCGTGAAAAAGAAATTCTACAGCTAATTTGTCAGGAACTAACCACCCAGGAAATTGCAGAACGCCTGTTTATCAGCGTCCGCACTGTAGACGGGCACCGAAACAACCTGCTTGAAAAAACCGGGTCGCGCAATACGGCGGGATTGGTGCTTTATGCGATCAAAAACAGTTTGATTGAGTTTGAAGTTTAAATTTTCGCCACGATCGTCTTATTTCCTTGCACGATTTCATCCATTGTCACCTCAATTTTCGCATCCAGCGGCAAATACAAATCCACGCGGGAGCCGAATTTGATAAAGCCCATGTCTTCGCCCTGTTTCACGGCGCTGCCTTCGCCAATGTACCAGCGAATGCGCCGGGCCACAGCGCCCGCTATCTGACGCATGAGGATTTCTGTTCCGTTTTCTGTGCGATACACGGTTGTGTTGCGTTCGTTTTCCGTGCTGCTTTTAGGATGCCAGGCCACTAAATATTTGCCCGGATGGTATTTGAAATAAGAAATTATGCCGCTTACCGGGTTGCGGTTTACATGCACATTCAGCGGCGACATGAAAATGGAAATCTGTATTCGCTGATCTTTAAAATATTCGCCTTCGTACACGGTTTCGATTACACAAACCTTGCCGTCAGCAGGTGCGTACACCAGTTTATTGTCAAAAACGGCAATTTTGCGCGGCGGATTGCGAAAAAACTGCAAAAACAAGCCAAAAACAACCACCGAAAATATCAAAAACAACCAAAATAATATCGGAGACGTCTGCGCCAAGGCATAATTCACGGCGATTAACACAATGGCCGTAACCAACAACAACATTCGGCCTTCTTTATGGATCAAATTTATCATGTATGAAGATTGTTTATATCCTGAATTCGGCGCAAAAATAGCAACACTTGGCCGGATGGGCTGTTTATGTGGATAATAAAAAGAAAACAAAAGATGTTGCGTATCGCTTTTTCTCCTGTTTACAAATATGAACTGCCGGAAGGTCACCGCTTTCCGATGGCGAAGTATGAATTGATTCCGGAGCAATTGTTATATGAAGGTTCGGTAAAACAGGAGCATTTTTTTAGTCCGGCAAAACTGGAAGAAGACGTAGCACTGCTGACCCACACCAAAGCATATTGGGACAAGCTCATGCACGTCACGCTTGACGCGCGCGAGGAACGGGCCATCGGCTTTCCGATCAATGCCAAGTTTATGGAACGGGGGCGGCATATTTCGCAAGGCACCATCGAGTGCGCCTTGTATGCGCGTACGCACGGTTGCGCGATGAATGTTGCAGGGGGCACCCACC
This sequence comes from Bacteroidota bacterium, assembly GCA_037130425.1. GTDB lineage: Bacteria > Bacteroidota > Bacteroidia > Chitinophagales > Saprospiraceae > M3007. The sequence goes on from JBAXTB010000216.1 coordinate 9,188, forward strand.
ACGCGTTCGCCGATCGGGGCGAAGGTTTTTGTTGTTTAAATGACCAGGCCGTGGCTTCTAATTATTTGTTAGCCAATGGTTTAGCCCGCCGTATCCTCATCATCGACCTCGATGTACACCAAGGCAACGGCACGGCGTCCATCTTTGCGCATGATCCGCGCGTGTTCACTTTTTCGATGCATGGGGAACGAAATTATCCACTTCGAAAAGAAACATCCAAACTTGACATCGGCTTACCCGACGGTATGGAAGACGCCGCCTATCTTTCTACCCTCGAAGCGCATTTGCCCCGCATTGCCGATCAGTTCCAACCCGATTTTGTGTTTTACCAAAGCGGGGTGGATATTTTAGCCACCGACAAATTAGGCCGTTTAAACATCAGCCGCGAAGGTTGCCGCCGCCGCGACCGCATGGTATTTGAGTTTTGTAAACGCAACAAGCTGCCCGTGGCGGTGAGCATGGGCGGCGGGTATTCACCAAAAATTGCAGATATTGTAGAAGCGCACGCAAATACGTTTCGGGAGGCTCAAGAGGTATTTTTCTAAGGCTTCCATGCCCCCCTCTCCAGCAGCAAAATCCATTTAAATCTGCGTCCGCAGGCCGCGTCATCCGTGTCCCATCCCCTCTCCAGCAGCAAAATCCGTTTACATCTGCGTCCGCAGGCCGCGTCATCCGTGTCGCATCCCCTCTCAAACAGCAAAATCCATTTACATCTGCGCCCGCAGGGTCCGCGTCATCCGTGTCCCATCCCCTCTCAAGCAGCAAAATCCGTTTACATCGACATCAACCCGTTAGATCGTCAGATAAACGTCCG
>JBAXTB010000217.1:0-9964 GCA_037130425.1 Bacteroidota bacterium
GCGGCGGCCAACAAGTCCAATTGTTTTTTCCAAGTGGCCTGATTGGTCAGTGCCTTGGTTTGCTTGGCGTTCAGGTTTAGTTCCTGCCGTTCGCACCAGTCCAAAAGGGCTTTTTCGTATTTGGCAATGTTGGCGTACACGTCATCGCCGTATTCCTGAAAAGCCCATTCCATCGGCTCCCGCAAACCTTTATCGAAGCGCAGGCCGGCAATCCGTTCAGCAGAAAATTGGGATTTCAGGCGTTTGGGCCGTTCTATCGTTACTTTGTAATATCCGAAATCGCTGTTGTCGAATACCTTGCTGGCAATGCCTTCATCTCCTTGACGCTCAACAACTTGCAGGTCGCGGTACACTTGTACAATTTGGTTGACGTGTTCGGGGGCAAATTCGCAGTTTTTATTGCCGAGGTTTTTCCGGAGTTTGCGATACAGCGGGTTTGCATCAATCAGTTGCACCTTGCCTGTGCGGTGGGCGGCTTTATTGTTCGACAACACCCAGATATAAGTGGTAATGCCGGTGTTGTAAAACAGGTTGTTGGGCATTTGAATGATACATTCCAGCCAATCGTTTTCAATAATATAGCGACGGATATTGCTTTCCCCGCCACCCGCATCACCCGTGAACAAACTGGAACCGTTGTGTACCGAAGCAATCCGGGAACCGATGGGGCTTTGGTTGAGGGGTTTCATCTTGCTCACCATCTCCATTAAAAAAAGCAATTGCCCGTCGGAGGAACGCGGGGTAGCATCGGCATCTTCTTCGTTGCCCCAGTAATCTTTCAATCTGACCTTGAAACGCGGATCAATAATGTCCTTGCCGTCTTTGATGTATTTCAAGTCACTTGCCCAACTCTTGCCGTAAGGCGGATTGGACAACATAAAATTGAAGGTCATCCCGGCAAATTCATCCGTACTCAGCGTAGAACCCACTTTGATGTTTTCAGGGTTGTTGCCCTTAATCATCATGTCAGATTTGCAGATGGCGTAGGTTTCGTCATTGATTTCCTTGCCGTACAGGTGTACATCGCCGGTGGCTCGAATTTCGCCGTCTTCGTCCTTGATAAAATTCTGGGATTCCGTCAGCATACCACCGGAACCGCAGGCAGGGTCGTAAATGGTCATCACGGGAGGAAGGGCATCCTTCACCGGATCAAAAATGACATGGGTCATCAGGTCTATGACCTCACGGGGCGTAAAGTGTTCCCCGGCTTCTTCGTTGTTTTCTTCGTTGAATTTTCGGATCAGTTCCTCAAATACATAGCCCATGCCGAGGTTCGACAAGGGGGGCAACTTCCTGCCATCGGGGTCGTTCTTTTCAACAGAGGTAAGGTTGATATAGGGCGAAGTGAATTTTTCGAGTACATCCAAAAGAATATCTTTAGAAGCCATGTGCCGTATTTGACTCCGCAGTTTGAACTTCTCGATGATCTCGACGACATTGGCACTGAACCCTTTCAGGTACTCTTCAAAGTTGGCTTGTAGTAATTGCTGGCTGTTGGTGGCGGTGTCGTGGAGCCGCTGTAAGGTCCATTGGCTGGTATTGTAGAAGACATATCCGGAAGCCTGCCGGAGACCGTTTTCGTCCCATTCGGTAAACCCGGCTTCATCTCGTTGGAAGGCTAATTCTTCCATCACGGCTTCTTTGGTGGGTTCCAGCAAAGCATCCAATCGGCGAAGCACCACCATGGGCAGGATGACATCGCGGTATTTCCCCCGAACGTACACATCGCGCAGGCAGTCATCGGCAATAGACCAAATAAAGGAAACGAGTTTATTATGGACGGCGTTGTTCATGGGTTGGGTTTAGATTTTTGGGCAAAAATAGACAGAAACGGTTTACTTGGGTCGATTTCGCCCTAAGCCCCAAAAAGAATGCTCATCCAATGGCTCTACGCCATCAAATGAGCATTCGTATCCCTTCATTAAGTTTGGTAAATCACGCTATCGGGCAATCGGTACAAACCGCTTCACCTACCGCACCAACATACTATCCCCCTTAAACACCTCCCTTGTCCCGTCCAAATACTCCGCCTCAACCACCCAAACCACCACGCCGGGATCCATATCTTTACCCCGGAAACGGCCATCCCAGCCGCTTGAAACATCGTTGGTAGCAAAGTTTGAAGCTTCGTACAGCAATTCGCCCCAGCGGTCAAACACCCTGAATGTCAGCACCTTAGCCGTTTTTTGGCCGTGTACCACCAAGCGGTCGTTTTCGTTGTCGCCGTTCGGACTAAAGCCGGTGGGCACATAAATCCGGCGCGGCTTTTCAACTGAAATAAGTATGCGGTCGGAGGCTTCGCAGCCGTTATCGTCCACCACGTTTAGTTCAAACCAATGCTGGTTAAACAGTTGTTTTACAATTGGGTCGGGGCAGGTGACACAACTCAGCCAAACGCTGTCGGCTAAGCGCCAGGCATACGAATAAGGCTCTAATCCGTTCAGTACAATGGCCGTCAGTTGGGTGTCTCGACCGATTTCAAGGGTGAAATCCGGCCCTAAATCGACTTCTAATTTATCTGGTTGCGGAATCAACACCGTATCTAATATTGCCGTGCAGCCGTTGCCGTCGATCACATGCGGGATGTACGTGCCCGCGCCCAATGCAATTTGTATCCCGGCGCCGCTCCAGGGCTGGTTGTTCAAAGCGTAACGATAAGGCGGTGTGCCGCCCTTGCCGATCATGGTGATGCGACCGTCGCGACCGCCAAAGCAAATCGGGTCTTCATGCGTTGCGGTACCGGTTAAAGAATCATTCGGTTGCGGCACCCTGGTAATTACAACATATTGACAAGCATTCGCATCCGTAAGCGTAAGGGTGTCAGGGCCTGCTGCTAAATTCGTGGCGCTTGGCAACTGCCCGCCGCTCGACCATTTGAACTGATATGGCTCCGTACCGCCCATGACAGTGGCAGTCAAAGCGCCGTCCTTACCGCCATAGCATTTAACAGGCGTCGTCAAAATATCCGTTTGTATTGCAGGCGGCTCTGTAATGGTGACTGATTTGATGTCCGGACAGCCTTTGGAATCCATGACGGTCACTTTGTAGGTTCCGGCCTTAAGTCCCTGGGCCAAAGAATCCGTTTGTACCGAAGCGCCCGGACTCCATAAATAGGTGTACGGCGCGGTACCGCCCTGACCGGCGGCAGCTGCCCATCCGTTTGCATCGCCATGACACTTAACCGATTCAAAACCAAGCACTTGGGCTTGTACGGGTGTTGTATTACCCAGCGTCACCGAGGCCGTTGCCGAACATCCGATATCATCTGTGATGGTTACGGAATAGGATTCAGAACTTTTTAGTCCGGTGGCAATCGGCGTCATTTGCCCAGGACTGGTACTCCAAACATAATTAAACGAGGCCGGGTCTGCGGGCGTAGCGCCGTAAAATACACTTCCAAGACGCGCCGTACCATCTGAACCCTCATAACAACGCGGGTTGGAGGCCACTGCAATGGCAAAAAGTTGATCGCGCTGTTTTACAATTGTTTGAACGTTCTGGCTGCAACCGTTGGCGTCTGTTACCTGCAAGGAATACACTGCCGGCCCAAGTCCTACAGCGGTGGCGGTAAACTGGGGAGGCCCATTACCCGTCCACCGATACGAATAAGGCGGTGTTCCGCCAAAAGCCAATACGGAAGCCACCCCATTGGAAACGCCAAAACAGATCGTATCCGAATAATCAGGCACCGAAATATCTAAAGGTAATAAGGGTTGCGTTATCGTTTGGGTTAAGGTTGCTGTACAACCCTTTGAATCTGTTACAGTTGCGGTGTAGTCGCCGGAAAACAAACCGTCAATCAGGTTGCCGGTTGCAAGGAAACCGTCGGGGCCTTCCCATTGGGTTTGGTACGCCGGCGTGCCGCCTGAAGCGTTTACTTTTAGCGACCCTGTGGCTTCCCCGAAACAACGCACAGCCTGGTTTTGAGCGCCCACCGTCATCCCGGTAGGTTCGCCAATGGTTTTTGTCAAGGTTGCGGTACAGCCCTTGGCATCCGTCAGGGTGACGGTGTAGACGCCGCTTGGTTTGTTGTTTATGTTGGCCGTTGTTTCACCTGAGCTCCATTTATACCCATAAGGGGTTGTGCCGCCGGTGACGCTCAGGGTGATTTTACCGTTTGCTCCATTTTTACACAATGGATCTTGCACAACAGCGCTGAGTTGTAAGGCCTCAGGCTCCCCAACCGATACCGTTTGGGTACTGGTGCATAGTTTAGCATCCGTTACGGTCACGATATAAGCGCCCGCAGCCAAATTAGATGCCGTGGCCGTTGTTTGCGCCAATGGGTCATTCCATTTAAACGTATATGGCCCTGTACCGCCACTTGAAATGACCGTCGCCGTGCCGTCGCTTCCGTTGTTGCAGCCTACGCTTGTGCTTGACGCAGTGGCGGTTACAGCAGTCGGGCTGCCAACCGTCAAACCTTGCACGGCAAAACAACCGTTGGCATCCGTAACCGTTACTAAATAATTGATCGCTTGCAATCCGGTTGCCGTTTGCGTGGTTTGTGCCGGTACGGTACTCCATTTATAGGTGTATGCGCCGGTTCCGCCCGCAGGTGTCACGGTGGCAGTTCCGTCATTTCCGTTAAAACAGGAAACCGATTGGCCGGCCACCGTTGCCGTTAAAGCCGGCGGTTGACCCACTGTTACAAATCCCGTTTCTGCGCAGCCATTGGTATCGGTAATCGTGACCGTGTAATTTCCGGGTAAAATATTAGGATTCGTAGCGCCATTCACGCCATTACTCCAGGCAAATTGGTATGGTTGAACGCCGCCCGTACCGCTTGCCGTAGCTGAACCGGTGGCCGAATTAAAACATTTAGCCAATGCAGACACTGCGTTCAGCGCCAAATCTGCCGGTTGGGTTATGGTGTTTGAAGTTGTTGTGGTACAACCGTTTCCATCGGTGATGGTCAGGGTGTACGTCCCGATTTTTAAATTGGAGGCGATGGCAGTTTTTTGCGCAAGCGGATCGTTCCACAAATAGGTATAACCTGCGGCGCCGGGTGTTCCGCCGCCGACCGTCACTTCCAATTTGCCGTCATCGCCACCGAAACAGGATACATTGTGAATCTGTACATTGGTCGTAAATGCAGGCGGATTCGGAATCGTAAACGTATCCGTAACCGAGCAACCCGAAACATCGGTCACTTTTACTTGAACATCGCCCGCAGGCAAGTTTGTAAAAATGCCTGTACTGTTCGTTTGCGCGCCCAGGTTAAATGTGTAAGGCGGATTGGCGCCGTCTGGAATAAGGGTGATGGAGCCATTGCTTTGTCCCACGCAGGAAACAGCCTGAACATTAGCCGTAACGCCTGGCAACTGACAACAAGTGGCGGTACCAACCAGCGCCTTGCAGGTATAAGCCGCATTTAGCGCCCGCACTTCCAGCGTAACCGGCGCATTGGAACCCAATCCGCTTACATCATGCAAAAGTTGACCGGAAGCGGGTACCCAGCCCGTGCCGTTTACGTTGACCTCGTACCCGCCGGTGGCAAACGGCACATCGTTCCAGGCAAATGAAACAGATCCGGGCATTGCGCCCGCGCAGGTCACCGTCGGCGCGGATATTTCAGGCAATACCTCTATATTAACACTGTCTTTCACCAAACACCCATAAGAGTCTTTCGCGACAACGGTATAAAGCGTGGTTTGGGTCGGGTTTGCATCTGTCAGCGCACAGGTAGGACAGGACAGCCCTGTTACGGGCGTCCAGCTGTAATCAATTTTATAAATCGACTCAAAAGTGATCGTCCAATCCTTCAAAATCCCTGAAATACCCGGCTTGTCGTCGCGCACCTGGAGATTCCAAACCCCATTTGTCGGGCCGCCGTACAAGTCAGACCAAGGGCCTTCCGGCAGCCAATCGCCGGTAAAAGGCGCTGCGGATGCAGGCGCTACCGGGCCGGGGAAGTTGATTTTAGTTGTTGCAGTCGGGGTAAAACAAGTGTTGGTGTAATTGTCTCCATTCCCCCCATTATCCGTTGAAAGTTCGATAAACTGCCCCCCCGGCGAAACCAAAAACATGTCAATATCGTCGATCCATTTGTGGTCGATATTGACGCAGACTGATTTAATTACACCAGCCCCCAAAATTGCAGGTTGAACGCCTCCTACATTAATGGGGGATGACAAAATCGTCGTAAATAATGGCGGCGCATAAAGCGGAATGTTATAATCCTGGGTATTGGTGAAGCTCGGCGGCGGCGGTATGACCACTGCGGAGGTACCATCCAGCGGTATGGCAGACGCGCCTATACAAATCGAGGTATCTGGTCGCACCATTGGCGTAACCAATTGGTTATCTTTTATTAACACATAAATAGTATCCCGATGGCAAGGATCGCGTTTCACGTCAATCGCCAGGAATTCGTTGGTTTCAGCCGTATGGTCTTCGAAACCCACGATTGGAACGATTAATTCCGTTTGTCCGGCGGGAATCACCAAATTGGAAGGTATCGTTTGATAATCAATGCCATTCGTGGCAGTGCCCCAAATATGGTAATCAATCGGATAGTCTTGTGCCTGCGCGCTGGGCAATCGAAACGTGATTTTTCCTTCTGCGCAACCTTCCACAATGGCGCCGTCGGCACTGGCCGTTTCCAAGGCAACGCGAAGCGATCCGGTTCCGAAACTTTTGGCTTCCAGAAAAACGCCGGAATCATATCGGTCATCCCCGACGTCGGCAATCGCTAATTTAATCGTATATTGCTGACAAGGCGTTACAACGGCCATCGCCGTAAATACATCGGTAAATCCGTCGTATGTCGGTTGAACGTTTCCATTGAGGTTATTATGGTAAAACTGAGCGTTTGTAGGCGGGCAGCTTGAGAATGGGCCGCTGTTATCCGGGTGCAAATTATTGATGCTCACCGGCAAATTGGTGCCAGGAATCACAGCGATGTTTGTCGGCACCGGATAACCCGGCCCTTGGATAAAAAAGCCGAAAATATCATTGAAGGAGCTACAGGCGTACTCCGGGTATTCTTCTGATCCAAAACAGTAGCGAAAACGAAGCGTGTCAGAAGTGGGAACAAAGGTAATGGTATAGATTGCCACATCTTTCAGGCCGCCGGTGGTAAGCGCACTAAGGCTTGCATCGCTTGCAGTACTGCCATTCTGGTTATCAGCAAACCGGGTTCCATTTTGATCGCACCCGTATACCAAATTTGGCGGATCCGATTCCACAAAACCGGTTGTTAATACGATACCGCGTTCAATACCAATGGCTTGCGTGCCGCCTGAAAAATAACCGACAGCCGAGGCGGCGCCTCCGAAGGTGATGTTTGACACGTCTACCCCACTTCCCAAAAAGACATTGGAAATCAGGTTTTGCGGGGTAAAAGGCAATGAATTGGCGTCCGTAACCTGCAATAATTGCGCCTGTAGCGCTGAAGTCGTGAAAAGGATGCAGGTGAAAAGGATTGTTCTTGGGAATAAGTAGTGTGTATGATTCATCCGGTTAAACGATTAAGTAATTGTTCTGTTTGCTTATACAGAAGATTAATATGCCGGCATAACGCAAAAAGCGTTGGATTATCGGATTAAAATTGATCGGATAAAAGTAGTAATTTCTTCCAAGTCTGTCACACCCTCCACATCAAATTTAACGAATCAAACCCGTATTAGCACAATTCCATCCCTCAAATCAGGCAATTGATCTAAAAGTAACATCTTTGGGCAGCCTTATTTGTTTGTTTTGCAAGATCATTTCCTGAGAAACGCCAAAGCAACAGGGCTTGAACGGTCTGGATAATTTGCACAAAGCCTATTGCGGCGGAGTATACCCTTCAGTTTAAATTTAATTTTTATGAATCAGTTTTTCAAGTTTCTGTTCGCTTCCTGTCTGGGTACGGCCCTGGCATTATTCCTGCTCTTTTGGATTGGCATCGGCTGGGTTACAAGTTTGGCGGGCAGCGCTACCGAAAAAGAAAAAGTGTCGTTGAAAGAAAATTCCGTGCTCGAATTAGATTTCAAAAACGCTATTCCGGAAAAAACCAACAATATCCAAATGGATCCGATCAGTTTTGATCAGGAAGACATTTTGGGGCTGCACGATATAATTGCGGCAATCAGAAAAGCCAAGGAAGACCCTAACATTAAGGGGATTTACCTCAATGCCACCTATATCACTGCCGGTAAAGCCACCGCCACTTCCCTGCGCGAAGCCATCGACGATTTTAAAAAATCGGGAAAATTCGTGGTTTCTTATGCCAATTTTTATACCCAGGGCGCTTATTACGTGGCTTCTGTAGCCGATAGCGTGTTGGTAAACCCGGTTGGCGGCGTCGATTTCCGGGGCTATGCCAGTACCATCGCTTTTTACAAAGGTTTGCTCGACAAATTGGACATTCAAATGCGTATTTTTTACGCCGGGAAGTTCAAAAGCGCTACTGAGCCGTTCAGACTTGATAAAATGAGCGATGAAAACCGCCTTCAAATCCGGGCTTACTTAGGCGCTTTGTACGACAATTTTATCCATGATGTGAGCAAAAGCCGCAATATCCCGGAGGCGGATTTGCGCCGTATTGCCGATAATTATGAAGGAAACAACTCCAAAAGCGCCCTGAAAGCGCATTTGGTCGACCGTTTGGCCTACGAAGACGAGGCTTTTGACTTGATTAAAGCAAAAATCGGCCTCAACAAAAAGGACAAACTCAACCGCATCAGCGTAGAAGATTATTTTGATGCGCGCGGTAAAAAATTAGACCTGAGCACCAAGGACAAAATTGCGGTGGTGTACGCCGAAGGAACGATTTCGGATGGAGAAGAAGGCCGCGCCGGTGATTTGACCGACGGGAAATATGTAAAAATCCTGCGCGGTATCCGCAAAGACGAGCACGTAAAAGCCATCGTGCTGCGCGTGAACTCGCCCGGTGGCAGCGTATTGGCCAGTGAAAATATATTCCGGGAAATCATGCTTTGCAAGGAAGCCGGCAAACCAATCGTAGTGAGCATGGGCGATGTGGCAGCCTCCGGCGGGTATTATATTTCCTGCCAGGCCGACAGTATTTTTGCAGAACCTAATACCATCACCGGATCCATCGGGGTGTTCGGTATGATGCCTATTTTGCAAAATACCATGAAAAACAAGTTGGGTATCACATACGATACGGTGCGCACGGGTCGTTTTTCGGCCTTTGGTTCGCCATTCCTTGATTTTTCACCGGAGGAGCAAAACCTGATTCAATCGCGTATCAACGATACTTATGAGGATTTCCTGAACAAAGTGGCCAAAGGCCGTAAAATGACCCGCGACCAGGTGCATGAAATTGCGCAAGGACGCGTGTGGGCCGGCAACAAAGCCAAAGAAATCGGCTTGGTGGATGATATGGGCAATTTGGATCGCGCCATTTCGGCCGCCGCAAAATTAGCCGGCTTAGACAAATACCGCACCACCGAATTCCCGCGTACCCAAACGGGCATTGAGCAGATTATTGATAAAATTACGCATAAAAAAGACAAGGACGACGTCATTCAAGCGTCTATTTTGCGCTCAGAATTGGCTGACATGTACCCGGTTTACAAGACCTTGCGCGATTTCCGCCGCAGCCAGGGCTTGCAAATGCGTTTGCCGTATGAGTTGATTATTCAGTAAAGCCTCCTTAAACTATGCCATGATTCTAATAATCGAGCGTATTGAGGGCAATGTAATGTCATTGACTTAAAGTTTTTCAAAGCCCTGAAAGGGCGTAATCATTAGAATTGGGCAACGCCCGATTTAAACAAAATAACGAAACCAAACGCGGTGTAGCATGATTTCGCCCTTTCAAGACTTTGATTTCGCGCTGCCTTGAATCACAGGGCGTTACCCTGTGTTATTGATTTCGCCCTTTCAAGACTTTGATTTCGCGCTGTCTTGAATCACAGGGCGTTACCCTGTGTTATTGATTTCGCCCTTTCAGGGCTTTGATTTCGCGCTGTCTTGAATCACAGGGCGTTACCCTGTGTTATTGATTTCG
>JBAXTB010000218.1:0-9929 GCA_037130425.1 Bacteroidota bacterium
CGCCCCTCGCGGGTGCCCACGAAGGGCGCCCGCAAGGGGCGCCCGTTCGGATGCCAGGCATTGCGGGGTTATATTACCATTTTCGGATAACCCATACCATTTCAGATTCCGTCATTTGCCGGGGATCGGGTTGGGCGCCCGTTTAGGCGCCCCTGCGGATGTCGCATCATGAACCAACAACCATGACTAACTATTTCATTGTGCCGGGTCTCGGCAATTCCGGGCCATCACACTGGCAAACTTATTTTGAACAATCCGGTTCGCAATTCCGGCGCATCCACCAACAGGAATGGGATGCGCCGGAATGTGAAAACTGGATCGCCACCATCGATCAGGCGATTGCTGAATATGACCCTGAAACAGTGGTGCTGATTGGGCACAGTCTCGGCTGCATGGCCATTGTGCAATGGGCCGTCCGTTACGGCAAGCGCATCAAAGGCGCCCTGCTTGTGGCGCCGAGCGATCCTGAAGCGGATCAATATACGTTCCCCGCCAAGGGTTTTGCGCCGGTTCCGCTTGAAAAAATTCCTTTTAAAACAATGGTGGTGGCGAGTACGAATGACCCTTGGGTTTCATTCGAACGGGCTGCGTTTTTTGCGGAATGTTGGGGTAGTGCGCTGGTGAATTTGGGCGAGGCCGGGCATGTGAATGTGGCGAGCGGGTTTGGGGAATGGGAGGAAGGGTTGAAGTTGTTGGAGGGGATGTGATTAATTGCCTTTTGCTACCCGGAAACCGTTGTAATTATATACATCCCTTGGGTCAATATTCGTTCGGCTCGAAACACGACAGCCGTAGCTCAGGTTAAACCACGATCCTCCATGCAAAACCCGGTTCGATCCTTTCTCCGGACCACGTGGATTTGTTTCCTGCGTAGCAACGATTTTTGTAAAATATTCTTTGGAATACCAATCCCAGCACCATTCCCAAACATTGCCGCTCATATCGAAAAGCCCATAAGCATTAGGCTTTTTCTTCGCTACCGGTTGTGTTCTATTGCCACTGTTGTTGCCATACCATGCAACATTACTCAAATCATTGCCTCCAGCATAAGTTGAGTCCGAATTAGCACGGGCGGCAAACTCCCATTCAGCCTCTGTTGGGAGTCGGAAACCTTCCTGCCAAAGATTTATTCCTGAAGTTGTTGATCCTGATTTTGCCTTTTCCGGCTTTTCATGCTCGTTCAACCATTTAGTGTATTCAATCGCGTCCTTCCAGGAAACATTCACGACCGGATTATCGCCATCAAATCCCCAACCCGGCCTTTCAGGTTTTGGAATCCTTTTAGCCTCGCAAAAAAGGTTGTATTGCCAACAGGTGGTTTCTGTTTTAGCCATTTTATAAGGGGAAAGGGTTACGCTGTGTCGCGGGCCTTCATCACCGGATTCGCTACCCAAAGCGTAGGTACCGCCGGATATTTCAAGCATAACTGGGAAATACCGCGCATCAAGAAATGCAAGTCGATCAGAATTTAATATTTGGATCGCCTTTCGTGCGCTCTCCGTACTGTTTAATGGCCTTGAACCTGTCAAATTCTTCTCAATTAGCCAAGCTGCGGTATCTAATACGCCATTTGCCCGGTCAACATGTCCGGTTTCGGCATAAAAAAATACGATTTCAAGCATTGCATCGCCAATTTCTTTTTGTGCAACATTTAATGCCACCGCTGATTTTAGGGTAGCAAGCGCTTCCTCATAATCAAGGTGATAAATTTGGTTTTGGGCATCTCGAACCGTTCTCAATGCGATTTCATATAAAGCCTTTTGTAGATTCAATAATGCAAGTCTGGCCTTTTCGGCCTGTTTTTCGGCTTCTATTGTTTTTTCTTGTGCGATTCGAGCGCTTTCCTCCGCTTTTTGACGCAGCAGATCTGCTTCTGCTTTTTCTATCCCCAATTGCTTGAGCGCAGCCTTGGCCTTTGCCTCTTCTTCATTTGCTTTCCGTTTTTCTCCTTCAATCGCCAGATTTACCTCTTCCAATACTTTTGTTAAGCGATCTGAATATTCCGAGCATAATGGCAATATCGCTTCGCAATAGTCTCGAGACCTGCTATAGTCCCTGTTTTTGATTGCTATTTTGGCTTTTTCCAGCATTTCGGCACAAAAATTCGGGCTTTGTGCGCTTATTTTTAATGTGAGAAAAAGGCAAGCGAGAAACAGTAAATAGGGCGTTTTTTTCATATATTTAAAATTGATGCTTGGTTTGCAAGGATGCTATTTTTCTTGGTTAATCTCATTCAAACGCTTTTCCAAATCAGGATTTTGCTTCAAGGAGTCTAATTTCATAGCTTCAAACAAGATTTCTTTGGCCTTTTCTTTATCGCCCGACTTTAGCATTCGCTCAGCTGCAGTAACGTATTTACCAATTTCAACTTTAAGTCGTGCATTATTAGCCTCGGTGATTTCCCTCAACGCCTTTTGGAGTTTTTGTTCGTTTGCTTCTGATTTAGCGCGCTCTTCATTTGCCTTAGCCTGGGCTGCCAGTGCCCAAAGCATTGCAGCGACCGCGAAGGCTGCAACCACTCCAGCCAATAGGGCAAATAGCCTCGCTCTTTTTTGGCCTTTTTCTGCTTCATTTTTTAAGCGTTCTGCTTCTTCCGCGCGGCGTTTTTCTAGTTCCGCTTCCGCGCGCAATGCTTGCATTTCTGCGTTTTTGCGGGCTTTTTCGGGTTCTAGTTCAGCACGGCGCACCTCAGAACAAGGTTTTTCTTTTGCCTTTAACACCGGTGCGACCACGGTATCATGACTTAATTCGTAAGTGTAGCCGCCACGCAGACTTGGCTCACGGCGCAATAAGTGCGTGTCTTCCAAACGGGCAAGTAAATTACTATCTACCCCCCAAGCCTTTAATATTTGCCCTTCAAACAGGGTAAGTCTTCGTTCTTCTTCGGCAAAAATCAAACCTTCCTCAATCAGCTTGCGGGCCGCAAGCCTGTTATCTGTGGAATCAATTTCCGTTATTTTATCGAGGTAATAATTTTCCAAAATTTCAGCGGGATCAGCCAAATCACCTACTACAATTCTACGTCTGCCCGCGCGTTCTACCACACGCTTCTCTAAGTGCTCGCACATAATTTGTAACTGAAAAGATTCAATGTCCTGCTTTTTGCCAGAAGAAAGAAACTCCAAAAGCGCATCTATGGCATCATCTTCATAGTCAAATCGGGGCGTTACAAACGTGCGTGGGTCGTATGCCGGGTTTAAAACAGCCTCCTCCGCAGAAGCAATGGATAATGGGCGAAGTTCGTAACAATAATCAAGCGTTCCCGGCAAAAACGGTTTAAGTTGGTGCATCAAGGCCATTCTGTCTGTTCGAATTGCATTGATTACCCGTAAAGAAAGCGGCTCATGCAGTTTTCGTAATTCGGACGCGCTAAAAAGATCCGGGAATTTCTCCAGTTTTGCCCGGTAACGTTCCGGGATGTTGCTGTAGAAAACCTCCGCAAGGCCCTTGGCAAATGCTTCCACTTCCGATGCCGGGAACGTAAATAATTCCTCAAATTGATCAAATACTAAAAAAACGAAATTGGGTAATTCAGCTTCTGTGGATTCAGCCTGCGCTAATTGCATACTTTTTAGGTAGCGCCACAAACTGTGATCATCTTCGGCAAGACACTCAAACCACGGGATTGTTTGTTTGATTTCAGATTTTAATAAATCGCATGAAATACGAAGCGGCGTATCCTTTCGTTCGCTTATCCATGCATGAAATCGAATAAATATCGGCAAGGCATGGTCGTCATGCACCAATCGAGGCGTAAGACCCGCATTTAGCAAAGAACTTTTGCCGAGCCCTGATTTGCCGTACAGCACCACCCATTGTTCACGCCGAACCAATCGAAGTAATTCGTTTAACTCCTGTTCCCTTCCGAAAAATATATGTTGTTGTTGCTCGGAAAAGGGCTGAGGACCGGGGTAACGGTATGGTTTCATGCCTGGAGCGATAATTTTTGAACAAGTTCAAGCAACTCGGAATTGATCCTGTTTTCTTCTAAAGTAATTTCGTCCACACTGAGTACGCCCGCGATACGCCGTTTTTTAAACCGACTGTATCTGCCGTTTAACATATCAATATCCTGTTGATAAAGGCTGCCATCAAACTGGTCATTCAATAGTTCCAATGCTGCAACCGTTTCGCCGCTCGTAATCAATCGTTTTACAGAACTTGGAATATCTGATTGATTAACAGCACTTTCCCTAAAATTAATTCCCGGATCTGCTTCCACGCGGCGGTGTAACTCCTGCACAAATTCATCCACGTTTTTGTCTATAAACTGGATCTGAAATTGTTCGAAACAAAGTGTGCTGATTTCTGTGCTTAGGTTTTGGTTGGCTGCAAATCGTGTAAATGCGTATTGTTGATTGTGAATTTCAAGTTCGCGCAAGAGGATTTGCAAATGCCATTTATCAAAAGGAATACCGATAAAGAGCATGTTGCGGATTTCGCGCAATTCATCTTTTAATTCGCCCGGCATAGAACGCCTCGTGAAAATGGACTTAAAATAGTCGTACAAATCGTCGTGCGAAAGCACCAGCGATTCTTCATTTTCGATACAACCGAACAGGTTATAAATAAGCGGGTTTTCCGCCGATGGTAATTTTATTGCCTGCGGATCGGTGTCTTTCTTGTAATAACCGTGTTGAAACTGAAAGTTTTTTTCCCGAAACGATTCTGGCAATAATAAATCTGGCGTGATGGTCAGGTAAATATGGAAAGGAATATCCGCTAATTTGCGCACCAATTCTCCCGGGCGTTCTGCACGATAAAAGCGTTTGATTTGGTGACAAAACTGAGTCCGATGACTCTTATGATCGAACAAAAAGAAGTCTTCATCTTTATAATAACGCCGTACATGCGGGTTGTTATCGGGATCCAGCGCTTGGAGCAAGCGTGCCTGGGTTGTTTCGCCCGATGCATCGGCAAATACCTCAGGCCCAAGAATAACGAGGCATTCTTTATCGCGGATTTTGTCGAGCAGGTAATCCCAGTCTATGGGTTTGGGATGAACGGCATTGGTCATGTGTGCGGGATTGGTATATGTTGTGCGCAAATGTAAAAAAAATGGATGGGTTTAGGTATATTTAGTTTTTAGATAATGGGACAGTTAGTATCTTGTGGCGTTTATGCCGGTTTGGCAAACTCGTGCAAACGCTCAAATTTTTTAAATCATCAGGGTTAAACTCCAATCTTATTATTATGAATAAAATGTTTTTATTGTTTGTAGGATTATTTAGTTGGCAGCAAATTGTTTGTCAATCTTGTACGGTTAATTCGGTAACAGTGCCCTCAACGTCTTTCTGTGAAGGAGGGACGGTACAACTTAGTGCAAATATTACCTTGTCTTCTGGTTTAACAAATAATATTGTCTGGAATTGGATTGTTACAGGAGGGGTAATCATTTCAGGTGGTAATACAGCAAATCCTACCGTAGAAATTGCTACCCCTGGCACTTGCAATATTTCAGTAAGTTTTGTTCAATACAATTCGGCAAATCCGAATGATCCTCCATGTACCTCAAATACATATTTCAAAGCAATTGCTGTTAATACCAACTTATCAGGAACCCTGTCGACTTCCACTCCGATTGTATGCAAAGGTCAAAGCATTAAATTAATCGTTGGAATATCCGATGGTGCTCCATCTCCTTCAGGTTATGATGTTTCTATTTCAGGTGTTGGTACGATCTCCAACGTGTATAACGGACAGGAAATAGTTGTTAATTCGGCTCCTGTCGGATCAAATATCTATGTTCTTCAATCTATTAAGAATAGTACCACGGGTTGTGTGACTACCACACCGGTGTCTATTTCTGCCACTGTCAATCCTCTACCTAACCTTCTCCTTACAGACCTTCAATGTAATTCTGACCAAACATGGAATGCACAATTATCTATTGATGGAAAATTTCCTTTGGAGTTGAATGCTGTAGGATTCAATCTAATTACTGTTAACCAACCTTATCTTTGGTTGTTTGGTTTTATACCGAATTCTTGGAATAATTTAGAAACCACATTGACAGACGCTAATCAATGTTCGGTTATGCTTACGGTCCATAAACCTTTATGTGGTTGTCCAAACCTTGGCCCCATTTCGATGAACCCAGATACTTTAGAGGTATGTGAGGGAATTCCAACTTTTAACACAAATCCAATAAATGGTATTACTAATACTGTTGATCAAGTAGTATTATATGAAATTGTAGATCCAATAAAGGGCATCGTAGTTGGTGCTAAATCTTCAAATGCATTCAGTTCTAAACCTGAATTTACCTTTCCTTCCAATATTGTTTTTGATAAAAAATACATTATTCGTGCTACAGTAGTCAGAAGCAATGGCATCGGTCAACCTGATCTTACCGATTCGTGCAAACTTGTTACTATAGATTCCAACACTGTGGTTTATTTTAGAAGAAAACCTGATACTAGTATTTCATCACCTTCAGTTTGTACAGGCAATAATTTCACTATAAAACTAGATGCTTCAAGCAGTGAATATCAGTATAGCTGGACCAGGGACGGCCTGCCCTATTCTAACCTTGATTCCCTTCAATTTATCAATGCAGGTCCTGATAATTTAGGCTTTTACGCCTTAACGGTTACTAGTTCAAACGGTTGTACATCTTCAAATTCAATTGAAGTAACCGAGGAGAATATTCAAAGTACCCCAGTGCCCAATATTTATGGGTTAGAAACGCCTTGTCTCAATCAGTATGACGTTATATACCATGCGAATCCTTTTTCTTCAAATAAATTCACTTGGGAGGTATCGGGTGGAGGTGGAGATATTATTTATAAGGCTGGTGACAGTATTTCAATACATTGGGTATCAGCAGGAGAGAAAATACTAAGTGTTATAGAAGAAACTTCTGCGGGTTGCATAGGGAGCCAAGATTTTACAGTCATTGTTGGAACAGAAACTTCTCCGCAGGTCGCTTCAGTTGTTTATGCGCCTTTATCCCATGCACTTATTTGTACCAATAACAACTTTTATTGTTATCAATGGGGGAAAAGTACGCATGACGCAAAAAATAATATTACAGGAGTAGATGTATTTGGAAATGAAGTAGCACAAGCAATTTACTTCGGCGTAAATTTTGACCCAATTAAAGATTTAAACACTTGGTACTGGGTTGATATTTGGAATTCAAGGCCTTGTGGTTCCTGGAATAATGCCACTTGTCCCACGCGGTGTTATTTTAAAAGAGAATACCCTAAAGATCAGTTTGTACATCCCATTGATTCATTGGGTGGTCCGATAGATTCGTTAGCGTCTGCTAGATCAAATTTGCACTTGTTTCCAAATCCCGCAAATTCATCCCTCCAAATAAGCGGGCTCTCACTTTCAAACGCAGAGACGGCGGATGTTATGATCTCCAATATGGATGGCAGGTTAATCCAATACCAAAAATATGCAATTGTTGATGCGACGCACGCAATAGATATTGATATGGCTAATCTTAAACCTGGTTTGTATATTTTGGCCATTATTGATCCCATAGATGGAGATGTTTTGCGAAAAACGTTTGTGGTTCAGCATTAAACTGATTTAGGAACTTAATCTTTAAAACCACCTTACAAGCTGTTAAATAAACCTGAATGAAAAAGTTATCCACCCTATTCTTATTGCTTTTCATCGCTTGTGCTGCCAATGGGCAAGTGAAGATTCAACGTGCGCTTGATTTAAGCCTGGAAAACCAAATTCCGGAGCCGGAAATAAATCGAATTGTAAATGCGCTGAACCTGCGGCTTGAAGAGTATGGAAAGGCCGCCACCTTGTTTAATAAAAATACCAGAAGCATTAATGATGAATCGGTGGCAGAGTTTAAAAATCTGTTCACGCCGGATGCTAAAATTTGTAATGATTTATATGAATATGAAGAGCAATTGCAGGGGCTTAATCAGTATATCGGTATTGCGATGGATTATTTTGAACGTGAAGGCATTCGGTTTACGTTATCAGATCCGGTGCTAAAGTCTATAAAGGAGGTAGATCAACATTATATTTGTTCGGTTTCATTGAAAAAGGAAACAGAGAAATATTACAAGGGTAACGGAGAGATCATCGCAGAGCCTAAGATACATGAACTTGAATTTGTATTTGATATTCAAAAAAATGACTGGAACAGCACTAAAATCAGCGCAATCCGTTCTTATAAATTGCTTTCGATTATTGCACCTTATGTTCAATATCTTGATAATACCATTAGTTTTGGGGTACTTCAAACTTCATACAGTATAGCGCAGGAATTTAAAGATTTCGCAAAGTCAGGTGACCTTTCCATTAAATCAGGATTTCGTATTGGTGATGGATTTACCTGGCGCTCTAATTTTTTAGCGCCATTAAAAAGTAGTAAGAAAAATTTATTTGTAACAGTTGGGTTACAAGGGACTTATACTGCTTTAGAGACTGAGTTGAAAGATTATTCAATTTTTCCAGAAAAAATCGATTCATTATATTCCGGCTCTGGAGATTTTTATGATTACCTTTATAGAGAGGCAAAAGCAATAAACGTAATAGAAAAAATACAAAATATAAATTTAAATTTACCTATTGGCCTGAGTTATCGTGTTTTAAATAAGCCTAAAACTGCGCTGTTTTTTGAAGTTTCCTATATACCAAGTTTCAGTTTGTATAGCAAGTCGACAACTACAGGAACAGGGAGGTATGATAAAGTGATTTATATGAATAATAACACCTTCAATGGCTATCAATATTCTCAGGTGGAAGAGATTGACCGGTTATATAGTTTAGGGGTAAACTCAAATTCTGTCATTGAGGATGGAAATAAGTCTTTTTTGGGCGAAAAAAATATTGATTACTCTTTCAAACCGAAAGTCAAAATATCACATCAGGTCGGATTGTCGGCCACTATTTTTAATGATTTTTTTAAACGTAATAAAACGTTTGGGATCGCCATCGGTGTAGATGCGATTTTTGAATTGCAACCATTTGTTAATAATGTTGTAGGTTTGAAAAGGCCTGAATTTGAATACATTTCAACATCTGGGAAAGACCTGTATGTTCTTGATTCGAGCCTTTTAGGGCCCTATATTCAAGATGTAAAGGTGAGAAATATCGGGTTGCATATTGCTTTTTATCAAAAGAGGTCACGAAAACCTTAGATTTGGTAGTTTTATTAGGAAAAACAAGCCTGCCATTGTCAATGGGAACAATTGGGCGAATGATGGTCGTATGGTGAATTGGTCGCAGTTTAGGTCATGCACGATCATTTTCATATGGTATAATGCCGCGCCGGTTTCCGCCGACGCCACACCGCAGGGGCGCCCCTCGCGGGCGCCCGTTCCGATGCCGGGGGCATTTCGACGTTACCGTACCATTTTCGGATATCGGTACCATTTCGGATTTCGTCATTTGTTGGGTATCTGGTTGGGCGCCCGCGAGGGGCGCCCCTGCGGGTGCCCAACCCAATGCCGGTGGCATTTCGCGGTCCCGGTACCATTTTCGGATAACCAAGACCATTTTGGATTTCGTCATTTGTTTGGTATCACGTTGGTCGCCCGCGAGGGACGCCCCTACGGTGGCGCCCGTTCCAATGCCCGGGGCATTTCGCGGTCCCGGTACCATTTTCGGATAACCCGTACCATTTTGGATTTCGTCATTTGTTTGGTATTGGGTTGGGCGCCCTTGCGGTGGCATTTGTTGATACACAAACAAAAATTGGAACGGATGGGGATTACATCGCGGGTTTAAAACCCCAAACTGAAATGGCCGCGAAACATCAAAAATAAACAAACCCGCGTTTTTTATTTCCAAAATTGATATAAAGCCCATTATTTTGTCAACTATGACGAACGCCAGGTACCCGGAAACCCTGTCCAAAGAACTGCGGTAATTGTTTGCGTTTGATTCATCATGCAAACAATTATAATCGTTTAATCGGGTACCATGAAATACAACCCCGCCATCCACCA
>JBAXTB010000219.1:0-9923 GCA_037130425.1 Bacteroidota bacterium
GATTGGAAAAGCAATGCTACCCTGTTTTTGGCCGATCAGTTTTCAGCGCCCGGTAGTTTCCGCACCCTGCGCGCGGCCGGGGAGCAATATTTGTTGCAATACGCAGGCAATGTAAACAGTCCCGACTCCAGCAAACTGCTCAATCAGGCCGCAGATTTGTTTACCCGTAGTAAAGATATTCGCCCGACCGAAAACGCCTTTATTGGCCTGGGCAACGTGTCCTACATCCGCAAAGATTACCCGCGCGCGACCGACTTTTTCAAAGAAGCATTGAAACTGCGGCCCAATAATCAGTTGGCAAAAGAGCGTATTACGGCCTGTTACCGCGATTGGGGCAAATACGAAGGCCAGGTAAAAAACAATTTGTCCGCTGCTGTCGAAAACCTGAATCATGCCCTGGAATACATCCCGGACGACAATGCAACCTTACGTCTATTAGGAACCGCTTATGGCCTTCAAAACAAACACGCAGAAGCAGTTGCATGTTATGAAAAAGCCTTATTAAAGGCGCCGAACGATAAAGAATTACTCCGCAATTTATCCGTCGGATACCGCTTGCTGGGCGACAATGCAAAGGCGGACAGTTATGCCAAACAGGCAGGTATGTAATTTTAACGTTACAATAAGAATATAAAGCTTCGGGATTCCCATAACTTTGGACTCAATCCAAAGTATTCTGATATGCGTTATAGTGCCCGAGTTATATTTTTATTATGCCTGTTCGCCGTTCAGGCACAAGCTCAAAAACAAGTTTATACCATTGTGAGGGGCCAGGTAACGGATGCGGAAAATAAAAGTACCATTCCTTTTGCCAGCATTAGTGTGCCGGGTATGCCGATTGGCGTACGTACCGATGTAGACGGCAACTTTGAGTTAAAAACAGACAAACCGATTACGCAAATCAAATGCAGCGTACTTGGCTACCAGCCTAAAACGATAGAAGTAAAGTCCGGCAAACAGCAAGTTATCAACATCATACTTTCGCCTTCAACGGAGGCGCTTGGAGAGGTAACGATTAAGGCGGAAAAATACCGGAATAAAAATAATCCGGCGGTAGACCTCATCCAATTAGTCGTTCAAAACCGCGACAAAAACCATATTCAGGAGCTAAAAACCTACCACGACGAACAATACGAAAAAATCTTTTTCGGCCTGAGCCATTTGCGGGATAAAATGAAGGATCGCCGCATGTTAAAAAGCGTTCGTTTCTTGTTAGACAATACTGATACCAGCAAAGTGGAAGGACTTAGTGTTGTGCCCGTTTTTTTACAGGAAAACTTTCTGGATTATTACAGCCAATCTGATCCAAATAAGTGGAAAAAATATATAAAAGCCACAAAATCAGTACAATTTCCCGGTTTTGTAGACCAGGACGGTATGAATAAAATATTGCAGTACATGTACGAGGAAATCGACATTTACGACAATTATATTACGCTCTTAACCGACCAGTTCCTTAGCCCGATTGCGAATAACGCACCGTTGTTTTACCGATATTACCCAAAGGATACCACCATTGAAGACGGCAGAAAAATTGTCCGGCTGGAATTTTACCCGCGCAATAAAATAGATATGCTGCTTCAAGGCGACCTGTTTATTGCCCTCGACAGCACCTATCCGGTTAAACGCATCAATTTTACCATCAATCCGGCCATCAACCTGAACTGGGTCACTGATTTGGATATTACTCAGGATTATCAGTTTTTGCCCAATGGAAAATGTATCCTGAACACCGAGGATTACCGCCTTCAATTCGGGCTGTCCGAAAAAAGTGTCGGCATGGCGGCCCAGCGTTTTGTGGTACACCAAAACCCGCAAATCAATTTGCCACAACCCGATTCCTTATTTAAAGGGATTTCAGAAATTGTCCATTTGCCCAATTCCCTCAAAACGGACACGGCGTATTTTTCCGCCAACCGCCCTACCCCGCTGAACCACGCTGAAGAGTGGACTTACAAAAATATGGACAGTTTGCAGCAAACGAAATTTTACCGCGTCGTTACGCAAGGGCTGTATATTTTGGTTGGCGCGTACACCCATGTCGGGCCGCATGTTGAAATCGGACCAATCAACAGCTTTTATGCTTTTAATGCGGTGGAGGGTACGCGTTTAAAATTTGGTGGCCGCACCAGCGTAAAACTCAGCAACCGTTTGCAATTAGAAGGCTATGCTGCATACGGTTTTAAAGACCAGGAATGGAAATACTCCATCGGTGGAACCTACGCCTTGCATGGAGCACAATACAATAAATTCCCCATCAATGTGGTGCGGGCCAGTTATACCAAAGACGTGTTATTGCCTGGCCGCACTTTTCAGGGCATTTCTCAAACGCCGACCAGCAGCCTTGGAAGTTCTGTAGTACGCGGTACCAATGATAAGTTTTTTCTAACGCACAGGTTAAAGTTTGAATACGAACGCGAGTTCAACAACCACTTTTCATACATTGTCGGTGTTCAACAACAGGATTACAGCCCGCTCGGCGCCCTGACCTTCGAACCCGCTTCCGGCGGCGCCCTTGAGTACAAGCCCGTTACCGCCAGCACGCCGTTTCTGCAGTTGCGTTACGGGCGCGGGGAAAAATCGTACCAAGGCAGCAACGGTCGCTTGCTGATCGATTTCAATTACATCGCCACTTTGCGCTATTCAAGGGGCATCAACGGCTTATTATCGGGCCGTTACAATTACCATGAATTAGTAGGAAGCATTTACAAATACACCGATGTGCCCCCGTTTGGCTATAACACCCTTTACATAGAAGCTGGCGGGCTGTACGGCAAAGTCCCCTACCCTTTCCTGACCATTCACCGGGGAAACCAGTCGTATTTCAATCAACAATTCGCCTATAATTTGATGAATTTCATGGAATTCATCAGCGACCGATATGTTACCGTCGTCACCGAACATTATTTTAACGGCTTTTTTCTCAATAAAATCCCCTTGTTGCGCCGACTCAAATGGCGCGAAGTGGCTACCTTCAAAATGATTTATGGCGGGGTATCGGCCCAAAACCGCCCGGACGCCAATGCCACCGGCCTGTACAAATTCCCGACCGAGGCCGACGGCACGCCAATCACGCATACGCTGGAGAAAAAACCTTATGCGGAAATGGGTATCGGCGTGAGCAATATCTTCCGGGTGCTGCGGATTGATTATATCCAGCGCCTGAGTTATTTGCAGAATCCGGGGATTTCGAAATCGGGGATAAGGGCTTCGATTGTGATTACGTTTTAGGCACAAAAAACAACCCATTTTCAATGAAAAACACTATTGCCCTCTACCTAATCGTATTTTTTACAAGCATTTTCTGCCTCCCCGGCATTTCAAACGCGCAAACCCCGGCCCCCATCATCTACCTCCGCGCCAAAGTAGATCACCTGCGCCTGCGCGCGAAGCCCGATAAAAACGCCGCCGTAGTCACGGAATTGCCGGAAAACACCCAATTACATTACCTCGGCGAAAGCGGAGGACAAATTGAACAAGTTACGCTGCGCGGCGTAGCGCATAATGCACGCTGGTACAAGGTCGCGCCCGCTGGTAACGACGCCAAAAGCGGCTGGGTGTACGGCGGCGCGGTGGCGCTTTCTTCGGTTTTTCTGCCGCAAGGCGTTAGTCCGGCAAGCATACACGAGGATTTTTTAGACATTCGCAAAGTCATCAAAAGTGATTTTGAAAAGGGTCTGAGCAATGCCCAAAACGGTTTACTGCAAGACACGCTGGCGCATCGCGTGGATAAAACAACCATTAAACTGAACTTTGACAACGGCAAACAACGCATGGTCCGGGATACTGTTAACCCGGAGTCTGATGGAGAAAGCGATAAAGTCTATAATTATCACGGCCAATTTGCCGACATCGGCCAATACGTGGTAGAAGTGCTTGGTTACGAGTGGAATGTCATGCAGTTTATTGACCGCCGAAATGGTAAAACATTGGAAAATCTGGGTTCCCCGTTTGGTTTGCCCAGCCTGTCGCCTAATAAAAAATGGGTGGCGCTGGGCTACGGCGATCCGTACGAAATCGCAGGCGGCTTGCAAGTGTTCCTGGCGGATAAAACAGGATTATATACCGCTTTTAATATACGACTTGATGTTTATCAGGCCACTAAACTGTATTGGCCGACTGATACCGGTGAATTGTTTTTTGCAATGGAGGCCGTGGATGGGAATGAAAGCATACACCCGACGCAGTATTTTCGTTTAAAAATTTTGGAGCCGTAACCGAAGGATTTTCTCGTTTTCCTCGTCTAATCTAACAAATCACGCATACGCATGCGCGATTAATCATTAATAATTCAAAACAATACAATGACAAAAATCCACCTCGTCATTTCCCTGCTCTTCGTCAGTATTTTTTGCAACGGACAAACGGCCCCTGCTATCAGCGCCTGGTTACAAAACAACACACAAACCGGTACTTATTACGTTGCGGGCAATTCCACGGCCCTTTCGAACGGCATTTTGGTCAATTGCCAAAAAGTAGAATATTCCGCAACAAGTGTGTATGTCCACGCGACGGGCGTACCGGCCTACCCTACCGGCCCGTTTCAAGACGGCAACCCTTCCAATGCTACAAACCAGAACGCTATTTTTAAATTTCCTTTGGCACCCGTAAAAAATACCGGCAATCCATCGGCTACCACCGGCGGCAACATCGGCCTGTTCATCAACGGGGTGGCCCTGTTTGATTACCGCGACGGCGTAGCCTGGAACAATACCACGCAGGCGCTCTGCGGCGGTCCCGGCAACCCGCCTTGTCCGGGTGGCATGGGAACAGCACAAGCCTGGAACCGCGACGCGATTCGGGCTGAAAGACCCGGATTTGACTGTTCCAAAGCGCACCCGGCGATGGGCAATTACCACCACCACCAAAACCCCTCCGCCTTCAAATTAGACCTGAATGTTATTTCCACGGTTTGTAATTTGTACGACGCCGACGGTTTGTACGCCATCGACAGCACCAAACATTCACCGCTGATCGGTTACGCCTACGATGGTTTCCCGATTTACGGCGCTTACGGCTACCAAAACGTAGACGGTACCGGTGCGATTACCAGAATAAAATCGAGTTATCGCTTAAAGACCAATGTTACGACCCGCGCCAATGGCCCGGATGTGAGCACCACCTACCCGCTCGGTTATTTCCGCGAAGACTACGAATATGTGGCGCATCCGGGCGAAAACGACTACTTAGATGAGCACAACGGCCGCGTGTGCGTAACGCCGGAATACCCGAACGGTATTTACTGCTATTTCTGTACCGTCGATGCGAACTGGAACTCCGCTTACCCTTATGTGGTTGGGCCTACGTTCTATGGCGTTTTTGCCAACCGCAAAGTAACATCCGTGACGGAAGCGACGACCGTGTACACACCCACCACTGGCGTAGCGGATCAGGACGATGAATCCATCAAAGTAAACGTTTTCCCAAACCCGTCCAACGATTTTATCGCCATTCAAAAACTGGGCCTGAACACCGAAAACATGTCGGTTGAGTTGTTTGACATGGAAGGAAAGTTGCAGCAAAAATCAACTTTATTGCAAGGCGCAACCAATACTTTTCTGGACACAAGTACCTTGTACAACGGTATTTATCTGGTGAAAATTTCGGGTAAAAACGGCTCGAAAACGGTTAAAGTGGTGATTAGTAAATAGTTATTTGCTTTACATATAAGGAACATAGGCCATCCGAATTTTTGGGTGGCCTTTTTTTCGTGAGATCTTCAGTTTTGGCTGGCTCCGGCCTTACCCAAATCCCGATTTTGCGCCATTGGAGGCGGTTGAGAGCAACCATGTTTGAGCCCCGACGCAGGAGGGGCGAGTTTGGTTGCGAACCCGCCGGAGATGGCAGCAAAATCGTTGGATTTGGGTACAGCCTTGACTTTTTTTGGTTACTTTTTTGTGTCAAGACAAAAAAGTAACGATGCCAAATTTAAGTACAAATTATTCATTATCATAAATATTTGCATTTAAATATTTATTATATTAATTTATTTCCCATTCTAAAAAATCAATAACGGTTAATTCCGTCAACTGCTTGGTTCCTTTACTTTTACTTTGTTAGCCTACTTTTACTTTTCAGTACTAAACATACGACCCAACACAACAATGAAAGAACTGGAAATCCTATCCTTTGTCCTGCATCAATTCGCCGACCTAAGCGCCGATGACTTCAACCTATCCGCCCCATTTTGGCATCATAAAGCATACAAAAAAGGGCAATACTACAACCAACGAAATACGGTTTGTAAGCACTTGGGTTTTATACACGACGGCGTTTTTCGATCCTATGTGATTGATGAAAAAACCAATGAGGAGAAGAATGTTTTCCTGTATTCAAAAAATCAATTTGTAGCCCCCTTTAAAAGTTTTATCAACCAAATCCCCTGCGACTATCATACAGAGGCGCTTACAGATGCATCCATTCATTATATCAGTATTACCGACCTCCATGCGCTGTACAAACAATCACACAATTGGGAACGGGTTGGTCGATTGATGGCGCAGGAAGCCTTTAATGTGGCAATGGGTAAAATTGAAGCCTTTGTATTCAAAACACCCGAAGAACGGTACTTAGATTTAGTTGAACAGCAACCAGATATTTTCAATAGCATCCCCTTGTACCATATTTCTTCCTATTTGGGAATAAAAGGGCCTTCCTTGAGTCGCATCCGAAAAAGAATTTCAGGGAAATAAATCGATTTTAACCTGGGTTAAAGTTTGGGTGAAGTTGTTGCCGGAACTTTGCTGAAGTTTAAAACAACAAACAATTTATAGCCAACGCAAAGTGATTTTGAAAACGACTGGATTCTTATCCATTGAAAATCAATGCTTTTTATCCATCTATCCTTCAAATCCACTTTAATCTTGGTATAAAACAACGACCAATGTCAAATTCAAAAACAATCGTATTTATCCACGGACTGTGGATTCATGCAAGTTCCTGGCAGCCCTGGATGGATTTTTTTAACGCGCAAGCTTATAAAACGCTAAATCCTGCCTGGCCCGGCGATTCCCCGACGGTTGCCGAATGTCGCTCAAATCCACAAGCGATTGCCAACCGGGGCGTTACAGAAATTGTAGACAGTTACGCAAAAATAATTGCCACGCTTCCGGAGCCGCCCATCGTAATCGGGCATTCATTCGGCGGTTTGATTGCACAGATTTTATTGGGCCGGGGTGTTGCCGCAGCAGCCATTGCAATTGATCCTGCGCCGATTAAAGGCGTATGGCAACTTCCGTTCTCCGCGTTAAAAGCATCGTTGCCGATCGTTGGAAACCCATTTAATTTGAAAAAGGCGAAATCGCTCACGTTTGAACAGTTCCGGTATGGTTTTGCAAACGCCGTTCCCGAACAGGAAGCACGCGAACTATACGAACGCTGGACCATTCCCGCCCCTTGTCGGCCGCTTTTTCAGGCCGCAACTGCCAGTTTTGCCGGTTCTGAAACAAAAGCAAATACGCAAAACACCACGCGCGGCCCCTTGCTGATTACCGGCGGCGAAAAGGACAATATTGCGCCGCCGATACTTGGCAAGGCTTCCCTTAAAAAGTACAATGCATCTGTGATTTCCGAGTTCAAATTATTTGAAGGCCGCGGCCACTCCCTGATTGTGGACCACGGCTGGAAAGAAGTTGCGGAGTACAGTCTGAACTGGTTAAACAAACACGGACTTTGATTTTAAATATCCTTCATCGTCAAAGCCACCCGCTTGCGAACCTTATCCACTTCAAGCACCCGCACCATCACCTGTTGTTGTAACTGCACGACTTCCAAGGGATTGCGCACAAATTTGTTCGACAACTGGCTCACATGCACCAGTCCGGAATCCTTGATCCCGATGTCGACAAAAGCGCCGAAATTGGTAATATTGGTGACGATGCCAGGCAACACCATGCCCACATACAGATCTTCGAGGTTGCGCACATTGCCGAATTCAAACGGCTTGGCGTAACCTCGCGGATCGAGGCCGGGTTTTTCCATTTCTTTGAGGATGTCCTGCAAAGTCGGTAAACCCACATCGCCGCGCACGTATTTTTTCAGGTCGATTTGGCGTCGCAGTTCGCGGTCTTTGAGCAAATCTTCCACTTTACAACCAAGGTCCTTGGCCATTTGCTCCACCAGTGCGTAACGCTCCGGGTGTACCGCCGTGTTGTCGAGCGGATTTTTACCCGCGCGTATACGCAGGAAGCCCGCGCATTGTTCGTAGGCTTTATCGCCGAGACGCGCCACTTTTTTGAGTTCTGCGCGGCTTTTGAAGGCGCCGTTTTCTGCGCGGTATTGCACGATATTTTGCGCCAGCACCGGGCCGAGGCCGGAAACGTAGGTGAGCAAATGTTTGCTCGCGGTGTTCAGGTTGATGCCCACGGCGTTTACACAACTTTCCACCGTGCGGTCGAGGCTGTCTTTGAGTTGGGTCTGGTTTACATCGTGCTGGTACTGCCCCACCCCGATGCTTTTCGGGTCAATTTTAACCAATTCCGCCAACGGATCCATCAGTCGGCGACCGATGCTGACCGCGCCGCGCACTGTAACATCATGGTCTGGAAACTCATCCCGCGCTGCTTCAGAAGCCGAATAAATAGACGCGCCGGCTTCATTTACCTGGAAAATTTCAATCGGACGTTCAAATTTGATGTTGGCCAAAAAATCCATCGTTTCCCGGCCTGCGGTGCCATTGCCCACGGAAATCGCCTGGATATTGTATTTTTCTACCAAATGCTCAATCGTGCTTTGGCTTTCAAACACGTGTTTTTGCGGCTCGTGCGGATAAATGGCGGTGTTGTGCAACAGATTTCCGTTCGCATCCAAACAAACCACCTTGCAGCCCGTACGGAAACCTGGGTCAATCCCCAGCACCGATTTTTCACCCAGCGGCGCGCCGAGCAAGAGTTGGCGCAGGTTTTCCATAAACACCCGAATGGCCTCCAAATCGGCTTTTTCCTTGCTGCTGTTGCGGAATTCGGTTTCAATCCCCGGCTGAAGCAAGCGTTTATAACTGTCTTTCACCGCGTGGCGCACCTGGTCGGCCGCTGCGCCGTAACCGAACACCACCATGTCCTCAATGTCATGCGTGGCCTGTTCCTCGTCGGGCGCGATGCCCACGCGCAGGAAGCCCTCTTCTTCACCGCGGCGCATGGCCAGCAGGCGGTGCGAAGGGCAATTGCTCAGTTTTTCATTCCAGTCAAAGTAATCCTGGTATTTTTTGGCCTCTTCCTCCTTGCCTTTCACGAGTTTTGAGCCGATCAAAGCGCCTTTTTCAAAATGTCGGCGCACCCGGTCGCGCACGCGTTTTTCCTCGCTTACCCATTCGGCAATGATGTCGCGCGCGCCTTGGAGGGCCTCATCCACGCCTGGCACCTGATCCGTAATATATTGAGCGGCAAGCACTTCCACGTCCTTGTCTTTTTGCGCAAACAGGCGTTTGGCCAGCGGTTCCAGGCCTTTTTCAATGGCCATGCTGGCCCGCGTTTTGCGTTTGGGGCGGTACGGCAAATACAAATCTTCCAACTCCGTCATGCTCGTCGCCGCTTCAATGGCTTTGCGCAGTTCGGGCGTCAGTTTACCTTGTTCTTCAATACTTTGCAGGATGGTGTCCCGGCGCTTGTCAAGTTCCTGGTATTTTTTCAGAAGATCCTGAATATCACCGATTTGCACCTCGTCCAATTCGCCGGTCGCTTCTTTGCGGTAGCGGGAAATAAACGGAATGGTCGCGCCGGATTCAAGCAATTCAATGGTGGCCTCTACCCTGCGCAGGGAAATATTCAAGGCTTGGGCAATACGGGATGCATAACTCATAACAACAAAATCGGTGTTTTATGGTGATCTCGGCTAAGGCGCATTTTGCGTTTACCGGGGGGACAAATTTCCGAGTTTGTCGCCAAGAGTACTGCCTTTTGACACAAAAAGTTATCAACATATTTTTT
>JBAXTB010000022.1:0-28727 GCA_037130425.1 Bacteroidota bacterium
GCTCGACACCACACAGGGCCAGCAGCACGCTTATCTCGTCGCCGATTTTGCCGACAGCGCCGAACTCGCCAAACGCGTGGCGCAACTTGCAGCTGAAAAAACGATCCATATTTTGGTGAACAACACAGGCGGCCCTCCCGGCGGCCCGATTACCGCAGCGGCGCCGGAAGCATTTTTATCTGCGTATCACAACCATTTGATTTGCAATCAGTTGTTGGCGCAGGCGGTGTTGCCGGGCATGAAAGCAGCTGGCCACGGACGCATCATCAATATCATCAGCACTTCGGTGAAAGAACCGTTGGATAATCTGGGCGTGTCCAATTCCACGCGCTGGGCGGTGGCAGGCTGGGCCAAAACCTGGGCCAATGAAGTGGGGCAGTTCGGCATTACGGTGAACAACGTACTGCCTGGCTACACCCGCACGGGTCGATTGGTGGAAATTGTGGAAAAACGCGCGGCAGCAACGGGCCTTGCAACAGAAGCCGTGGAACAACAATTCAAAAGCCACGTTCCCTTGCGGCGTTTTGCGGAGCCTGCTGAAGTGGCGGCTGCGGTGGCTTTTTTAGCCAGTCCGGCGGCGGCGTATATTAGTGGCGTCAATTTGCCAGTGGATGGCGGCCGAACCAAGAGTTTGTAAAAAGAAAATAGGCTTTTAGTGATCCCTCCGTACTAAATCTAATAAAAAAGGGCTGCCTGGAATCCAGACAGCCCTGATTTTTTTCGGGGATCCGATTAGTTCGGATTAAACCCGTAATTGGACATGATCTTATCTTTTAATTCTTTGCGCGCAAAGAAAATCCGGCTCTTAACCGTTCCCAGCGGCAATTCAAGTTCGTCGGCAATTTCCTGGTACTTGAACCCTTCAAAGTGCATCAGGAACGGAACACGGATGCTGTCATCAAGCGCTTCTACCATCGTATTCAATTCTTTCAGCATGATACTGCCTTCAGCCGCATTCCCTGTGGCATAAGAGCCAGAGTTAATGTAATACTGATTGTCGGTAGTGTCAAGGATGGTATTGGCTTTAATTTTTTTGCGGTAGTTGTTTATGAAAATGTTTTTCATAATCGTAAACATCCACGCCTTAAAGTTTGTCCCTTGCTGAAACTTATCGCGGTTAAACAACGCACGATAGGTGGTCTCTTGATACAAGTCTTTAGCATCCTCTGTATTCTTCGTCAAATTGTATGCAAACGAATGCAACAACGAAGTCAAAGTGCCCAATTTATGATTGAATTCCATGCTCGTCATGACTTAGCTCCTTGTTATGTGTTAAATGATGGGTCAAAGGTAATGGTTTGTTTAACTTATTCCAAATTTTCATTCAACAATTATTTGCTATTATTTGTCATAAATTGATGTTGAAACACTCATAAGGTGCATATTTGGCTGGTTATCAATTGTTTGTGTTATTTTTATTCATTCTACACAACAAATTTCTTTCAAAACAAATTGAAAGTATTGAATGCCATTCAACCCCTGTTTTGACCGGTTCAAGGGTTAAAAAATGCCATTCAGACCCTTTTTTGAACATTTGAGTATAATTTGGAACAAGGTTTGGCAGTAGACGAACAAAAGGCAAAAACATTTTTGTGGAACTGATTTTTTCACACAAAACGAAAACTGCCATGAAAACGCTTCGTACAAATCCGGCTTTAATTACCAGTAAGCTTTTGCTGCAAAATCGCAAAAAAGCGCGTTCTTTCGCAGCATGATCAGATGCTTCGCGTTTATTCTAATCGGCTGGCTATCCCTGCCATTGCTTTTCAGCCAAACATTTACGCCCGGACAGTCATACTTCGGCGTCAACAGCTATATTGAATACAAGGCAGGGAATTTGCCCATTATGCTGTCGGCCCCGCATGGCGGCCTGCTCACGCCTACTTCGATACCCGACCGAAGTTGCAGCGGCTGCACCACGGTGAACGATTATAATACCCAGGAACTTGCCCGCGCTTTGTACGATGCCATTTATGCGCGCACCGGCTGTTATCCGCATTTGGTCATCAACAGGTTGCATCGCCGGAAATTAGACGCCAACCGCGACTTGCCGGAAGCGGCCGACGGCGACCCGATTGCCGGCAAAGCCTGGGAGGAATTTCACGGTTTTCTGGAACAGGCGCATTACGCGGTTGAACGCGATTTTGGCAAAGGCTTTTATATTGACTTACATGGCCACGGGCACGCGGTACAACGCTTAGAATTAGGGTATTTGCTGACCAAATCGGAGTTGCAACTGAGTGATAATACACTCAATACCAATACGTTTGTTCGATACAGCAGCATCCGTAACTTAGCGGATCATAATGCAAATGACCTGAGTCACGCCGAATTGTTGCACGGATCGGAAAGTTTCGGTTCCTTGTTGTCGGAACGCGGCTATCCGGCCGTTCCTTCTGCCCAAGACCCATATCCTGACGGCGCCGAGGACTATTTTGATGGCGGATACAACACGGCTCGTTATAGTTCTTACCCACGCGGCGCCATTGACGGCGTACAAATTGAATGCAACCGAACTGGCGTGCGCGATTCCATTCAGCAGGTAAAACGTTTTGCCGATTCATTGGCTGTTGCCCTGCTCGAATACTTACACATTCATTATTTCGGCTCGGTGGAGGCGGATTTATGCCTT
Source organism: Bacteroidota bacterium (assembly GCA_037130425.1). Taxonomy (GTDB): domain Bacteria; phylum Bacteroidota; class Bacteroidia; order Chitinophagales; family Saprospiraceae; genus M3007. Next base: position 2,633 of record JBAXTB010000022.1, read on the forward strand.
TCGGCAAATCAGTCGCCAAGCGATACGGCGGTTGCAGTGGAGGTTTATCCAAATCCGTTTTGCCGCAGTTTTTATATTACGCAACATGCTGAAAATCAAGTGTTAGACGTAGATTTTTATGATTTTTACGGCAATTTTTTGCGCCATGAATTGCTGCCGCCAGATACGCCTTTAGGGGTAACGTTTACGCCCCGGCAAAGCGTTTACGCGGTGCTGCGCAAAAACGGCGTCGCAATCGCAACCAAAGCGATCATTTTTTATTGCAAATAGCGGGGTATGCTTCAGTCCTTAAATATGCTTGAAGTAAAAACACCGGACGCGCGTTGGCATCGCTTGGGATTTCGGGGGTATGCATTGCTTTTTGCGCTGTTGCCCTGGTCGGTGGAAATACAAATGAAGGGTGTGGCGCTGGAATTGCCCGGCGAGCCGCTTCAGGTTGTTTTGGGGCTTTGGTTGCTGTTTTTATTGCTTCGTTTTCGGGCCTGGGCCTGGGCTTCCGTACGTGAAAATCGGTTTATACAGCTTGGTTTAGTTTGGATTGCCTGGTCGATTTTTACATCGTTTTATTCCACCATGCCCCTCGTGTCGTGGAAATACACGCTGGTAGAAACGGCGCATTGGGGCATTTTTGCCTTGGGTATGAGTTTGTTTCCACATTGGTGGAGGCGTTTGGCGCTTGTTTTTACGGTGTCAATGAGCGGGTTCGTCATTTACACGTTGTTCCATCACGCCGGGTATCATTTTCGGGTCGATCAGGCCATTTTGGCGCCGATGCCGTTTTTCCCGGAACATACGGCTTATGCGGCGGTGGTTGCGCTTGTTTTGCCTTGGTTGGTATTAGGTGTGTTTAATAATATTCCTAAACGGCTTAGATTCAGTATGTTAGGTTTGGCTTTGACTGGTTTGCTTTTTGCTTTTTCCCGCGCGGCCTGGTTGAGCGTAGCAGGAGCGGGCGCTTTGGGTTTAATCTGGTATTTTAGGGCTTATGGGCGACTTTTTTTTGCTTTTTCAACCGTTTTACTTGGGCTTTTATGGTTGAACAGTGCCGCTTTATCACATTTTTATGCTAAAAAATTATCAGATGATGTTTCCAGCCAAGAGCGTATAAACCGCTACGCATGTGCCGCGCGCATGTACGTGGAAAGGCCGTGGTTGGGTTTTGGGCCGGGAACATTCCAATTTCAATACCTTCCTTATCAACAGCCCACAGAAATGACCCGCATCAGTGTGCAGGCGCCGATCAGCGGGCGTAATCCCGATACTTATGGGCGGGGTGGAGGAGCGCATTCCGAATATTGGCAGGCATTAACAGAAAGCGGATTGCCTGGTCTTTTGCTGTTTTTAGGGCTGTTTTGGGGTCTTTTTGGTATTGGGCTGCTGCGTCTGTTTAGGGTAAAACAAGACGAAACGACGTTGGTATTACTTGCTTGTCTCCTAAGTATTCTCACATTTTTATTACATGGCTTTGTCAATAACTTGCTGCATGATACTCGGGTTGCGGCGCTGGTTTGGGGCCAACTCGGCTTTATTTCGACTATTTTAAGCCGTATTTATCCAAGGCTTCCACACCCATTTTATAAATCTCATAACTTTTAGTGTTAATCTAAACGAGCCTTTGTGGCCTTTGTGAAACCTTCGAGTCCTTTGTGTTTTCTCCTCTGAATCGGCTAAGCCAAGATGATGTTCTAAACATATCTACCTCAAAACCAGAAATTAAAAAATATTGATTTTAAGGCTTTGACCTGCTTGAGAGGGGGAAAACACAAAGGACTCAAAGGTTTCACAAAGGACACAAAGACCGACTTAGCGTACTCCGCTTCATAAAAAGCCTTCTTACATTCCAGAAAAACATTTGCTCCCCCATTATCCTGCATTGATAAAGATTATGTAGAAACCGTAGCCCTGCGAAGTCCGCGCTCCATTGCCCTACGCCTCCAACCGCAGCACACCCCGCGGACAAACCGCCGAACAAACCCCGCATCCCACGCACGAAGCCCGCACAATATCCTCCCCGCGTTGCGCATATTGCCGCACATCAATGCCCATTTCGCAAAAAGTAGAGCAATTGCCGCAACTGATACACTGCCCACCGTTGGTCGTAATCCGGAATTTGGATTTTTTGCGCTGCCATATACCCAGCCAAGCCGCCATCGGGCAACCAAAGCGGCACCAAACCCTGCTACCCATCAGCGGATAAAAACCAACCCCAATCACCCCGGAAAACACCGAGCCAATGGCAAAAGAATAGGTCTTGTAAAATCCGTGGGAAAAATCCTTCAAAATCCCGTTGCCCGTCGCCACATTGATCCACAACAAAGCAGTCATGGCCACTACAAATACTAATACGCTGTAAATCATCCAACGTTCTATCTTCCACGCTTTCAGGCTTTTATCCGATAAATGCCGGAACGGGTCGCCCGAAGTTTCCGCCAATCCGCCGCAGCCGCAAACCCAGGAGCAATACCATCTTTTCCCGAAAAACCAGGTCATAATCGGCGTTCCAATAAAAAACATAGCCAGCCCGAAAAAGAAAAAGAAGGTGCCTAAACTGCTCTGCGATTGCCAACTCCAAGTGTCTGGCGTGGCATTACTGTAGGAAAGCGGCCAGAAATACGTGAAATACAATTCCGGTTGTTGCAGCCGCACCATCAGCGCCGGGATCAAAAACGCAAAACCTAATTGAAAAAACATTACAGACATGGTGCGTATTTGCTGGTAACGGTTGTGGCGGTATTTATTGATAAATTTCCAGCCCATCAGCAGCACCGAAACCGTGTAAAAAGTGCCATACACAAACCATTGATTGGCCGCCGTGTTGCGCAGCGCCATACTTAAGGGATCAAAAAGTGCCGCAAGTCCGTGGTTAGGGGCGCCATTTTGGCCAACGCCCAGCCATTCAGGATACCAATACAGGCAAATATAAAAGCCGGTAAACAATACGCCGGTCAGCCAGCCCCACACGCCGCGCGCGGTCAAACTGCGAAACCAAACGCCGTTGTTTTTGATGCCTTCCGGCCGCGTGCGGTATTCTTCCCGGATAAACAGCCAGGTGCCGGCCGTGCATAAAAGCAAAGCCGTTAGGAAAACAGGCCCTGCTGCAAAAGCATTGCCCGAAGCCCAAACCAACAACAGCATTAATACGCCGATACCGGCCAAAGCCAGCGCTAATTTTTGCCGCCCGGAGGTCAGCATCGGATTTGGAGTTGCGATAGATAAACTTGAATCGCGCATGTTTTATCTTGATTATGAAGTTTTTATTTTAAAAATGACAATACGGCTGATAAACTGCGTTTGGTTTTTAAGGTCAAATTTTTGCCGCTTTGACGATTGTACTGTTGTACCAATTCCTGTTCGTGCTGCGGGTAAAACTCCGGGTCAAAATTGGCCAACCCCAAGTGTTGCAGCACCGTTTCAATGGAATCACCATTTTTGATCCAGCGTTCGCACACTTCTTGCCGATAACGCACGCCCATCAGGTTAAAACCTTTTACCGAACCGTCTTTTTTCCGATAATTGATCCGGATACTTTTTTTGCCCAAAGAATGTTCCCAATAAATGGTCGAGTGATCTTCATGCGTAACCGATGGAATAAAGCCGTACACCTGGTATTCAATGTCAAAAAACTTCGCGGAGTTAAACCAGATGCCGGGATCATACTGCGTCGGTACGCCACATATTGTTTTTGCCACCGTTTCACCCATCATGCGCCCGGTGTACCAAACCGCTTCAATGGCCTTTCGGCCTGGTTGCTGGTGCCGCAATTCGGCGCAATCGCCCACGGCGTACACATCTGGTTGGTTGGTTTTCAACTGGTTATCCACTAAAATACCGCGATTGATGTCAAGGCCGCTGTCTTTTAAAAACACAACATTCGGACTTACGCCGACCGTAATGCCCACATATCCACAATCAATTTTTTCACCTTTTGACGTTGTAACGGCGGCGCAGTTTTTACCGGAAGCATCGGGCAAAATCTCCTTCAGTTCCGTTTCCAAACGCAAATCAATATGATGTTCCCGCAAATGTCTTGAAACCATCGCCGATTCCTCCGCAGGCAAAACACTGTTCCAAAAATTGGCCTCGCGCACCAAAAATGTCACCGGAATACCCCTTGAATGAAACATTTCCGCCATTTCCACGCCAATAAGTCCGCCGCCCACCACCACAGCCCGTTGTTTATCAGCAAGCAAACGCGCGCTGTGCCGCTCCATCGCTTCCAAATCCTGGTAATGATACAAACCATGTACGCCGTCCAAATCCTGACCAGGCCAGCCGAATTTGTTGGAGCGCGAGCCTAACGCCAGAATCAAACGGTCATACGCAATAGTTTCGCCGCTTGTTGAAACCAACGTTTTTGCTTGAAAATCAAACTGTTCTATCCGCGCCCGTTTCAGCGCAATGCGATTTTTTTCCCAAAACCAGGGTTCATACGGTTGCGTATCCTGCAAGCGCATGTGACCCATGTAGATGTACATAAGCGCCGTACGACTGAAAAAATAGTCCGTTTCGTCGGAAATCACGGTAATTTCGTGATCGCTTTGCTTGCGAATATGCCGCGCCGCCGTGATGCCGCTGATTCCATTACCCAGAATTACAATTTTCATAATGGTCGAAAGTTAAAGGTTGGGTGTTTAGGGTTTTAAACATATCTACGATTGAATGTGAAGATTTGTTTTCATTGGTAAATATACCAACTTGATTTGCAATGAAGGCAGCAATTGTGTCTCTTCCTTGCTTTACTTGTCGCAGTGAAGACGATTTGAACCTTGTATTTGAAGGAAGGCCACCGCTGCGCCCTTGGATTGTAGCAATAAATATGAAAATATGGGTTATTTGTTAACCCATTTTCAGCCAGATATATAATTAAGCTCCAAGATTGCGTTTAAGGAAAAATTGATTGACATAATCTTATGCAAAAACTCATACTCGCCTTTGCTTTTCTCCCAAGCCTTGTCTTTGCTCAAATCGTGAAAATTCAACAAGACCCAAAGGTTGACTGGGCCGGCATCATCGAACTTACGTTGCCTGCTGATCCGTTCAATTTGCCGCAGGAAGAAAGTTTGGACGCCACGATGGAGGTTTTAAAACTAAATTCCCTCGGCCGCGGATTCCACGATCATATCGACCATTCCTTAAATGCAAAACTTTGGCAAGTAGCCAAAACGGAACAGTGGGAAATGTTTTCAGATCCCGAACTCACCAAAAAACTACCCTTCGAATCGGCGATGCGGCGTTTTTCCAAACCCGACTCCACCATTCGGTTTGACCCGGAAACGTATGAAGAACATATTGAAGTCAACTTTGAGGCTGGCAAATTGCCTTTCGAGGCCCCGCAAATAAGGGTGCGGCAGTTGCTCATTTACCACAATGCTAATGCCCGTTTCGATATTATTACCCTCGCCATTGCGCCTTGTTGGGGCAATGAATCTGTTCCGTATTGGTTAAAAATTCCATCCACGCATATCGTAACGCCTGAATCGGTGTATGACAAAGCCGATATTGTCTGGGCGGTGCGTTACACCACGGAAGACAGCAGCCCAAGGGAAGAGCACTGGCAGGAAATTAAGAACACGACTGGCCCGCTGCCAGAACGTTTTATCGACCGCATCCGCACCGACACAACCATTCATTTATACGACCCGGAAGAAACGGTTGTACCGCTCGATAAACGCGCCTGTTTATTTTCTTGCTCAGATACCATCGTGACCTTCGATCCGCAAACCTGGCAAGAACACGTTCAAGTCATCGAAACAGGTCTTGATAATCAGGAAGTTGAGGATCTGCAACTGGTAGAAGAATGGTATTGGGATGAGGGGCAGCAACGTTTGGGTACGCGCCTGCTTGCCATCGCGCCGCGTGCTATGGCCAAAATTCCAGGCAAAGAACCTTTGTTGGAAGCGCGTTTTTATCGGCGCTGCGACGATTAACCCTGCTGCAAAATCTGGCCAATCAAACTTGCGCTGAACACCGAGAACATAAACCAGCCGATTACGCCTTCCGCCACCGCGAAATATTGCGCAAGACCCTTGCCGTGGCTTCCATAACCCAGCGTTACAAAGGCATTCATGCTATATCCGCACGACGTAAGCCATTGATTGCCAACCATACGCAAGATGCCAAGGCGTGTTCGGGTATTTGTTTTGGAATCAAAAAACTGCTCGGCCAAGTCCGCCCAGTCAAAGGGCAATTCCTTTTCAGGGAAAATCAGGTAAAAGAAACCAAAAAGTGCAATGATAAAGATGGAGAGCCACAGCGCTTTGCCGGGATTTACGCCGTAATCGCAAAAAATACGCAAAAAACGGTTCAGCTGCCACTCGGCAAAATTGTCAATGCTATGGTCTTGCTGCCAGTTCCAATGGGATTTTTTGGTGATAAAATCCTTCATTTCAATAAAACAGGCATCATAACTATCGTCGTCGCCATTGTATTTATAGGAGCGAAGCAGTTGGAAATACACTTTTACCAAACTGTAAAAATCCTCTTCGGACTCAACAGACAAAGGTGTTTTACTGCTGAATTGCATCCCGGATTCGGTTGCAATAGCAAGTTTGTTGTCATCAAACTGGTACCAACGCGCATTTGTATTTTTTTCCGGCAAATCCAAGCCCTGCATCGCCACCTTCCCTTCAAACAGACACCGAAGTACGCTAAATCGTTCCTTGACGCTACAGTTTGAAAGCAACACTTTGCAATGGAACGTGTCGCGCACCAAGGTCATATAATCAAAAAAGCCTGAACCGCCCAAATAAATATACGCGCTGCTGTCGGTTCCTGTCACCACGCTGTTGCTCATATTGATTTCACCGCCCTTTTCTGAAGAAATTTCTATAAATTTAATCTTGAAGAGGCAGTCCGAAATCGTCAGATTTAAAGCGGTGTTGGTATTGAATACGTTAAAACTTTCATCAATTTTGTTTTGGCTAAACATCGTTCGAAACGACTCAATGCGTTCCCAATAAAACCCTTGCTTAAACCAGCAAGCATCTATCCCAAAAATGTAAGCCTCCAAAGAAAAATTGCTGAACATTTCGTCGAATGTGCATCCGCGCAAAAATAAATCGCCATGTACCGTAATTTTTTCAAAGTGTACATAAGCCTTAAAATGAATCAGCGGCAGTACCGTGCGCTGGGCGAAATGCACATTAAAAAGCCAAACCTGTTTCTGAACGGTCACGGTATCCATACCGCGTAAAATAGCCGTCCATTCATCGTGTTCGTTGCGCGTATTTGTACAATATATTTTATCAACTACCGGATCTGCTTCAATGCTTGCGTCCCGAAGCACAAAAATGGAATCGGGACAATCGCGCATCGCATGGATAAACTCCGTCACCGTCAAAACCCGTTGCCCTGGCTTCTCTTGAGCCATTAAAATCGCAGGCAACAACATCAACAATAGGATTCTGAAAAACATGCAAGTAGTTTTATGGCAAATCTAAGTTAGTCAACAATCTTGAAGGTAAAGTTTCGTTTTTTTGACAAAAAAATCTTCAATGCGTAAAGGTCATTTAATAGTTGTACTCAGTTTGCTGCATGTTTTGTCGGCACATAGCCAATCCTTTAAAACGCTTAAGGACGCTTCAGAAAAAGCGCGTGCTGCTTATGGAGAAGGCAAACGGGAATCAGATAAAGGCCAGTACGCCATCGCGCAAGGTTATTATGAAAGAGCGATTAAAGAAGAAAAAACGTTTATTGATGCGCATTTAGCCCTTGCAGAGATGTGTTTTGAACAAAAAAATTATACCGATGCTGAAAGATCGTTTGAGCGCGCACTCCAATTAGACACGGTTTACGCCCCGCTCGCTTTTTACCGCCTCGCAAAAATAGAATGGTTGTTGGATAAATACACAGAAGCGGCACAGCATTTAGAATCTTATTTGCGCAGCAACCCTCAAAACGGGAAAACCAAGGGCGAAGCCCGGCGCTTGTTGGCAAGTGCGCGTTTTGCGGCAGAGGCTGTGTTGCATCCGGTACCATTTAACCCTGTTTCCCTTGGCGACGGCGTCAATACCGATGCGGATGAGTATTTTCCATCGTTAACGGCCGATGGCGAGACCTTGATTTTTACGCGAAAAGAAAAGGGATTTATGGGCGATGAAAATTTTTACCGCAGTTCCCTTGTTGATGGCGTGTGGCAAAAGGCCGTACCGCTTGAAGATATAAATACCCCACAAAATGAAGGCGCTCAAGCGATTAGCCCGGATGGTTCCTGGCTGGCCTTCACGGCTTGTGGCCGCAAGGGCGACGGTTCGCAGGGAGCTTGCGATTTGTATTGGTCGCAGGAAAAAAGCACAGGCTGGACCAAACCGGCCCCTTTTAGCGCAACCATCAATTCCAATACCTGGGACTCTCAGCCCACCATCAGCGCCGACGGCAAAAGCATCATTTTTAGCAGTCGTCGGCCCGGAGGACGTGGTAGAGAAGATTTGTGGATCACCCGTAAGTTGAATGGTAAATGGACGATTCCTGAAAACCTCGGACCTGAAATCAATACAGGCGGTCAGGAAAATACCCCTTTTCTGCACCCCGACGGTCAAACGCTTTATTTTTCATCTGACAGTTTACCCGGCTTGGGGGAGCGAGATTTGTTTTTGGCGCGCCGCAATCCGGACGGAAGCTGGGGCAAACCTCAGAACCTTGGTTATCCAATCAACTCAAAATCCGATGATGTAGCGCTCACCGTAAGCCTCGACGGGAAAACGGCCTATTTTGCCTCCGACCGGCCCGGAAGCAAGAAAATTGACATCTTTTCCTTCGAATTGCCTGAACAGGACCGCCCCAAACCGGTAACGTATGCCAAAGTAAAAGTGATCGACACCAACACTGGCAACCCGACGACCGCCAAACTCGACTTCACGGATCTAAAGACCGGCGAATCTTACATGACCGTGAATACGCGTAAAGACGGCACCGCCTTGGCTTGTTTACCGGCCGGCAACGATTATGCCCTTAACGTTGTGAAAGACCATTACTTTTTTTATTCTGAAAACTTCAATTTGGTTGATTCTGCTACATTTACAAAACCGTTTTTGCTTAATGTAAGTTTGATGCCCATACCGGACAGTACTACAGCCGCATCTAATGTCCCAGGCAAAGCCAATCCGATTACTTTGCGCAATGTGTTTTTTGAAACTGGTTCTTCTACCCTGCGTTCGGAATCATCTACCGAGCTCGACCGGCTTGTGGCTTTGCTCAAACAGGCCCGCTGGTTGCATATTCAAATAAACGGGCATACAGATAACGTAGGCTCCGAAGCCTCCAACCTGACATTATCGGAGGCGCGCGCCAAGGCCGTGTACAATTACCTTATTCAAAAAGGCATTGCATCTGATCGGTTGAAATACAAGGGATTTGGCAAATCAAAACCTGTAACGCCCAATGATACGGAAGAGGGCAGGGCCAAAAACCGCCGCACGGAGTTTGAATCATGGTAAAAATTACCGAAGCAACTGATAATTCCGGTATTCGCCGGGGCGCCAGCCAGTGCCGGTTTCAATCCAACGCGTGAAGCGGTCTTTCCAGGACCAATGTACCAACGTCGGGTCAGTGCTAAATTGCCAGTTCATGGCTGATATTCTGGGTTGCATGACCGCCGGGTGCGTGCCGTGGAACCGTTCAAGCGGTTCGGTACCATCATAATCATAGCCGTCAGTGGCATCAATATGGGCTTTAACCCAATCGTCTGAATGCCATAATTTATTGAAATTCAATTGCTTGCGTTTTTGCGCAGCGGGATTTTTCACCCAACCATAGTGGTGCATCCATGCGTCAAGCAGGTGCGCCCGTAATTTTTGCCCATTGTCCAAACGAAATCCCTGAGCATCCCGATAGGAACGAATCTGCTTGTTGTTGCGTATGATACGCACCTCTCGTCGGTACCAGCGCCGTGAAGCCCCAATAAAATCGTATGAACCGTAAAAATGACGGTATTTTAGCAAAAGCGCTTCCGTTTGCGGATCATCAAGCCTGCTTTCCATACCGGCTCTTATAATAGGATAATCTTGTTCGTGCAGACATTCGTCGGCCTGAATGTACAGGCACCAGTCGTATTCCGACGGGATGGCCTGGAATGCTTTGTCCGTTTCAACGGCAAGCACACGCCCGCCTTCCCTAAGTGAATCATCCCAAACCGTTTCAATAATGTTGATTTTCGAGTCGCCAATACTACGAACCAAATCAAGTGTCTCATCATCTGATTTACCAACGGCTACCACGACATAATCGCATAAAGGCAACAATGACCGAATGGATTCGACGACCGGGTAATCATATAAAACGGCATTTCGAATAAAAGTAAAGCCGGCTGTTTTCACGCAATTGAGCAATTTATATGTTCAAAAAACATAGTTACGAGAAAGCAGGGTAATAGCGTCTGTTTTTAACCGCGAGCGCGGTCAAGCAGGCTAAATAGGCGATGACTTCGCCGCAGATGCTTCGAAATGCTTAACAAAAATTAGGTAAGGTGGTTCACGAGGATGGAATCTGTTTATGTCCGCGACAATAAACAGGCAAAGCAGATTCGGGTCACCGGAACCTGCTCAACCATTTTCGAGATACGCCATCAAAACCGAACAAATGACATCGTTCGATATTTTGGCGATCTATGGTTTTTTCTTGATCGTACAACCGACCGCGCGCGTAAAATCCGGAGTTGGGTTATCGCCGCGAAGCATACTTTCCACAGCGCTTTCCACGTACCGGTTTTTGATGGAATTAGGCGACTCCGGATTGTCGTCAATGGCGCCGATATAGCGGACGATCAGGTTGGCGTCTAATACAAACACATGTGGGGTGCGTGTGGCTCCGAATTGCGGAAACACCGTTTGTTTTTCATCAAACAGGTAGGCAAATGGATAGCGCTTTTGCCGGGCACGGTTCTGCATTTCTGCAAAAGAGTCTTCCGGCACAATATCCGGGCTGTTCGGATTGATGGCAATGACCGGAAAGCCCTTGTCCTTGTATTTTCGATGCAGGTCTATGATCCGTTGTTCGTACAATTGAGCGTACGGGCAGTGGTTACAGGTAAATACAACAATGTAGCCTTTTACATCCTTGTAATTAGACAAGGAGACCATTTTTCCATCCACATTTTTGAGGGAAAAATCCTGTGCGACATCACCGACACCGTAGCCGTTTGGCGTCACGGCACTGCTAAAGGCGAAAAATAGAAATCCTGCTAATACCGAAAAAGCGAGCGTTTTCATGACAAATGGAATAAAAATGAACGATAGATGGGAATGGTTGGTTAAGGTCAAATTAAATACAGCAAGCAAATGCTGGGGAGATGCAACTATTTTCCAGTACCGAAATCCAGCATGTGTTGGGTGGAAATCGTGGTGGATGAATCTGCGATAAACGGACGAACAAACGACTCCAGATCTGAATAAGCGTTAAACTGCCCGAAGTTGAAGACCCGTTTAGGTCCTTTTACTACAAGTGTTGCAGGAATGGCGCCGTCCCAGGCTTCAAAGACACGAGGAATCCAGCTGTTTGCATCCTGATCGGCAAGCAATATTACTTCGGATTGAAGCTTTTGCAATTTTAGAAAAGGAATCAACTTTTTTTCAATGTGACTTTTGAAATCGAGACTGACCAATATGACTTGCACATTTTGATTGGCATAACGACTTCTTAACTCCTCAAAGCTTGGGAGTTCTTCGATGCAAGGTTTACACCAGGTTGCCCAAAAATTGACAACAATGGTCGCATTACCGGCTTGGTTAATGCGTGCCTCAAGTTGAGACAGACTATCAAAAACTGTGAGTTTGGCAGATTGCGCGGAGAGGCTGGGCAGTGCTAAAAAGCAGGCCAACAGAATAAGCAATAGGCGTAACCGATACGGGACAAAAGGCTTCATGAAACAGATGTATTAAAAAAACAATGCAAGAAACGAAGATCCCTGAAAATAACAAGCTGTCTTAACAATTTTTCCGACGAAAAAATTGTTAAGTTTAATTTACCAACGAAAAATCCCTTCGAAAACGAATGTTTCGAAGGGATCTTCTGGTTAAACCCTTAAATAAAATTAGGCTTCTACTTCAACATTGCTTGGGTAAGCGATCGAATGATCGGCCAAAATCCTGCCGCAGTGTTCGCAGGCAATGATTTTTTTGTGCAATCCGATTTCAAGTTGAATCTGTGGCGGAACGTTGTTAAAACAGCCGCCGCAAGAATTCCGTTCTACGGTGACAACCGCTAAACCATTGCGGTATGTGCGGCGTGTTTTGTCGTAAGCATTCAACAGGCGTTCTTCGATACCCTGACGCGCCTGGTCGCTGATCGCACGAAGCCGGTTTTCTTCCTGCTCCGTTTTTTCAATAATTCCTTGCAGTTCTACCTTTTTTGCGTCCAGCTCTTTTTGTTTGGCTTCAAATTTCGCTTCTGCAATCGTCAGGCTTTCCTTTTTGCCGTCGAGGAGCACTTTGGCTTCCCGGGTTTTCTTTTCAGCCAGTTGAATATCAAGTTTTGCCAACTCAATTTCTTTGGTCAGCGCTTCATATTCCCGGTTGTTTTTTACCTCGTCAAGTTGTTTTTGGTAACGCTTGATGTTGGTTTCGGCTTCTTTTGCCAAGGTTTGCATTCTGGCAACTTCCACCTCGCTTTCTTTCAGATTCGCTTTTAATTTGCGAATCCGTGTGTCCAAACCTGCCACTTCGTCCTCCAGGTCGGAAACCTCCATGGGTAGTTCGCCTTTGAGGATTTGAATCTCATCTAATTGAGAATCAATCTGCTGTAAAGTCCACAGCATTTTCAGTTTTTCGGCAATACTTAATTCTACGGACATCCTAATGACGATAATTTGAATGATAATGTGATGCGATTACAACAGATATTGAACTGGATTTGTTCTCGTTTCTGTGCAATGGAGCGCAAAGTTAGGGTATTTCTCGTATATTATCTCGAATAAAAGTTCAATTGTAAACTGTTCGCTTTCAAAATGACCCACATCGGCGATCACAAGACGACCTTCCGCGTCAAAAAACTCATGATATTTGAAGTCGGCCGTTACAAAAGCGTCGGCCCCGGCGGCCAAAGCGTCGCGCAGTAAAAAACTACCTGCACCGCCGCAAACCGCAACGCGTTGCACCGCTCGGCCGCGCAAAGCCGTATAGCGGATACAATCGGTCTGGAGCGCTTGTTTTACCATGTTTAAAAAAGCCAATTCTTCCATCGGTCGGTCCAATTGCCCAAGCAAGCCGGCTCCAATCTCGGTTTGGCCTGGTTTCGGAGATAAAATCCGGGTATTGAGCAGACCGAGTTTTTGGGCTATTTTGGCGTTAACGCCCTGGCTGTGCACATTATCCAAATTGGTATGAATGGCATACAATGCGATGTCGTTCCGAATTGCCTGAATTACAGTGCGCTCCACATAACCAGCGCCGTTAAAGCGCTTTAAACCTTTAAAAACAATCGGGTGGTGCGCAACGATCAGGTTACAGCCTTTCTGAATGGCTTCTGCTACCACGGCCTCCGTCGAATCAAGGCAAAAAAGCACACCTTTCAACGGCGTTTCCGGATCGCCCACGATCAAACCGGCATTGTCATAAGATTCTTGCAATTGAGGCGGCGCCACCGATTCCAGCACCTGAATAATGTCTTTTATTTGCATAAAAATCTGTTATTTTGAATTTAAGCAGCCGAATTGTCTGGTTAAGGTTAATTTCGGAACTTCCCTATCTTTTCCATTTGAAACTAATGTAACTTTGCCATCATTTTTCTGTCTAACCGGGATCAATGAAACAACGCCGTTTAAATGACGGTATTTTTCAACATTTCAAAATTTCGATGACTATGACTTCGACTCTTTTGTTCCTTGGCAATATCGGCTCAACGGAACTCATGCTTATTTTCCTTGTCGTATTGTTGTTGTTCGGCGGCAATAAAATTCCTGAACTGATGCGTGGTATCGGCACGGGTATTCGCGAATTTAACAATGCTAAAAATTCAGTGGAAGACGAAATCCGTCAGGGTATGCGCGAAGCTGAGAAAAAAACAATTGAAAAGTAATACTTGTCAATTAACGTTTCAAAGAAGGGCACACAGGTTTCAAAAAGCGCACAAAGGTTTGACTTTCAAGGTCTTTGTTTGCTTTTTGAAACCTTTGTGCCCTTTGTGTTTTAAAAACGACAGAAGCTCCATCCTCTGTTAGAACGGAATATCTTCATCGTTCATCCTCGATTGCCGCGTGATGACGCTGGGCTGGAACGGGCCGGTCAACGGATCATTCAAACCCGCAAAAGCCGGATCGTCGAGGTTGCCGAATTTGGCAAAGGTATCGGTAAATTTTAGCCGCACCGAATCCAAGGCGCCGTGACGGTGTTTGGCGATGATTACTTCCGCCACGCCTTTCAGGCTTACGCCGGTTTCGTCTTCGAGGATTCCATAGTATTCGGGGCGGTAAATGAAGCCTACAATGTCCGCATCTTGTTCAATACTGTTGTGGACGATGAAATCATTTGCCACAAAATTATGAACACCAGGAACTGTCGCGTCAAACACATCTTCTTCTCCCAAAGGCTCAATGGACTTAATTTTATCCCAATATAAATCAGAATGTGCCAGATTTTGGATTGGTGTATCCGGTAAAAATGCCTCAATTCGCTGCATGCGTTCTCGTGAAACACCACTTTTGAACAGCGTAGAACCCGCATACGACATTCCTAATTTTTCTGAAAAAGAACGCCAGGAGTATTCAAATTTTTCTTTTGAAGCATTGATAACGGTGTTCCAAACCTCTTTGGGAATCACATCATTATTCGGATTTCCTTCAATTTCAGCCAAAGCAGTCAGCATTGCCGGTATTTCTGCTCCTCTGTTTCCATAACATCCGACTTTCGTTAAAAACCGCTCTTGATTGTCTTTTCCATCTATATGGATGTTATGACTAGCTCTGTATGCTCCCTTCTTCGAAATCCGAATAGAGGATTGGATACCAAGCCTTAAAAGCAAATGTTGGACCTGTTCTGCTAAAACCGGGCTTGTGGTGCCATAATAAATGGCAGGAGATTTTTTCCTGTTTTCTCCCGAGGTTTTCCAACTGATATTTCCGTCTGTCGCCCATAAATGTTTGAGAAAGTGGGCGATTAACTCATCACTACACTCAAATAACTTGCTCGGCAATCGTTTATCATAGGAGCGAACTCGGTCTAATCCCAATCCATCATACCAAAGGGTAATCGGGTGCTTTACCTTATGGGTTAATCGATAAGGAGACGGTAGATATGCGTGCCACCAGTTTTTTTGCTGAACGATTTTGGCCTCAATACCGAATAATCGCTGTGCCGCGTCGTTTACGATTTCAATATTCGCCCAGTCGGCGCTGGTATAATGATAGGGCTGCTTTGGTAGTATGCAACCATCGCCGATCAGATGGGCCAATAAAGTCAATTCCGTTTCCGTGAGTGGATTCGTCGGATAAGGAATTGCAACCTCACGCGGCATTGAAATTCGGTCGTCCACTGCTAAGTTTTCCAGTGCTGTCCAACCTTCTAATTTATAAAACGGGTGATTCGCGCTTGCTTTGATTTTCCGTCCCGACCACATTGTCAACTCGAAAATTTGTTTCCTGCCGGAATAAAACGCTTTGCTCATTTTATGTGCCGAAATGCGCAATTGGGCGTCCATACCAAGCGCATAAAAATCGGTTAATTGGCCATGATCTGCTAATTCTTTGATTGTAATGCGCGCGCCAGTCCTTGCATCGGTGATCAGCGTATCACCCGTCAGGCATCCTGACTCCCTCAAGTCACTCAACTGCGGCCGCTTATTCCCGCCCCTGGTTTCCACCGCCCGACTCAACTGCGAAAGTGCGATCACTGGAACGGCTAATTCCTTGGCCATGCCCTTGAGCGCGCGCGAAATCCCGGCGATTTCCTGTTCGCGGTTTCCGCCTTTATTGCTCTCCGAAGCGCCCGTCATCAACTGCAAATAGTCAATGATAATCAATTGAATATCGTGCTGCATTTTCAAACGGCGGCATTTTGCCCGAAGTTCAAAAATGTTGATACCCGGCGTATCGTCGATAAACACGGGGATTTGGCTGAGTTTTTCCACCGTGCTTTGCAGCATCTGCCATTCATAATCTTCTAATTTTCCACTCCGCATCTTGGAGCCGGGAATTTCGGCTTCCATTGAAATCAGGCGCGACACCAGCTGGGTGTTGGCCATTTCAAGGGAAAACAGCGCCACGCCCTTGTTGAAATCCTTGGCGGCATTGAGCGTCATGGCTAAGATCAGGGATGTTTTACCCATACCCGGGCGCGCAGCAAGGATAATCAAGTCGGACGGTTGCCAACCGGAGGTCAGGCGGTCGAGGTCGGTGAAGCCGGTCGGTACGCCGGTCAGGCCGTCCACTTTGCCGGAAAGTTCCTCGATTTGTTTCAGCACCTTGCCCGACAGCGTGCTCATGCTTTCAAACGTGCGGCTCAGATTATTTTGCGTAATAGCAAACAGACCTTTTTCCGCCTCATCAAGCAGGTCAAATACGTCGGTTGTGTCTTCGTATGCGTCCTTGATGGTACGCGTACTCATGCTAATCAGTTCGCGCTGGATGTGTTTTTGCGCAATGATGCGGGCGTGGTATTCGATGTTGGCGGCGGAGGCAACCCGGTTGGTCAACTCCACAAGGTAATACCCGCCGCCGATTTTATCGAGATCGCCGCTTTTGCGCAATTCTTCGGTTACGGTAAGCAAATCCACGGGGTTCGAGCGCTCAAACAGCTTTATGACGGCTCGGTAAATATGCTGGTGGGCCTCAAGGTAAAAACTCTCCGAACGCAAAATATCCATCACGATCGGCAGGGCTTCCCGATCGAGCATAAGCGCGCCCAATACAGCTTCTTCTAAGGGAATGGCCTGTGGCTGTACTTTTCCGAACACATAATTCGACAAGTTATCGCCCGTGCCGCCGCTGCGGTTGGCGCGCGTTTTCCCCTGTTGGTAATTTTGCTTGTCCTGGTTCGATTCGTTCATCATAGAATAATGGCACTAACACTTTTTGGGAAAAGACAAACGTACTTTATTATTTGTAAGTCGGATATTTCCAAACATTCCGTATCGCTAAAATGTGTGGATAACCCTGTTGTAAGATGTGGAAAAGTGGAAAAACCTGCGTAGTTATCCACATTGTCATGCAGTTATCCACAGCAGATTTAAGGCCGTTTTTCAAAATACGCAGCGTTTTAACCTTTTGAATTGTAGCGTATTATGTCGCCCAACCGCCAGTTTGGTAAATTAACCCAAACTTAGCTTTCGCCTAATATTGGGAAATGAGCAAATTTTTTCCACTGTTCAAAAAAAAAGTTCACAAATAAGTCAGCCTCAAATTTACAATTTTTTGTGTTAAAAACAAATTTTAAAACAAAATAGGAACAATTGACTATTGTCAAAATGTTCCTATTTTGTTTACGAAAAACGGCAAGAATCCGCTATTTTCGGAAGTTCCTGTCAATCAACCGGTTCTGTTTAGTTGTGCTCGTTTTCTACATTATCAAGTCGACGGTGCATATCTTCCAACACTTTTCTTTGGGCTTCCGTATCCAAGATGGTTGTCTCTTGATCTTTTTCATTTTTCACGACATCATCTTCGGCTTTTTTAATTTTTGCCTTGTAGTTTTCAATGTCTTTGCGCAACGATTCGTTGTCTTTTTTAAGTTTTTTCTGCTTGCCTTCTAAATCTTTCAATTTTCCTTCCTGGTCTTTAATTTCTTTACCGATTTCAGCACGACGTACATCAAAATAGAACGTACGCAAGGAGCGCGAAACCTCTTCCGCTTTACCTGCATTTTCGCGGCGACTCAAAAAATAGGTTCCGGCGTCGATCCAAACCGTTAACGTGGCGCCTTTGTCCGATTTTTCAATGGTTGAGTACACGCCAAATGGATCGTCGCCCATCATATTTGACTTTAAGCCGGTCGCAAACCACTCACCAGCCGCTTTGTCGCGCTTCAATTTGCCTTTAAAATTATTTTTGACATAATCTTTCCAAAGGTCTTCAACAAGATTGGCATCGGCTTTGGCAAATTCCAAACGGAAACAAGGGCGGCTGCCGAAAGACATGTTGCGTTCGGTCTCTTGTACCATATTCCACTGCGCCGACAAGGTAGACGAAGCGCACAGTGCGACAAAAAAGAAAAATAATGTTTTTAGTTGCATAATTTATGAGATTTTGAATGTGTTTGGACTGATTTTAGTAGTACAAACCGTGTTACGAGCGGCTTTCTACAAAGGTAAACTCCGCTGCAATAGGTTTTGTGCAAATCGTCTTGATTATTCAGAACCCTATGCGCAAAACCTGCTGCTTTGGCGTATAAAACGTACATTAATGCTTTAGGTTACAACTTATGACAAAAATCATAAGTATTCTGACATGAAAATTCGCAATAAGGAATTTTCTTTGTGGCCCCGCTGCATCCGGATCGATGCGGGTTGCCCGGCGCGTTGCGTCCTTGGGTACACTCCCGGTCTCCCAAATGCACTCTAATCTTAATCAATTGCTACAATGGCCAAAATTTTAATAGTTGACGACGAGACGCCGATCAGGCGTACTTTGCGTGATATCCTTGAATTTGAACAATACGAAGTCGACGAAGCCAGCGACGGACTGGAATGCGTTGCTAAAGTTCAGAAAGAAAAATTTGATGTCGTCATTATGGACATCAAGATGCCCAAAATGGACGGTATTGAGGCACTCGAACGCCTTCAAATCCTGTCGCCCGAAACGCCTGTAATTATGGTCAGCGGCCACGGCACCATTGATACGGCTGTTGAAGCCGTGAAAAAGGGGGCTTTTGATTTTATTTCCAAGCCGCCGGATCTGAATCGGATGCTCATTACGGTGCGCAATGCGCTTGAGCGCTCCGAATTAGTTAACACCACCCAGGTGCTGCGCAAGCAGGTTAAAAGCGGCAAAGGCGTCAATATGATCGGAGAAAGCGCGCCGATCCTGGAAATCAAACGCTTGCTCGAACGTGTCGCTCCTACGGAAAGCCGTGTGCTCATTACCGGCCAAAACGGAACGGGTAAGGAATTAGTTGCCCGCTGGATACACGAAAAAAGCAACCGTGTCGACGGACCGATTGTAGAAGTAAACTGCGCGGCCATTCCTTCAGAACTCATTGAAAGTGAGTTGTTTGGGCATAAAAAAGGCTCGTTTACCGGCGCAATTGCCGACAAGCCCGGCAAATTTGAACAAGCCAACGGCGGCACCTTGTTTTTGGATGAAATTGGCGACATGAGCTTAGACGCCCAGGCAAAAGTGCTGCGCGCCTTACAAGAAAGCAAGGTCACGCGCGTGGGCGACAGCAAAGAAATCAAAGTAGATGTGCGTGTGTTGGCGGCTACGAACAAAGACCTGCGCCAGGAAATTGCCGGCGGCCGTTTCCGGGAAGATTTATACCACCGCCTTGCCGTGATTGTAGTAAAAGTACCTTCGCTGAACGAGCGCAAGGAAGATATTCCGCTCCTGATCGAACATTTCAACCGCCGGATTGCCGATGATTACGGCCATCCTGCCAAAACCTTTACGCCAGATGCGATCAAAGCATTGCAGGAGTACAATTGGTCGGGTAATATTCGGGAACTCGCCAACGTGGTGGAGCGTCTGTTTATCCTGTGCGATCAGCAGGTGCGGGAAGAGGATGTGCATTTGTATGTGTACCCGAATAAATAATGTCTAAAAAGTTTTTTCAAAATAATAAACGGGTCGTGGAACTAAATCTACGGCCCGTTTGGTTTAGGTATTGTTCTCATTCAACAACAACCTAATTTTGATCATGGTACACGACATCCGTAATAATGGCAAGCCCGGGCGCAAACGCCGGCTCCCCGGATGCCCGTTTAAACCGCTGTTAAACGGCCGTACCGATCTGCTGCCCGGTTTTGTCAAGCCGCGCGCGCTCCGATTCTGATCTTTTTTCAATTGATTTTCTTGATTTTTCTTGGTTGCCTTTTAAAAAGCAACGGAAACAACATGCTCTTGGGCGTATAGCTTAGCTGGCAGAGCACCGGGCTTTTAACCCGGAGGTCGCAGGTTCGATGCCTGCTGCGCTCACTTTTTTTACAGTCGCGTCGTTCAACCGGAAGGACAGAGGTCTACGAAACCTCAGATTGGGGTTCGAATCCCTGCGTGACTATTGCCCGGGTAGCCCAATTGGCAGAGGCGCTCCGCTTAGAACGGAATCAGTGAGGGTTCGAATCCCTCCCGGGGTACAAGAAAGTGTGGGCCGATACGGTTTTATACGCCAAAGCCTATTGCGGCGGAGTATCAAACCCCAAAAGTTTGTCCGTATCGCCTGCACCGAATGGGGGATATAGCTCCAATGGTAGAGCTGCGGTTTGAAGCACCGTGCGTACAGGTTCGAGTCCTGTTGTCCCCGCTCGTATTCGGAGGCCTGGGCCTGGGCGCCCAGGGCGTTGCCCTGGGTTGCTGATGGCGCCCTTTCAGGGCTTTGTGAGGAGATTTGCTTGTAAAGTATTGATATTCAATATGATGCGAGCCGCGTTTTTCCCTTCCATTCCCGGTATCCTATAATTGCCATAAACAGGAAAATCGCATAAAGCCCCGTCGTCAGGTACAATTGTTTGGCGCTGTACTGATATAGGTAAATCACATCAACCGCGATCCAGAGCAGCCAATTTTCCAGATATTTTTTGTTCATCCACCATTGGGCGAGCAGCGACATGGTGGTGGTGAAGGCGTCTACCCAGGGCAGGGCGGCATCCGTAAAGCGGTGCATGGTATAGCCCAATCCGATGGTTCCGAGTACTTGTAAGATGCCGGTATTGCGCCATTGGGTAGCACCGAATTGGTCGATGGTTATTTTGTCGTCTTCTGCCCGGTCGCTTTGGCTCCAGAGGTACCAGCCTTGCATTTGCATCACCACATAGATGATCTGCAAAATCATGTCGGAATAAAACTTGGCTTCGTAAAAAATGATGATGTACAGCAGCACCATGACGATCCCGATGGGGAACGCCCAAATATTGCGTTTTACAACAAACCATACGCTGATAGCGCCTAAAACCGAGGCTGTACATTCTAACCAGTTTGCTTCAAGCAATTCTAACCAATTCATAAACTAAGCATTATATATGTACAGCGAATGTACTAAATTCCAGCAGTATAAAAAAACGCAAGCCACCTTGTTAGAGATGGCTTGCGTATACATATTCTTAGTCGGGTAGCAAACCCGTATAAGTTAAAGCGGAATCGTTCCACCAAGGCTGTTGCGCAGATCCGAATAATCGGAAAGTGACTTGTTGGAGGATTTACCCCCCTCAAGACGCGTCATCTCATCCTTCTCAAGGACGTGAAGTTCTTCCTCGAATTTATCGAGCAGTGAACCCTTCTTTTGCTCCTGCTGATCGCGGGAGGAATCGTTCTTTTTTTTGCCAAAAGGGAAACTCATGGGAAAGGACGTATTTTGATTATTGAATAAGAATGGTCAAAGGTAGCATTAATTTGTGAATTTGCAAGGGAACGGATACTTTTTTAAAGAAAACGGTTTTGGGGGGCTTGGAAAGAAATATCAGCCTCTTCCAATTCAGGTCAAAATTATCCCATTCAAGCAAAGATTATTCCAATACGGCAAGGATTTTTTCGTTAAAATGTGCCGAATTGCTAATTTCATCGCGCCAACAGGTTTCGTTTATGAAAATCAAATTAAACTTTAACATTCTGGTGAGTTGCGCATGGTTGAATTTTCTTGCGTTGTACGGCCCGACTCAAAAATTAAGCACCCATATTCAGCCCTTTGAAGCCGGTACTTATACGTGTAGCAATGGAAAAATTTTGTTGTTTTCCGATGCGCCGCTTGAGATGATCAAGGCTGGCAGCAATAAATTGCAGGGAATATTAAACACTACTGGCCAGCAATTTGCCTGGAGTGTTGACGTCAAATCTTTGCGTGGGTTCAACAGTCCGCTCCAACAGGAACATTTCAATGAAAATTACCTTGAAAGTGAAAAATATCCCAAAGCAGAGTACACAGGTAAAATCATTGAAAAAGTTGATTTTCAAACAGATGGTGTCTATAATGTGCGTGCAAAAGGCCAGTTTACCGTGCATGGCGTTACACAGGAACGCATTGTGAAAACGCGGCTTGATATCAAAGGCGGCAAAATCAAAGTACATTCAGAATTCACCGTGTTGTTGGCCGAACACAACATCACCATACCTCGAATCGTGCATCAGAAAATCGCCAATGAAGTGAATGTCACGGTTGATGCTGATTTAATCTCAGGTAAATGACCCGGATATATCCACATAGAAGTTTTAAGGATGCGGGTACGTTGAATCTGCGCACTAAATTTGATTGCTTTCGAGGAGGTTGTTGGTTTTTTTGGGTTTTTTTGTGGCTTCAACTGACGTTTTTACAGCTTAGCGTGCAAGCGCAAATCCCTGTTTTTCGGCCGCATTCTATTCAAGAGTTAGGATATTCGCATTTAACAACGGTTTTTCAGGATAGCTCCGGCTGGATTTGGTTGGGTGCAACCAACGGATTATTCCGTTACGATGGCCTTCGTTACCAATCGGTTCAGTTACCGGACAAATTGCACGGTCATTCCGTCACGGCATTATTTGAGGCCCAAAATCGTATTTGGGTTGGATTTGACAACGGTGTAATCGGTTTTTTGCCCGCCAATACGCTCTTTTTGCCAGGCATTAACCCCGCCAAAACTGATGCAGTGGAATTTGTGGCGACCCTGCAAATCTGGCAACCGGAAGAAGGATTACCAGTTAAATCCATCACCGCTTTTTCCGACGACGGGCATGGCGGGTTCTGGTTTTCAACTTATGGAGAAGGCATCTATTGTGCAAAAAATGGTCATATTTATCAATTTGACAGCGCGGACGACGGCCTGCTCAATAATGATATTTACACCATGACCCTTGACGGCCGCGGGCGGGTCTGGGCCGCCACGGATGGCGGGATCAGTATTTGTTCCATGCCGGAGCCTGGACGAAAAATAATTGAAAATCTGACGGTTGAGCAAAACGGTTTGCCCGATGCCATCATCACTGCATTGGCTACAGATATCACCGGAAATATCCTGATCGGCACATACGAACGCGGGGTTTGCCGCTACAATGTGGCGCAACAAAAAATTGATTACACAACGCCTAACTGGGATTATGGCGCTGTACATGTGCTGGCAACTTTCGGCAATGATGAAATTTGGGCCGGAACCTCTAACAATGGTCTGATCCGAATTGATTCATACACTGGGAATATAACGCCTCTTGACCCGAAGTCGCCGCTGGCGCACGCCAAGATCAATTCAATGTTTAAAGATCGGGAGGGGCTTTTGTGGGTAATAAGCGACAAGGGATTTTTGTCGTCGGGAAATATGCATTTCGGCTGGATGGAAACGCCGTTTTCAGATATTCAGGCTATTTGTATGGACGGCCGCAACCGACTTTGGGTAGGGGTGAAAGCGGGGCTTTTTTTACGGGAAAACAATCAATTCAGGCGTATTTTGCCTGAAAAATGCAATATTATTTCAATTTGGGAAGCGCCGAATGGCCAAATATGGGCCGGCTCATTCGGCGATGGCGTTTTCCTGATTGATCCGTCAGGGCATGTTTTTCAGCATTTGAAGGAAGGCGCCGCATTGCGTAACGGCAGTGTTTTGTCTATCTCCGGCGATGAACACGGCGTCTGGTTGGCCACCTTGGGCGGGGTGTTTTTGGCGCAACGCAAAAGCGACGGCTGTGTGGGCACGGTGAGCCTGCAAAACGAATTGGGGTCCAGTTATGTTTACCGCGTTTTTCGCGATCACAAGGGCAGAACCTGGTTTTGTACGGATGGCAAGGGGCTTTTTTTGCTTGAAAATCAAACGTTTAGGTCATTCCAAATGGCTGATTCCATTCCGCTCAAAACGATTTATTCCATTGCGGAAGACCCCTCCGGACGCTTGTGGTTTTGTACCGATCGGGATGGCTTGTTTAGTTATGACGGCACGAAATTCGAACATTATACGGAGGCTGACCACTTGCACAGCAGGTCGATTGTGGGTTTGGCAACTGATATCAGCGGGAAGTTGATTATTGCTTACGAGGACGGTTTTGATATGTTGAATACCATGCGCAAGAACCACGTCATTTTCTGCGATGCCTCTTTGGGGGCGCCGGTATCTGAAACAAACCTGAATGCTTTGGGTACGGATGCGCGCGGGCACGTGTGGGTGGGATCGTCGAGTGGATTGGTGCGTATTGCCGCATTTAGGGAACAGTTTTTGGATGATCCGCGGCCTGGACTTACTTCGGTTTCGTTGTTTTCCAAGCCTTTTGATTTTTTGCACAAAAAAATCTTTCAGCACGACGAGAACTATTTTGTGTTTAATTTTACGGGTTTTTGGTATACGGATCCTGAAATTGTGCGGTATCGTTACAAATTGGAAGGTTTTGATCCGGACTGGAAAATATCGAAAGACCATTTGGCTTCTTATCCGAATTTGCGGCCAGGGAACTATACCTTCAGGCTGGAAACAACCGAACATGGAAATTTTGAACATGTGCCACAGGTATTATGGACCTTCAGTATTCGGCAGCCGTTTTGGACCCGCTGGTGGTTCGAGTTGTGCTACGTTTTGGCGATCGGAGGCCTGATTTACGCTTTCGTTCACACGCGCGAGCAGCGGATGCAGCGCGAGGCGACGCTGAAACGGGAAATGGTGGAATCGCAGTTTGCAACCTTAAAAAGCCAGATCAACCCGCACTTTTTGTTCAACAGTTTTAATACGCTTATTACGATTATTGAGGAAAGTCCGGGTTTGGCCGTGGAATACGTGGAGCATTTGTCCGATTTTTATCGAAGTATCCTGGTTTACCGCGAATGGGATTTGATTTCTATTGAGGAGGAGCTGAATTTGGTGCGCGATTTTTGCTTTTTACTGCGAAAACGTTACGAAGATAATTTTAGAATGGTAATCAAGGTTCCGACCTCTGCCGGCCAGATTATGCCTTTAACACTCCAAATACTGGTTGAAAATGCGGTAAAACACAATATTATTTCCACCGCGCATCCGCTTGAGTTGGAAATATTCCTTGAGCAAGGCGATTACTTGGTGGTGCGCAACAACATTCAACGGAAAATAAAACCCGAACTTGGAACGCACTTCGGTTTGCAAAGTCTGATTAAACGGTATCAATTACTCGGCGAACGCCCGGTAATGGTAACAGATGATGGTCAAAAATTTACCGTAAAAGTACCTTTATACGCCAAAGCAACAGGTTTTGTGAAATCAGATGGTTAACATAAGTTGCACAAAACCTATTGCGGCGGAGTATGATACGGATAAACGGTCTTAAATATAAATAATTTACGCATGAAGATTTTAATCATAGAGGATGAACAGGCCGCTGCCCGCCGATTGGAGAAACTGCTCCTGGAAATTGCTCCGGAAAGTGAAATCCTGGATCGACTTGAAAGTGTGGAGGCCTCCGTGGAGTGGTTGCAACAAAACCCGTCACCCGATCTTATCATGCTGGATATTCACTTGGCAGACGGCGCCAGTTTTGAAATATTTGAACATGTGGAACTGAAATGCCCCATCATTTTTACGACTGCCTACGACGAATATGCATTGCAAGCTTTTAAGGTAAATGCAGTGGATTATTTGCTCAAACCAATCAAAAGTACAGAATTATCGGCCGCAATTGCCAAATTTAAGGATTTGCACCTGGCCAAACCGGCTCCCGATTTGAATGCTTTGCTCAACAGTATTCGCAAGCACGAAAGTCCGAGCTACCTGCGCCGTATGCTTATTAAGCTCGGTAACAGCATCAAGTTGGTGGACATGTCGGATGCCGCTTATTTTTATACCAAGGACAAAATCACCTTTCTGGTGGTACGCAGCACGGGCAAACGTTTTCCGGTAGATTACCCTTTGGATAAATTGGAATCCATGATTGATCCGAAAGATTTTTTCCGCATCAACCGGCAGTTCATCGTGCAAATTCATGCCATTAAGGAAATGCACCCTTATTCCAAAAGCCGGGTAAAAATAGACCTTGATCCTGCCACCGATCTTGAAACCGTGGTAAGTACGGAACGGGCGTCGGAGTTTAAGAAGTGGTTGGTGGGGGAGTGAC
>JBAXTB010000220.1:0-9896 GCA_037130425.1 Bacteroidota bacterium
ACGTTATAAAACATATACAATTCCTTCAGGGATTTTTGATGGTAAGTATATAATGTTGGATGTTCCCTGCTGGGTGTTCCCTGCTGGGTGTTCCCTGCTGGATGTTCCCTGCTGGATGTTCCCTGTTGGATGTTCCCTGTTGGATGTTCCCTGCTGGATGTTCCCTGCTGGATGTTCCCTGCTGGATGTTCCCTGCTGGATGTTCCTTTCAGAACCACTCAACCCTACTGCTTCATCGGGTTTTCCCAACCTCCATCGGAATTTGGATAAGGCCGGCGCCAGCCAAAACTGAAATCTCAAGCAAAGCAAAGAGCCACCCCGAATCATCAGGATGGCTCATTTGTTTTTCACTATTTAACAGGAATTGAACTTTTATCGAAAGTCAAGCGCTAAAGCACATTGTTTCAAACAATTCAACTACTTCGCGTCATTCGAATTGCGCATGAGCAACTGCTTGCCGTTGAAATCAGAGACAATAGCAGTGAGCGTAACTTTTGTACCAGCCGCTGGTGTAGGCAGGTTTGCGAACAATGCACTTGCTGAGGTAAACAGTACAATTGAACCGGTTCCGTCACTCACGGTGAGGCCCGCATTGCCGTTGCCCGCCCATGTGCCTGCACCCGTGATGCTTACATTCGGGATGGTCACAAGCGTGCTTTCCCAGGAATTGAAATTGGTAATAATATCGGCAACCGTAGTAGCGCGTGGCGTTACCGGTTTGCCGCTGTTCACGATGGAGGCATTTTTCAATGGCACATTGTTCAACTGAAGCAATGATTTGAATTCGCTGATTTCCATGCCTGAAATATCAACTTCAATTTCGTCGCCTACTTCAAAGCAATGGTCGGCGTCAAAACGCACCACGATGCCTGCTGTGCCGTCTTGTACATAAATATTGCGGCTGTTCAGGTTTTTGTTGGTGCGGTCAGAAATTACGGTCGCATGGATTTTTTTACCAGCCGGCGCAGCAGTGGTGGTACCTGTAAACAAGCTGCGCACTTCGTTGAGGTTAATCAAGGTAGAGGTCGTTCCACCGCCTGTTCCGCAACGGCCGCCGGTCATATTAACATCATTCAGGTCGCGGTTGTACAATTGATAATCAGAACCGTAAACACTCATAACGCCAACAATTTTACCATTTCCGGTTGGCGTGCTTTGTGATGCAAAATTGGCATAACCGCTGGTGCGTACAATCAGTTGGTTGCCGCTGCAATCTTCCAGCAAACGGTTCAGGCTGTTTTTGGTAGCAACGTCGGCATAAGGCTTGCCTGCGTCACACTGTGTAAATTGCACATCATCAAGCTCAACCAATGTGCTCAACAAATCAGGATTGGTTTTATCGGCAACCGATATTTTCTTTGGCGCCAGTTTAACCGCAGCGTATTCGCCTTTTACCACTTTTGTAAGCACTTGCGCAGCAGTAAGACCTACTGAACTTGGAACACCGTTTTCCACGACAGTAGAACCAGTCAATTGCGTTAAACCGTTGTAATCAGTCAGGATCAAATCTTTACAACGAATGAAGATTTTACGACCAATCGGCATGGTGTTGCTCAAATAACCGTCGTTGAATTTTACTTCAATACCGCCGCTGGCATCTTGAATCACCAATGTTTTGTAGTAGTTGCCAGAGGCATCATCCATGATAACTTCACCGCCGATAATCAAATCGTCCTTCACTTTATCATAACCAGCAGGCGTTAAGTGCAATTTTTTCAATTCTTTGATGGTTGTGTTGGCAGTAATGTCTACTGGTACGCCGCCAGCTGGTGGTTCGTCAAATTCCGTTTTTACGCAAGACCAAAAGGCCACCATGGAGAGCAGCAGCAGAGCGCTGAGGATGCTACGGCTTTTGTTTTGAAAGAAATTCATATTTTTAAAATTTATTTTTTTTGAATGAGTAAGTTTTTCAACGATTTAATTGAGGCTGGAAATTTTGTTTTCGAATAATTTACATTCGGAACGCAATATTAACAAAATAATTCAGGCCCGGCGCATACACCAACTCGTTGTTGTAAAAACGTGGTTCTTTGACCTCATTGCGGAACGCATTGAGGTACGAATCGCGTCCTGAAACCAAGATTTTCTGGTTGTCGAGCAGGTTGTTAATGCCAACATTCAGGTTGATGAAATATTTTTTACGAATGCGCCAGGACTTGCTGGCAAAAAAGTCGAGGGTATATTGAGCAGGCGCTTTTTGTTGGTCCACAATGGTACGCCAGATTGGGTCTTGCGGCGTTACGCCATCCACAAAGCGGGCGGTGCGGCGCACGCGGTCGAAGTCGTAATACATGTTACCGGCATAGTTTAAGGACAAACCGGCGCGCCAGAATTTTGGCGAGTCATATTGTACGCCGATCGTTGCAGCCGTTTGTGGCGTGCGTGCCACATAAAAATTCTTTTGATATACTTTTCCGGCGTCAATGGTCAGGTTTTCAATATTGTCGGGCGCCAGATACAGTTCAGGGCGCGACGTGTAAATGTATTTGCCGATGGATGCCGCGCCGGTGAATACCCAGGACGGAACCGGTTTTGCTTCCAAACCAATTTCTACCCCTGTGTGGCGGCGGTTTACACCTTGCATCACCGTACCGCCAAAGAAAATCGGTACTTGGAGGAACGAATCATCGTCGCCAAAATTGGTACCGCTCAAATCGATGCCCGACAAAACCCGGCTTACCGTAGATGAACTGGCAAAAATCCGCTCTGTCTCATTCAAAAATTCGGTGAAATACCCGGTGATACGCGCCCGATAATTTGGCGAACGCCACAGATAACCGCCTTCAATACTATGAACTTTCGAAAGAGTCGCATTCGGGATAACCGTATTGCGCACGGCCGGCGACAAAAAGATGTTGCGCATTTGCGGCGCCTGGGTGCCGTATAAACCATTGGCATACAAATAATGGCGACCGTTTATTTTATACACCAAACCGGCTTTCACGTTGTATGTATTCCAGGTGAGTTTCTCAGAATCGCCTAAAGAAGTATTCGGGAAACGTCCGTTTTGCATCAAACCGGTGCGCCATTGCTTGGTTTGTCCCAATTCTCCCGCAATAAATGCCTGAATTTTCTTCAAAGAGAACTGCGCCTGCGCCCAACCTTTTGTATTCCGGATGTTTTCATTGTAGTTATAACCGAATTTATCTCCTTTGCGCACCAAGTGGTTCGGCGTACGCAAATCGCTTTGACGGCCGCTGGTTTTGCTTGAAGGGTCAAATTGGCCAAAGAAGTCCCAATCTCTCCAATAATCAGCGCCGAGCAAATCATCAATTGTTTTGTAGTTCTCGCCTTTATACCACTGATAATTAATACCGCCATTCAGGTTGATCCGGCTGGTAATGGAATGCGTTGCAATGATATTGCCGCCGAATTCTGTATTATCAGAATGTTGATTTTCCATAATGTACTTCGCCACTTTCCCATTCACGGTGTTGCCGGCGATGCCTTCCGCGTTCGGGGTAGAACTTACGTTGTTCCGGTTGGCTTCATACAGGTTGTCCCAGTTGAGTTGGCGCTGCGATTCATTCTGGCTCAGCAGGGTCGTCCAGTCGTTTGCCAAAACCGTGTCAGGCAGGCTGCTTGGCAGGTTGCGGTTAAAGTCCGGATACGGGTTGCCGGCATTTTGCCAGTTCAAACGCGAATAGGTGTTCTTTCCGATTTGCGTATAAGCAGCAGCGGTGAGGTGCGTTTTTGTCGATGGCGTCCAGTCGTAGCGCAAAATAGCGGTTGGACTGTTGTTGGACGAGACGCCGGAGTTGCGTTTTTTGCCGTTTTGGTAGCCCCAAAGCGGGTTATAATAATTGGTGCCGGCGATGTTGTACATTTCCTGAAACGAATCAGCAGAACGGCCGCGTTTGCCTTGCGCTGAAAACGCAGTCAGGTTCAGGCTATGTTTTTTGTTAAAAACCTTATCTGCGGAAACGAAATAAGAGTATCCGTCGTAAAAAGTGCCCGGAACGTAACCTTCCTGCGCCCAACGGTGGCTTCCAGAAACAGAAAGCGCCCAACCGCCCGGCAGAAGACCGGTATTGTAGGTGAGCATCACCCGATTGCGATAAATGCGGTTGGTGTTTGAATAAGACAAGCGAATCTGTTTGCGTTGTACAGATGCGCGGGTATCAATATTGGTTGCGCCGCCCAAATCGCCAAAGGCAAATTCAGTTGCGTCAAGTCCTACAGAACTATAACGATTGCGTGTTACGTCATTCAATCCGCTGAATTCGCCATAAGGCTGCCAGCCTGTTTCCGGGTCGTTGAACGGCACACCGTTCATAAAAATCTGTGTTAATCCTGAGTCATAACCGCGTTCACGGAAACGGAAAGTAGACCATGCAAAACCGGAGATGTTCTGAAAAACGTCGCGTGAAGCGTGCAATAAATTGGCTACTTCAGTCGAACCTTCCGTTTCTGTTTCCGCTTCATCAAGCGAAACCGTTGGAATTTCGGTGCTAATGTTTTTTTGTAATTCAATGTCAAGTTTCGCTTCATCTTTGGCAGAAACGGTCACAGAAGTTTCAAAAGGACGGTAGCCGGGGAAGGTTACAACCACATTGTAAGCGCCTGCTTTCAAATCAGTAAACGAAAAGGTACCGTCGGCTGCGGTGGCCGCAATCTTGCCTGTACCGGCAAGCACGACAGATGCGTCCGCAAGTGGGCCGTCTGTTTCGCTGTCAGTTACCTTGCCTCGCAGGGATTGCGAAAAAACATGGAGCGCAGACAATAACAGTAAACTCGCAATAAGAAGTCTTTTAATCATTAAATGGTAAGAATAAGTGATGAATTTGGATCAGGGTGTGCGGCGCAAGAGCCATTTTTCAAAAATAATGATCACTTTGGGACAAAATGACAGGAGGTGAAATCCGCAACCGATTTTCAGTAATTGTCGGAAGCGGTAAAAAGCTCGCAAAAGTAGTTATTACCCCGGCAGCTATGCTAAAGTCTTAAGTTAATTTATTGCAAAGTGGCGACATGTTGTACCGAAATCCTGTTCCTTTGCCAATTCAAACCTGTTTTTATGAAATTTAGTTATATTTTCTTTGCTTTTTTGCTGTTAAACAGCACTTTGTTGGCCCAAAAAGGAGGTGATTACAAGGTCGCTTCCATTGGTTTTTACAACCTGGAGAATTTTTTCGATACGCTCGATAACCCGATTACCAACGACGCAGACTTTTTACCGACCGGTCGGCTGCTTTGGGACACCCCAAAATACATGTCGAAGGTGCATAATATGGCCAATGTGGTAAGTCAGATGGGAACGGAACTGACGCCCGACGGTTTGGCCATCCTTGGCGTGGCAGAAATAGAAAACCGAAAGGTGCTGGAAGACATGATCAGCGATTCGTTGCTCAAGGCCCGAAATTATCAAATCGTGCATTTTGAGTCGCCTGACCGACGCGGTATTGACTGTGCTTTTATTTATCAAGCAAAGTATTTTACCCTTTTAGGCGCCAAGCCATATTTTGTGAGCCTGAAACGGGATAACGATACGGTGCAGGATTTTACCCGCGACATTTTATATATGTGCGGCAATTTTGACGGCGAAAAAATTCATTTGATGGTCGGCCACTGGCCTTCGCGCCTTGGCGGTGAAAGCGCTTCCGCCTGGCGCCGCGCACGTGCCGCAGGTGTGTGCAAGCATATCGCTGACAGTCTGCGCATAGAAGATCCCAATGCAAAGATTATTGTCATGGGTGATTTGAACGATGACCCGAATAATAAAAGTGTTACGGAAGTATTACAATCCAAAGGAGATATACGCGATGTCGGTCCGGGCGATATGTACAATCCGATGTATGATTTTTTCAAAAACGGCAACGGCACCCTCGCCTACCGCGACTCTTGGGATCTTTTCGACCAAATGATGCTGTCACAGGCTTTTGTGATGAAAAAAACAGGTGGCTGGCAATTGTATAAAGCGCTGATTTTCAGGAAGCCCTGGTTGTTACAAACGGAGGGCGCTTTTCGGGGTTATCCATTTAGAACCTTTGTGGGCGATATTTTCATCAACGGGTATAGCGACCACTTGCCGGTGTATTTGTTTATGTTGAAGAAGAAGTAGGGCGCTTCTGTCGGATGTACAAAAAAAAAGCCCCTCACCGCGAGCCTATCCGGAGGGGCAACCATGAGATTATAATGGTACCGTGGTGTACATTTGCATTCTTTGAATACAAAGAACGTCGGCACAACCAATGTCCACTACAAATGTGGTTGACGATTAAAAGAATACTTTAAAATCGGGATAGCACTCGGTTTGGAAATCTTTAAAGGCGGCATTTTTATGCCAGGGATTAAATGAATGTGCGGCAAAGATACGTCTGCATTTAAGGATGACAAGCAAAGCCACATATTTTTTAAATTGCGCATTATGGGAAGCGGGTACGTTGTCGAAGAAACGTACCCGTTTTCATTCCTTACTGCGTAGCCGTTTTTTTCTCCTTAAAGTTGATGGACAGCGAGAAAATGTGGGAATATTGCACCAGCGAGATATTGCCGATGTCGGTAAGCGCATAGTCCAACTGCACCCGACCGAGTTTTAGCCCGATACCGAAATTGGGTTGCACCGTGAGGTGTTTCTTGCTTGCGTCGAAATCATCTTTGATACGCTGGAAATTTCCGACGCCCGCGCGCAATTGTACAAAATGGTTATAATCGACTTCCAAGCCAATTTTAGGATCAATATTTACGGATTTGGAACTCAGCAACACATTGCGTTGACCGTCGGTGGTGCAATCCAGGTCAAAAGCGGGCAAAAAACTCGTTTTTGAACCAGCTTTAATGCGGTAAGAGGCGCCCAGCAACAGACGCGGCAAGGTGATTTCGGTACTGCTGACCGGGATTTCATTTTTCGTTTGGGTAAACACCTGCTTTTCGCGTTCGGTCAGGTTGAAAGACCAGGCATTGAACGTGGTGGTCAGGTCGCGGCCTTGCGCGCCCAAGGTAAGATTTCCTTTGCGGTATTGGATACCCAAATCAGCCCCAAAGCCCCAGGAACTCCCAAAGGACCCAATCACACGGCGTATAACCTTAACCGTTCCGCCGATGGAAAAGGCCGGGTTGCGCAATTGCCGCGCATAACTGCCCATCACGGCGTAATCGGCGGCTGAAAACTGCGTTACGTTATCATAGTTGATGCGTCCGTCCGCATCCACGAGGTTAATGGTGTACGGAATATTGTCGATTCCAAGGCGAATGACGGAAAACGCCAGAAAAGATTTGCGTTCACGGTTCAGCGATTTGCCGAAACCGATGTAGTCGTACTGCCCTACCCCTGCAAACCATTCCGCGTGCATCGCGTTTACCTGAAACGGCGCCTCAATCTGCGTCAGGCCGGCCGGATTCCAGTAAGCGGCGGTCAGGTCATTGGTCACGGCTGTTTGAGCGCCCGACATGCCATGCGCGCGGGCGCCCACGCCAATGGCCAAAAATTCATTGCTATATTTTTGCGCTTGCAGGCCAGTTATGGCAATTGCAGATAAAAAGGCGATAAGTATGTGTTGTTTTTTCATAATGCTCCTACTTTCGCTGTTCATGACGCCAAACATCCAGTAGCGGTTGCTTTTGACGGTGAAAATACAGTCCCGTAAAGGTAAACCGAAGTCCTTCAATTCATTTACAATACGCAATTATGCTAAAGAAAATTCTTGTTCAACTTTGTATTTTGTTCACATTCATGCAGTTACATGCACAGGACTCGCTGAATATGACCCGTTTGTCGCATTGGGATGACGATGCATTGCCCATCGCCGCACCCGGCAACCTTAATTTGCAGTACAGCGGTTGCTGGGGCATTGCCGTAAACGGCCACGAGTACGCGTTTCTTGGCGGCGCCCTGCACGTCCTGATTTTTGACATTACCAATCCTTACAACCCCAAGTTGGTCGGCAAATTTGCCGGTACGACGAATACCGTTTGGCGGGAATTCAAGTCCTACAAAAACCGCGTGTATGAAGTAACCGACGGTACCGCTGAGGGCATGATGATTTTTGACATGTCACAGGCGCCCGACACCATCATTCGTTCGTATTGGAGCAACGAACTGTTCAATAGTTCGCACAGTATTACGCTTGATACGGTTTCAGGCCATATTTACCTGAACGGCACCAATGTGGTAAGCAATGGTTCACTCATTTTGGATGTCAGCCAAAACCCCGACAAGCCGACCATCGTGGCTGAGGTTCCGTTGGAAGGCGGTTATATTCACGACTCTTATGTGCGCAATGACACCTTATACGCCTCCAGCGGCTACAACGGATATTACATTTATAACATGAAGAACCCGCAGGCCCCTGTTACCCTGGCCAGCTGTAGTACCGGTGGGTACAACCACTTGAGTTGGTTGAACAAAGAGGGTACTTACGCTTATTATACAGAGGAAATCCCCAAAGGACGCCCGATTCAAATTGTTGATTTACACCACTTAACAACCGGTGGCGGCATCGAGCCGGTTGTTTCATTTTTGGATAACCTGACGCTCAATAGCGGCAGTTTGGCCATTCCGCACAATATTTACATTAAAAACAATTTATTGTTTGATTCACAATACGAAGATGGTCTGCTGGTGTATGACATCAGCGTGCCCCTCGCGCCAGTGCTCGTCGCCCATTATGATACCCACCCGGAAAACACCATCTACAATGGTTACTTTGGTTGTTGGGGCAATTATCCCTGGCTTCCATCGGGTACGATCATTGCAGGCGATATGCAAAACGGATTGCAAATTTTGAAAATTACGACGCCGACCAGCGTAAAACAACCCACTGTGGAGAACGCTGTCACAGTATCGCCGAATCCCGCGCACGAAACCCTAAACATCAAAACAACCCTCGATGCAACTGCCTGGACGTATCGGATTTTGAATGTCAACGGCGCACTTGTAAAATCGGGTACCGTCGAACAGCGCAATGAGGCAAATGTTGCCTTGGCGGGCATTGCGGCGGGGATGTATGTGGTGGAGATTCGGGATGCGAAAGGGCGGTATTCGGTGGCGAAGGTGGCTGTGCGGTAGTTAAGGATCATGTATAATCGACCACTTGCGCAATCAAACTTGCCAATTACACAAGCGCGTAAAAAGGCAGACATTATTTGGTTCAACTTTGTGTCATTCAACTGATTAAGATACAATTTTAACCAACAAGATCATGATTTACGTATTCACCACCTACAAAGTAACCGACCCCGAAAAACACCGCGAAGTATTTTCCCAATCGCTCCACATGATGGCTAAATACGATGTAAAACCCATTCATGCATTTCAGGCACTGGAAGATCCGAATGAAATCCACTACCTGTTTGAGGCGCCAAACGCGGAAGCATTTACTTCGCTGGTGATGTCGCCGGAAGTTGGGGAGGCGATTAAGGAATCTACGGCGCAGAGTCTGCCGGATGTGCAGTTTATGGTGCAGTATTGAGGTGCATAAATAATACTGTCTGAACCACGATGATAGGGATTTTGGGATTTGCAGGATATTTGATCGCGAGGGGCTTGGCTTCTCGCGATTTTTTTTATTCTGTAAATCCTGCAATCTTGCGAATCCTGATTCAGACGAATACCCGCGCGCGGCACACTGTCTGAACCACGATGATAGGGATTTTTGGATTTACGGGATTTTTGATCGCGCAAAGCTTGGATTTCGTGACTTTTTCGAGATCAAATGGCCAAGCCAAGTGACGGCCTGACTCCAAGTCAGCCCGTCACTACGTGAGTGCTTTCGTTATAAAAAGTGCTAAAATCAAGAGAGCGTGAGATCAATATCCTGTAAATCCTAAAATCCTGCGAATCCTGATTATGACAATTACCCGCGCGCGGCACACTGTCTGAACCACGATGATAGGGATTTTGGGATTTACGGGATTTTTGATCGCGCAAAGCTTGGATTTCGTGACTTTTTCGAGAT
>JBAXTB010000221.1:0-9715 GCA_037130425.1 Bacteroidota bacterium
CTTGCTACGCTGGCCATCGCAATTGTTGGCGCCATTACTTTTAATGTGTGCCAATTTCCTTTAAATAAAGTTTTAACCCGTCCTATGAATACCCAACAAATAGATCCGACTGTTTCTTTTTTCAGTTTTACCGTAAACGGCCTTGACGGCAAGCCGGTTTCATTGGAACAATATAAGGGTAAAAAAATCATCGTTCTGAATGTGGCTTCCGAGTGCGGCTACACACCTCAATACGCCGATTGGGAGAAATATTATGAGGCGCACAAGGATAAAGTGGTGGTATTGGGTTTCCCTTGCAACGATTTCGGCGGACAAGAACCTGGTTCGGCTGCACAGATCACTACTTTCTGCACCAAGAACTACGGCGTGACCTTCCCGATGTTTGAAAAAGTAGCAGTAAAAGGCGCTGATACGGCTCCGATTTACAAATGGCTCACCGATCCGGCCCTGAACGGCTGGAACAGTCAGGCGCCAAGCTGGAATTTCTGCAAATACCTGATTGATGAGCAAGGTAAATTGGTCAATTTCTTTGCTTCGGGTGTAAAGCCTGAAAGTGCGGATTTTGTAAAGGCAATTGGTTTGTAATTCACTCATAATCAATATATTATTCCCGAATGGGCGACTGATTTCAGTCGCCCATTCGGCGTTTAGGGGAAACCCGGTATTGAAATTTACCAGAGATATATTGTAAAGCCAACTCAAGTTTGTAAATGAACCCAAACCTGCAGTTTTTTAGATTATAGATACATTAAATTGGAATTATTGCCACTTAGGAAGTGTCCTACATTTATACTTTTCCTACATAACAATTTAGTTCTAATACAAATTTTTCTAAAGGTGTTTGATTTTGGGTTTTATATGGAGTCTTTTTCCAAGAAATTTGCTCTAATATTTATTTGTTTGATATGTTATTTGCCTTGGATCACGGTGTATGGGCAGTCTGATCTTAGAGAAGATGTAGTGCGTTATGGCAAAAGCGAAGGGCTTTCCCATAATCACGTTTTTCAGTCATTTGAGGACAGCAGGGGGTTTATTTGGCTGATTACAGAAAGCGGGCTTGATTTTTTTAACGGAACTTCTTTTGAAACAGTTCAACATTGGCGCTCATTAAGTGTGGCTAGTGGAATAAGTATTCGTTTTGAAGACGCGCAAGGCAACCTTTGGATTCGGATACCGATGGAACATGAAAAGGTGCGATACAGCCTAGTAAACATCCATACCAAGGAGTATAAAGAGATTATTCCGCGTATTGCCAGTGCTTCAGATGTACCTGTTTTTGATGTTGCATTGGGCCGAGATCAAACCATACTGGAGTGTGACGGTAGTGGAGGCCTGTGGCAGGTAAAGCCAGATGGAGCATCGAAGTTGATATATAAATGCCGGGAGGGTAATTTTTCATTTTGTGTACCAAATCATCTGAACTCATATATATGGATTTCCACAATTGATTCTACTGGCGCCAATCGGGTTTTTATTTCCGTCCGGTATGATGGATCATCATGCCGATTTGAGTCGCCCGATGCTACTCACCTTGGTACATTAGCTGGCGATGGCTCCTTTTGGAGCATTGGCCATAACAGTTTTGCCAGACTTGAGCCTTTCAAGCCGGCAGTTTACCAAAAGATCGCTTCTGTTGTTAAGGGATATATCCCGGATGATCTGTTGCACAAGAGCGGTATAGAGGTAGATCAAAGAACGGAAGCGATATGGATGGTTAATCAGGACCGGCTCATGATATGGCACCCGACAGGCGGTCTGATTTTTCATTTTCTAAATGCTACTACGACGATAAGCCCCAAAACGGCTTTTCAGATCATGATTGATCGAAAATCGAATGCTTGGGTTGCGACGATAGACGGGCTGTACAAGGTGTCGGTAACACACGCCAAGTTTCATAAAATCCTTTGGGTGGATACGGACCAAAAATCAAATAAGCAACAAAGGCCGTGTCGGGGTATTATAGAGCACAGTAGTGGGGAAATTTATATTAACGCTGGTAACGGTTTGTTTTCATACGATCGGAAACATAAAGAAATTCGGCAAATTTGGAGCAAAGCGATTGGCAATTATGCCCTGGCGGAGGATTTGGATGGTTCTTTGTT
Organism: Bacteroidota bacterium; assembly: GCA_037130425.1. Lineage (GTDB taxonomy): Bacteria > Bacteroidota > Bacteroidia > Chitinophagales > Saprospiraceae > M3007. The sequence continues at coordinate 2,103 of JBAXTB010000221.1, forward strand.
ATGCGCCTTGGGTGATGTAATCCAAATTGATTTAAAAACTGGAACCAGTAGGGTTTATTCAGATCCAACGAATCGTTTGATTGGTAATATATGGTCGATTTGGCCCAGGAAGGAACGGGTATGGCTGGGCAATAATAAAGGGCTTATTTATTACAACCGGCGTGATGGTGTTTTGAAAAAAGATGTAGCGTACAATGGGTTTAGCGCGCTTCAAAACGCTGAAATTTATCAGTTTTATCCTAAAAAAGATGGGAAATCAGCTTGGATATTAACGGATAACGGTTTGTACGAATTAAATGAACAACATGGAATTGTAGCGCGGTACTGGAAAGGAGGAATCGGGCGGTATTTCTTGCCGAGCGATCATTTAAGGCATCTGTGTGAAGATGGAACGGGTGGATTCTGGTTTGCTACGGCAAAAGGATTGTTGCACTGGGATCCGGAAATAAGTTTAACAAGTTGGTATACAGATCAGGATGGGTTGATCAATGATAATTTATATGCGGTGTTCAAAGATGCCTATGGTTTTTTATGGTACAGCAGTGATGGAGGAATTGGTCAGTTTCAGGAAAGTACTGAAAAAATTAGAAATTTCAATACACTTGACGGTATTACCCACAATGAGTTTAACAGAGTTTCTTATTGTCAGGTTTCCGACGGGACAATTTTATTCGGTGGTATGAACGGTGTTACGATGTTTCATCCAAAGGATTTTTATAAAGATTTTAACCTCGATCCGGATATATCCGTCGTGTTGTCGAAAGCAGCCGTTTTTTCTTCCAATGATCATAAGGAAATAAATATACTGCCTAAGTATTATCAGGATAGTAGTATATTTATAGCGCCAGGAGACCGGTACCTTAAATTACATTTTTCCCTGGCCGAATATTCAAACCCGAATAATGTTGAATTTAGCTATAAAATAGAGGGCCTGGTAGAAACCTGGAATACCTCAAATTTGCCTGAAATCCAGTTGGCCAGCCTGCCTTATGGGGCGTATACGCTTGTGATGCGTGCCCGCTGCGGAAACGGTTTATACTCCCTTCGGGAATGTAGGATCCGGATTAATGTACCGCCACCGTATTACCTTACAATATGGTTTCGTTTTTTTATCCTATTTGTAACCATTGCCATTGTGTATTTATTTTTCCAGTACAGGATAAGGATGCTTCGGATACGGCAAATTGAATTAGAGGAACAGGTAGCGGCCAGGACGCTTAAAATCACGCAGGATAAGCACTTGATTGAGCAACAATCGGAGCGTATATCTAAGATAGCAGCAGAAAAATCACGGTTTTTAGCCAACTTGACCCATGAATTGCGAACCCCTTTGGCATTAATCATGGATGTGATATGGGGTATTCAAACAGAAAAAGATACGGATAAGCGGCACCATGAGTTGATTTCAGTGGCGATGCGGAGTACACGGCATTTGCTGAAAATGGTGAACGGTATTCTCTATCTTTCTAAAACGGAATTTGTAAACCTGCGCTTGAACAATGTACTGGTTGGGATTGATTCTATTGTTCGTCCGCTTGTAGCCGACTACCGGATTATGGCCGAGAAGAAGGGCATAAAAATGAGATATATTGCAGAAAAAGCCCAAATGGGTGATATAATTGTTGATCCTGAGTATGTAAGTATCATCGTAGGAAATTTGCTCTCTAATGCTGTTAAATTTACGGATACGAATGGTCAAATTACGGTTTTGGTAGAAAATGATTTACGAAACGTGCGTATTTCGGTGCACGATACGGGAAGGGGTATTCATCCCAGTGATTTGTTTTATGTTTTTGAGCGTTATTACCAAACCCAAGTCCCGAATGCACCTGTAGAGGGCGGCTCCGGTATTGGACTGTCTTTAGCCAAAGAGTTGACTGAACTAATGGGGGGCGAAATAGGCGTGGAAAGTGATCGCTCCGGTAGTAAATTTTATGTTTCATTCCCATTATCCTCAAACTCGGCAGTTGTATGCAAGCCAGCCGCAGTAGAACCCGCATGTCCCGTTGATCCGGTGCAATCTCAAAACAAGGTTGCACAACGACCCTTTCCATCTTTTTCTGTGCGTATTGAGCAGCCCAAAATTCTGGTGGTAGAAGACCATCCGGATTATCAATATGTGCTAAAAAGTAGGCTGCAAAAATCATATAATGTGCATTGTGCATTCTCTGGAACGGAAGCATTGGCTTATTTAGAAAGTAATGCGCCACCTGATCTAATCTTGTGCGACGTGATGATGCCCGGAATGGATGGCATTCAGCTGATTTCCCAGATAAGGTGCATAGATGCCTTTGCGCAAATACCGGTGATTTTTCTTACGGCATTGAACTGTCAGGAGAACCAACTAAAAGCAATGCGTTTAGGGGTAGATGACTACCTGACTAAACCGACAGAACCGGCTGTGCTTATAAAATCAATACAAACACTTTTGTGCCGAAGCAGCATTAGGGCAAACTATGGTACATCTCAGATCGGGATATCCGATACAACGGATGATGTTACTGAGCACAGCAAAATGTATATCGAATGGATGATCGATTTGGAAAAGGCTTTGTTTGCCGGATTATCAGATCCCGCCTTTTCAGTTGATAAACTAGCACAGACCCTGTTGATGAGCCGTACGGCATTCTATCAACAGATCAATCGTCTTACCGGTATGACCCCCAACCAGTATATTCAGGAGGGGCGCCTGCAACAGGCGCGCATGTACTTGGAAAACGGAAGTTTTCCCACTGTGAAAGGAGTTGTTGAAGCGGTCGGCATGCGGGATGTGAAGTATTTCTCCCGACTTTATGCGAACCGTTTTCATAAATCTATTACTACTTACAAACTGAAATAGTAAGCGTTAATTCATTAAATGCGTAGCATATAGTATTATTAGGCAACTGCCCGTCAAGTACAAGCCTCCATTATTAAGTTCTTCGTGTAGTAAAGCAAATTCAGTTCAGATTCTGTACGATTTTCCCGCTAAAACACCCGTTTTATATCGGTTTTGTACGATTTTCTCTCCATATCAGAAGTTTTCTCCTAGGGGCTGGGCATAATTTTGTTCTCAGTTAACTTCAATTCATTTTATTCAACCATTTTAATTACACGTTTGATGAAAAGTTTTTTAACACCCAAGTGGGCTGATTCGGAACGAAGGCCCGAGGCTCCAATCCAGACCCTGTCTTTGCGCAAAACGCTTAAATCAGGTTTTCTGGGACTGATCGCTGTTTTCTTTGCGATACTCTTTGATGTTGCGCCGATGCAAGCCCAAGCGCCGGGCAGTACCTGCGCTACTGCTGCCTGCCTTGCCTCCGGTGCAACTTTTCCGGCAGTGACAGGCGGGGGCAATACCAATACCTATCTGGCTACAACCTGCTTGGGTTCTTCCCCTAACGAGTCCTGGTTTTACTTTCAGGTAACAAGCCCGGGCACCGTAATTCAGAATATTAGCATTAATCCGAGTTCTGACGTAGACTATGCGGCATGGGGCCCGTTTGCGTCGACAACTGCAGGTTGCGGAAATCTTTCTGCTGCGAACAATGTATCTTGTAATTACAGTAGTAGTAATGGTGGTACGATGAATTTTACTGCTTCTGTGGGGTACTATCTGGTTGTTTTGACAAATTTCGGTAATCAATCAGGTACCGTTACCATGACGGTTAATACTGGTACGGCTGCAGTTGCTTGTCCGCCGCCGCCGCCGCCTGCAATTACGGTGACGGAAACTTCTGGCACAACGAACAACGATGGCATCATTTGCGTGGGTGCCACGGCTACCCTGACGGCTCCTAGTGGAACCGCTTATGCTTGGAGCACAGGCAGTAATACGGCAGCGATCAACGTAACACCTGCATCCACAACAACTTATACGGTATCGGTTACCGCTGCGAACGGTTCTTCTATAACGTCTACGACCACCATTACTGTTAATCCGCTTCCGACGCCAGCGATCACGGTTGCGGAAACCTCCGGTACAACGGCCAACGATGGTATCATCTGTGCGGGCGCAAGCGCAACCATCACAGCATCGGGCGGAACATCCTACGCCTGGAGCACAGGTGCTAATACTGCTGCCATTACGGCAACACCAGCGTCTACCACAACTTATACGGTTACAGTAACCAACGCAAACGGCTGTTCAGCCACTTCAACACGCACCATCACGGTTAACCCAATTCCGACACCGGCTATTGCCGTAACGGAAACATCGGGCACAACCAATAACGACGGCCAAATCTGCGCAGGCGCTTCGGCTTCGCTGACGGCATCCGGCGGTGGAACGTATGCCTGGAGCACAGGTGCTACTACTGCGGCCATTACGGTAACACCTGCATCGACCTTGACTTACACCATTACGGTAACCAATGCGAACGGTTGTTCCGCAACGGCTACCACGACGATCACGGTGAATCCGTTTCCAACGCCAGCGACCACCGTTGCAGAAACTTCTGGAAGCACCGCGAATGACGGTATTATCTGCGCAGGCGCATCGGCTACGATCACCGGCACAGGCGGTGGTACTTATTCCTGGAGCACGGGTGCAAACACGGCAGCAATCACCGTAACACCAGCATCTACCACGACATATACCGTAACGGTTACGAGCGCTGCCGGTTGTACCGCTACGTCAACGCGCACGATCACGGTGAACCCGCTTCCGACACCGGCAATCGCTGTAACGGAAACTTCGGGCGCTACCCCGAACGACGCCATTATTTGTAACGGCGCTTCGGCTACCCTGACGGCTTCCGGCGGTACTTCATACGCTTGGACTACGGGCGCAACAACTGCGGCCATTACGGTAACACCTGCATCGACCACGACTTATACTATTACGGTAACAAATGCGAACGGTTGCTCTGCAACAGCAAGCACAACCATTACGGTCAATCCGCTTCCGACCAACACCTTTACGGTAACAGGCGGTGGCGGCTTCTGCCAGGGCAGTTCCACGGTTCCGGTTGGTTTGAGCGGTTCGCAAACAGGTGTGAACTATCAACTGCAAATCAACGGTACCAACAACGGCGCTCCAGTTGCGGGCACCGGTGCGGCACTAAACTTTGGTAACTTCAATGTTGTCGGTACCTACACGGTAATCGGTACGACGGTAGCCACCAGCTGCTCTACGACGATGACCGGTTCGGTAACGGTATTCTCGTTCAACTGCAATGCTACGATCTCTGATCCATGCGTTTGCCTGAACAACGCCACTACCTTGACCAACGGCCAATTTGGCGAACAAATCAAGGTAAATGCACCTTCGAACCAAACCTGGACGGTATCTGCCGTAACCGGTTTGTACACTACCGGCAGCCCGGCACCACCGGCAGCGCCAATCGCAATCACGGTTGGTACGGTGCTGACAAACATCGGCGGTAACATGTTTACCCTCGACGGTCGCCACATCGACGCTATCGGTTACACGATTTCAGTTACCAACGGCGCAGGTACGACCCTGAGCATTGGCAACTCTTGCCAGTACCCGAACCCGTCGATCACTTCCGATTTGGCTGGCCCATTCTGCTTGTACTCGGCTCCGGTAACATTGACCGGTAACCCTGGCGACGGCAGCGTAACAAGCCAAACATTTACGGTAAATGGTACCACCACCACTACGTTCAATCCGGGCGCAGGTGTTGGTCAATACACGATTGTTTACACCGTAAACGGCGGTACGCCAAAAGCAACCGGCCCGAATGATCCAGGTTGCACACAGTCTGTCTCTAAAATTGTAAACGTTGTTACAACGCCTTCTTCCTTGATTTGCAACGATTTAGTATACGTTTCACTTGATGTTGATTGTATAACGGAAATTCTGCCGGACGATATCCTCGAGGGTACTTACGGTTGCGATGATGACTACATCGTAGAACTCGACAAAACGGCTCCTTACGGCAACGGTCCTTGGGTTCCTGCAACGGTAAATGCAAGCGACATTGGCCAGAGTTATCAAGTGCGCGTAACACATTTGGTGAGCGGCAACAAATGCTGGGGCAATGTCAAAATCGAAGATAAATTAGCGCCTGAAATCGAATGCACGGATATTGATTTGTCCTGCCCGATCACAAACTACGACCCGAACTACCTGAAAAACACGCTGAATATCGCAGATGCATATCCGGATGTTGTAGAATGTTCGGCCTACACCTTGTCTTATGTTGACACCTGGCATGATCTTGCCTGCAATCAAGGTTTCAACGGTGTTCAGGATCTGAGCGCTTATGTGACCCGCAAATGGACGGCAAAAGACGCTTCGAACAACACTTCAACTTGCATCCAATACATCTACTTCCACCGCGTACACGTAGGTGATGTAGACTTCCCGGCTGACTTTGTGGTTAACTGCGGTGCAAACGTAAACACCAGCCCTGCTGTAACGGGTGTCCCATATTACAAAGACTTCGGCATCAACTGGAAACTGTTCCCAGATCCTGGCTTCTGCGAATTGCAGGCAGCCTACACGGATCAAATCCTGCCGGTTTGCGATGGAACGTACAAAATCCTGCGTACCTGGACTTTGGTTGACTGGTGCTTACCAACGACGCCATATCCTCCAACGCAGAACCCGCAATACTACATTCAGTTGATTAAAGTGCTCGACAGCCAAGGCCCGGCCATGACTTGTCCGGCCAACCTGACGGTCTCCACCGATCCGTACAACTGCTGCGCAACGACGAATTTGCCTGACGTAATTATCAAAGACAACTGCTCGCGCGTCAACAACATCGGCGCGATGGTGACAACTTTCGATCCTTACACGGGCGATCAAACGGGTATGTACACCGTTGATGGCGCACTCACGACCTTCCCAGGCAACAACTACTGGGATTTAGATACTTTAGGTAACTGGGGCTGGACGCCATGTTTACCGGTTGGTCGCCACACGGTAGTATATACGGCTGAAGACGACTGCGGAAACACCAGCACTTGTTCGTTCAAATTAACCGTTGCCGACTACCAACCACCGGTTGCTGCCTGCGATCAATACACAGTAGTGGCCATTGGAACGGATGACCCGGCGGATTGCTACACACCGGCCAACGGCTGCGACGGCGCAGGTGTAACCTGGGTGAAAGCCAAAACTTTCGACGACGGTTCAACCGACAATTGCAACGGAATACACTTCACGATCCGTCGTATGGATCCATACAGCGATTGCATCAACGGATTAGAAGATTGTGAAAAACCAAACGCCACGGAAGAACGCGATTCGATCAAATTCTACTGCTGCGAAGTAGGTACCACCCAAACGGTGATCCTGCGCGTTTATCAAGTTGATGCAGACGGAGCGATCATGAACGGCCCTGACGGCACACCACTCTTCAATGAGTGCATGGTGAACGTGGAAGTTCAGGATAAAATCAAACCAGTTTGTCAACCTCCTGCAAACGTAACAGTGGCTTGTGAAAACTTTGACGCCAGCCTTTGGGTGTACGGCAAAGCAAATGTGTACGACAACTGCTGCTTGGATACGACCAAGGTTTACCAAGGCCAATGCGGTTTATCGCACAGCGCGAACTACAATCTGTTCGACACAGTTTGTAACAAAGGCACAATCACCCGCACGTTTAAAGCCTACGATTGCCACGGCTTAACCAGCCAATGCACGCAGCGTGTGGTGGTAA